>JAHHSK010000099.1 GCA_020025255.1 Ruthenibacterium sp. | reverse complement strand
ATTGCAGCCGACCTTGTGGTGCCGATCCTGCCGTACCTGCTCAGCTTTGCGGCAGGGGCTATGATCTATGTTGTGGTGGAGGAGCTGATCCCCGAAATGTCCGAAGGAAAGCATTCGGACGTTGGCACGATTTTCTTTGCCATAGGTTTCAGCGTTATGATGATCCTGGACGTGGCGCTCGGATAAAATCTTTGCTTTCTGATTGTAAACCCGCAGGGGATCTGGTATAGTAAAGATGATTTTATTCCGGATGCAATGCGGAAAGGATGAAAAATATGTTTGATCGCAAAGAATACGAAAAAAGAATCCGTTGGTTTCAGCACGACCGATTCGGAATGTTCATCCACTGGGGGCTTTATGCGATCCCTGCGCGGGGAGAATGGGTTCGTTCGGTGGAGGAAATGCCGGAGGAAGCGTATCTTCCGTTTTTTGATGAGTTTGATCCCGTGGACTTCGATGCAAAGAAATGGGCGGCGGCTGCAAAGCAGGCCGGCATGAAATATGCCGTGCTGACGGCAAAGCATCATGATGGCTTCTGCCTGTTCGATTCGCAGTACACCGATTTCAAATCCACGAAAACGCCGTGCAGACGGGATATTGTACGCGAATTCTTGGATGCCTTTCGTGCAGAGGGCTTGAAAGTCGGCCTTTACTATTCGCTTTTGGACTGGCATCATCCGGATTATCCGCACTTGAAAGACCGGAATCATCCAATGCGCAATAAGGCGGACCCGGAACAGGAGGCCGGGCGGGATTTTAACCGCTACCTGGATTATATGCATCATCAGGTGCGCGAATTGTGCGAAAACTACGGAACGCTTGATTTGCTCTGGTTTGATTTTTCCTACGATGATATGCGGGGAGAAACATGGCGCGCGAAAGAACTGGTGCGCATGATTCGTCTTTTGCAGCCGAATGTCATACTGGATAATCGGCTGGAGGCAAGCGGGGAAGGCTTTGGTTCGCTTGCAACGGGGAATCCCAGTGAATACAGCGGTGATTTTGTCAGCCCGGAACAGATCATCCCGCCGGATGGCCTGTTGGATGAAAACGGGAACGATTTATGCTGGGAAGCGTGCGTAACGATGAATGATAACTGGGGGTATCATTCTGGGGATAAAAACTTCAAATCCGTTTCCCTTCTCATCAAAAAATTGGTGGAATGTGTGAGCAAAGGCGGCAATATGCTGCTGAATGTGGGGCCGGATGCGCGCGGAAACATTCCGCAGGAATCGCTGAACATCCTTTCGCAGCTGGGCGAATGGATGCACCGAAACGCCGCTTCCGTGTATGGCTGTGGAAAAAGCGGTTTGCCCAAGCCGGAAAACGGGCGCATTACACGCAGAGGAGATACGCTTTATTATCATATCATGGAGCCTGCTATCGGAGCCGTACCTCTTTATGGGATCCCAAAGGAAAAGATCCGCAGAGTGCGGCTTTTGGCGGATCAAAGTGAACGCTTTGTGCAGGATAACTGGATCGTAAATAATTATCCCGATATGGCGTTTGTAGAAGTTTCGCCTTCGGCGGCACTTCCCGATGCGGATGATACGGTGCTGGAAATTCAGCTCAAGAAATGATCTGCATAGCGGAGCATTGCAAAAAACAGGAAAAAGGAACGGCACAGGATGTGGGTTTACCCTGTGCCGTTCCTTTTTCAGTCCTCGGCGTCTTCGTCCATAGCTTCCAGCAGAAAGCTCACCGGACGAAAGCCATCATTGCAGGAAATCATCGCGGAACGGGTGTTTTTCATCCAGCCGTCGTAGATGTTTTCGCCGCCGCAGCCCAGCGTCAGAACAAACGCAGACATGCTGTCCCACGCACTTTGGCAAAGTCCGGCAGGCTTTGTCCAGCCGTCAGCGATAAAGCAGTCGCCCTCCTGCAGATCGCAAGCGTGTTCTATCGGATTTTCATACTGTGCAATCAGATCCTGATGAACAACGCGGCGCATCACGGTAATGCGTACCTTTTTCATACAAGCACCCGGAATTACAGCATGTCCAGCATTTGCTGCGGATTCTGCGCAGCCTTTACATTGCCGCATACGGCTTCGATCGTGCCGTCAGCGCCAATCAGATAGGTGGTGCGCACAACGCCCATGCTGACCTTGCCGCACATTTTCTTTTCCTGCCACACGCCGTACGCCTGAATGGCAGAAAGATCGGGGTCGGAAAGAAGGGTGAACGGAAGGCCGAATTTTTCCTCAAACCTTTTGTGGGATGCAACACTGTCCTTGCTGATGCCCAGAACCACTGCGCCCTTTTCCTGAATCTGCGGATTCAGCTCGGCAAAGCCGCAGGCTTGTTTCGTGCAGCCGGGAGTGTTGTCGCGCGGGTAAAAGTATAGGATCACGCGCTGGCCCTGATATTCCGATAAGCTGTGAAGTGTTCCGTTCTGATCGGGCAATGTGAAATCCGGTGCCTTGGAACCAATAGTAAGAAGCATAGTAAAACCTCCGGTAAAAAAATTTGCTTTTTTTCAGGATAACACACATGAGCCGATTCGAAAAGTATTTTGTAAAGAAATCAACGTAAAAACATACGAACCAGCTTTTCCGAAAGCGGGGTATAGGGCTGATAGCGCATCGGCAGGTCAAGCCAAGTTTTTTTATCCACAATGCTTTTGGTGTGGGAAAAACTATCAAAGCCGGCTTTTCCGTGGTAAGCACCGATGCCGCTTGCACCCACACCGCCGAAGCCCATATGAGGGGTAGCAAGATGAATGATCGTATCATTGATGCATCCGCCGCCAAAGGGGCAGCGTTCCGTAACCGAGCGAATGACAGCACGGTCTTTTGAAAACAGATAGAATGCAAGAGGATGCTCACGGGCATTGATGCGCCGCAGGGTGTCCTCCAGTGAATGATAGGGCAGGATCGGCAGCAGCGGCCCGAAGATTTCTTCCTGCATCACAGCACTGTCCCACGAACAGGGTGTAATCAGGGTGGGTTCGATTTTAAGTGCGGTATCATCGAATTTTCCGCCGTATCCGATATGGCTTTCTTTAAGCAGAGCGGATAGACGGTCGAAGTGCTTTTTGCTTATGATGTGTCCGTAGGTTTTGTTTTTCAGCGGATCGCTGCCATATTGGCGTACGATTTCATGCTGCAATGCTTTTTTCAGCGGCTCAGCGATCGCAGCATCGCAGCAGATGTAATCCGGCGCAACACAGGTCTGCCCGCAGTTGAGAAATTTGCCGAATACAATGCGTCGTGCAGCAAGCTCGATATCAGCCGTGCGTTCCACAATGCAGGGGCTTTTGCCGCCCAGCTCTAATGTTACGGGAATAAGATGTTCTGCCGCATGGCGCAGCACTTCCTTGCCCACGGCTTGACTGCCGGTGAAAAAGATATAGTCAAAATCAGCGTCCAGCAGGAACTGATTTTCCTCGCGTCCGCCGGTTACAACGCAAACAAGCTCCGGCGGGAAGGCTTCCTTTATGATAGCTTCAAGCGCTCGCGTACACGCGGGGGCATATGCGCTGGGCTTGAGTACAGCCGTGTTCCCGGCGGCAAGCGCATCGATCAGCGGATCCAAAGTCAGCATCACGGGATAATTCCATGGGCTCATGATCAGTACCGTTCCGCGCGGGGAGGGTTTGGTATAGCTACGGGATACCGCCTGCGAAATCGGTGTGGCAACGCGTTTTTCGCGGCTGAATTTCTTTATATGGCGCAGCATAAAATGAAGTTCACTGTATACCAGGCCGATTTCACACATATAGCTTTCCGCAGTGCTTTTGCCAAGATCTTGCTGTAATGCCTGAAATAAATCCTCCTCGTGCAGTCGAAGCACACGCTCAAGACGCTTGAGCGATTGTATCCGGCACTCCACCGGAATCGTTTTGCCTGCGGCAAAGTATGCTTTCTGTGCCGCGATCCGTTTTTTGATTTCTTCGCTTTTCATAAGGCTCCTCCAATACAGATTCAAAAAGGGTTCTTAGCTGGCGG
>JAHHSK010000098.1 GCA_020025255.1 Ruthenibacterium sp. | reverse complement strand
AAGTAAAATGTTTTCTTGCTCAAACAAGATGCAAATATCAGTTTGTTGTATGGAGGTATGAATATTATGGGTCGTTTGGAAGGTAAGGTCGCAGTTATCACGGGCGGCAACTCAGGCGTAGGGGCTGCCACAGCACAGCTTTTTGCAAAAGAAGGCGCTAAGGTTGTAATCAGTGCACGCCGCATGGCTCCGCTGGAAGAGGTTGCAAATAAAATACGCGAAGCAGGCGGAGAGGTCTTGGCAATCGCAACGGATATTTCTAAGCCGGAAGATGCAAAAAACTTGATCGAAAAAGCAGTGGAAACGTATGGCAAGGTGGATGTCCTTGTCAATAATGCCGGTGTTTTGGACGAAGGTCTTAGACCGATCGACCGTGTGGTAGATGAAGATATGGATCGAGTGCTGAACATCAATGCGAAAGGCACGATGTATTGCATTCGCGAAGCTACAAACAAGATGATGGAAAACGGCGGCGGCTCTGTTGTGAACGTGGCATCGGTTGCAGGTGTTATGGGCTGCGGCGGTGCTGCTTATGTCGCATCGAAGGCGGCGATTGTCGGCATTACCCGTCATACGGCACTTCGGTTTGCAGGGAAAAATATTCGCTGCAACGCCATTTGCCCGGGCTCGATCGCGACTCCCATGGTTGCCAATATGCGTCCGGATAATATGGATGCCGATATGTATGGAGCAATGGATAAGCATGCAGACCTGCGTGTGCCCATCTGCATGCCGGAAGATGTTGCCAATATCCTGCTGTTTTTTGCCAGCGATGAATCCCGTGCCATTACTGGACAGGCAATCGTTTCGGATTTCGGAAGCACTCTGTAAAAAAACTGGGATAAGCAAAACGGTATTGTGATGAGCGGTGTTTGATGAGTTTTGCACTGTCGAATCGAATTAGTATTACAAAAAGGGCGGTTGTGCAAGGGTACAACCGCCCTTTTTATCGGTGTGTAACGGCCGGCGCACAATCGTTTGAAAGCGAAAAATCAAGCGGCACCTACAAATATCTGGCAAATTATTAAAGAAACGATGCAATAAGGAAAGGGGCATATCCAAGCCCCGATAACAAAGGCTGAAATATGCAGGAAATCCTTCAGGATACAGTAATAGCAAGTTTATCCGTTTAAAAAAAGCGTATACTACTGCCACAGGGGGTGGCGGTATATGGGGAAAAGATTGACGGTCGTAGCCGTGCTTTTTGTGATGCTGTTCGGGATTTTGAGTGTGATCACAGCACTTGTGGCATCCAATCCTGTTTACGCACAGGCAGCGGCACAGCAAAGCGAAGTGACGATCCCGCTTTCACAAGGGCGCGGGAATATTTATGACTGCAATTTCAATGCTCTGACGGGAAAGATGACGCGGCAGTATGCGCTGCTGGAACCGGGACGCGGCAGTTATCACAGTATGTTTGATGTGATCTTGCCGGAAGAACGTCCGTTGTTTTACGAAAACATTCGGCAGGGCGCTCCATTTTTGATGCGTATGAATGAGGAATGCAAGGATGCGCCGTATACCTATGCAAGGCCGGTACGCTATCTTCCGTTTCCCATTGCACCGCATCTTGTGGGATATTTGGATGCACAGGGGCGAGGGGTGTGTGGAATCGAACGCGCCTGCGATGAATGGCTTGCACACAGCTCCACCGATACACGCGTTCGCTGTTTTACGAATGCGCGCGGGGGCGTTATCAAGCAAAGCCCGCCGCAGCTGCTTGAAACTCATGGCACAGGGGCGGGAGTGATGCTGACGCTGGATCAGAAAATCCAGCGCATGTGCGAAGCGATTGCCGCAGACAGCATCGATCAAGGCTGCATCATGGTACTGGATGTGCATACCGGACGCGTGCGCGCGGCAGTAAGCATGCCGAGATTTGATCCATACGATGTTGCGCAAAGCATCCGGCGCAAGGATACCTCGCTTGTGGATCGCACGGTATCCGCATACAATGTGGGTTCGGTATTCAAACCGCTTCTGGCTGCGGCGGCATTGGAGCAAGGCGTGGATCCGCAGGAACAGTATCACTGTCGCGGATATGTGGAAATAGGGGGGCATGTGTATCGCTGTGCCCATGGACGCGGCCATGGGGACGTGAACATGAAAACGGCGCTTGCGGAAAGCTGCAACTGCTATTTCATTCATCTTGGGCTGGAATTGGGGGCAGATGCAGTATATAAAACGGCTCAGCAGGCAGGATTTGGGGAAAGCAATACGATCATCGGAACGTATCGCACAGCTGCGGGCAATCTGCCAAGCGTTGAAGAACTTTCCAATTTGGGACAGCTGGCATCGGTAAGCTTCGGGCAGGGGGCACTTATGGCAACGCCTGTGCAAGTGGCGGCAATGATGAATCTTTTTGCGGGAAACGGGGAATATATCGCGCCTTCGTTTGTGGAAGGGGTTGTAGATGAATATTCAAAAACCGTGACACAGAGCCTTTACCGCCCGGTACGCCGCCGGGTCTTTTCCGAGCAAACGATCGAAACGCTGCGCCCCATGCTGACAGGCGTTGTGGAAGAAGGTCTGGGGAAAAAAGCGCAAACACGCAAGGGCGGGGCAGGAGGAAAAACCGGTACAGCGCAAACCGGAAGGTTTGATGATGAAGGAAATGAAATCCTGGATGCGTGGTTTGCAGGCTTTTATCCTGCACAGGATCCGCAGTATACGGTCACAGTGCTGCTGGATAGCGGAACACATGGCAGTGATGATGCCGCTGTTGTATTTGCAAAGGTGTGTGATTCGTTAAGCTTCTTTTTTGAGTAAAAATGTTTTTTCGCTTTGCACCGAACGCCGGCCAAAACAGAGTTTGACAGTGCCGAGAGAATATGCTATGATGAAAAAAACCGTTGAGGCGAAGATAACGGCAGCTATGCCTTTACAGAGAGTCTGCGATGCTGAGAGGCAGGCAAGAAACAGGTTGTCAAATGGATCGCTGAGGGCGCAGTCAAATATGAAAAATCATAGAGTATTCTGCGACGTGCTGGCATACGTTAGTTGTCAGGGATATGTTGGTATCCTGCTAAGCGCATAAGGCAACGCCTTATGAATCAAGGTGGCACCGCGGATTGTTTTCGATTCGCCCTTGACAGAAGCATTGATCTGTCAAGGGCGTTTTTGTTTATAAACTCCTTTGATAGAAATAGATATCAAAAGGAGTGTATGAGATGAACCAAATTATTTTAACCGGGGATCGCCCCACAGGCAGGCTCCATTTGGGGCATTATGTCGGTTCGCTGAAAAGACGCGTCGAGCTGCAAAATGCAGGAGAATATGAAAAAATCCTGATTATGATTGCAGATGCGCAGGCACTGACGGATAATTTTGATCATCCGGAGAAAATTCGCCAGAATATCATCGAAGTAGCGCTGGATTATTTATCTGTCGGGCTGGATCCTGCAATATCTACTTTGTTTGTTCAGTCACAAATCCCCGAATTGACAGAGCTTACGTTCTATTACCTTAATCTGGTAAGCGTATCTCGTTTGTATCGAAACCCGACGGTCAAATCCGAAATCCAGTTAAGAAACTTTGAAGCCAGCATACCGGCCGGATTCCTCTGCTATCCAATCAGTCAGGCCGCGGATATTACAGCGTTCAAGGCTACTACCGTCCCAGTGGGGGAAGATCAGCTGCCAATGCTGGAACAGACAAAAGAAATTGTGCGGAAATTTAATTCGGTCTATCAGAATGTGTTAGTGGAGCCTGAAATCCTGCTGCCTGAAAATGATGCCTGTCTGCGTTTGCCCGGCACGGATGGCAAAGCCAAAATGAGCAAATCACTGGGCAACTGCATTTATTTGGCAGATCCGCCGGAAAGCATCACAAAGAAAGTAATGGGGATGTTCACAGATCCATTGCATCTTCAGGTGTCAGATCCCGGCCATTTGGAAGGCAATACGGTGTTCACTTATCTGGATGCTTTCTGTCAGCCGCGTCATTTTGCGGAATATCTGCCGGAATATTTCTGTCTGGATGAACTGAAAGAGCAGTATCAAAAAGGCGGATTGGGCGATGTAAAGATCAAAAAATTCCTGAATAACATCCTTCAGGAAGAATTAGCACCCATTCGGGCAAAACGAAACGAATACGAAAAAGATATTTCAGAGGTTTGCCGTATTTTAAAAAAAGGCAGTGAGCAGGCGCGGAGCATTGCGGCAAAAACTCTGGATGAAGTGAAAGCGGC
>JAHHSK010000097.1 GCA_020025255.1 Ruthenibacterium sp. | reverse complement strand
TATTGATTGAGTTAAAAGCTCAGTTTTATAAGTTGGTTACTATAAACCAGTGCCCCGAGGCATATGCTTGTGAAATGGTCAATAAGAGTAGTAAAAGGATTCTTTGCTATATAGACTCTGATCCATTGTGATTGTTCATCAGCCCCCGCAAGGCGGCTTGTGCTGCGCTGCGCAAAAGCACCGCTTACAATCAAAAGGATTTCACAAGGTGGTATGCCGCGAAAACGGCATACCGCCCTTTTTTATTTTTCGGATACCGCAAGCATGCGCTTTGCAAAGAGGAGAGGATCATATGGATAAGCTGATTGAACTGAAGCACATTTCCAAAGCTTTTGATGGCGAAACCATTTTGGATGACATCAATCTGGATATTCACAACAACGAGTTTATTACGCTGCTGGGGCCTTCCGGCTGCGGAAAGACAACAACTCTGCGCATGATCGGCGGCTTCGAGCAGCCGGACAAGGGTGATGTCATTTTCATGGGAAACCGCATCAACGATGTGCCTCCCCACAAACGGCACGTCAACACCGTATTTCAGAAGTATGCGCTGTTCCCCCATTTGAATGTTTTTGAAAACGTTGCCTTTCCGCTGCGCGAAAAGAAAGTACCCAAAGCCGAAATCGAAAAACGTGTGGAAGAAATGCTTTCCCTCGTAATGCTTTCGAGCTTTGCCAAACGCCGTGTCACCAGCCTTTCCGGCGGGCAGCAGCAGCGTGTTGCGATTGCGCGCGCACTGGTCAGCAGCCCGAAGATCCTGCTTTTGGATGAACCGCTGGGTGCGCTGGATCTCAAGCTGCGCAAGGATATGCAGGTGGAACTGAAAAAGATCCAGAAAAGCACCGGCATCACCTTTGTTTTTGTCACCCACGATCAGGAAGAGGCATTGAGCATGTCCGATACGATCGTAGTTATGAGCGAGGGCAAGATCCAGCAGATCGGCACACCCACCGATATTTACAATGAACCGGTCAATGCCTTTGTTGCAGATTTCATCGGTGAAAGCAACATTGTCGATGGTGTTATGCTGGAGGATTACCGTGTGAAATTTGCCGGTCACACCTTTGAATGTCTGGATAAAGGCTTTGCCAAAAACGAACCGGTCGATGTCGTCATCCGCCCTGAAGACGTGGATATTGTTCCGGCACAGGAAGCTGCTCTTTACGGCGATGTGACTTCCGTCACCTTCTTGGGCGTACATTATGAGATCATCGTGGATATCGGCGGCTTCAAGTGGATGATTCAAACAACCGACTTTGTCGCAGAAGGTGCCCATATCGGCTTGAAGCTGGAGCCGGATGCAATCCATATTATGAAAAAGTCAAAATATTCCGGTATGTTCGGGGATTATTCCTCTTTTTCGGATGAAATGGATGAGCTTTCCGATGCAGGAGGCGACGAAGAAGAATGAAAAAATATTCCGTGAAAAGCCGAAACAGCAGCTGCCGCTCTGCTTTGGCTCCGTATTCCATTTGGGCATTCCTGTTTATTCTTGTCCCGATGCTGTTCATCGCATACTATGCGTTTACCGATAACAATTTTCAGTTCACGTTGGAAAATATCTCGCGTTTTTTCACAACCGTGAGCACGGTGCACATGGATGACGGCACGGCAAAAGAAGTTCACACCTATCTGCTGATTTTCGGCCGTTCGCTCAAGCTTGCCTTTATTTCCACCCTTGTCTGCCTGCTGATCGGCTATCCGCTTGCCTATCGTATCGCACATGCCAAAAAGCGCACGCAGCAGACCATGATGACGCTTATCATGATTCCGATGTGGATGAACTTTTTGATCCGCACCTACGCGTGGATGACCATTTTGCAGGATTCCGGCGTAATCAATAATCTGATTGTTCGAATCGGCTTGGCGCCGATCCGAATCATCGGCACCGAAAGTGCCGTTGTTATCGGCATGGTGTACGATTACCTTCCCTATATGGTTCTGCCTATTTACTCCGTCATGACCAAAATGGACAACCAGCTGATCGAAGCCGCCCGTGATCTTGGCTGCGGCAGTCTTTCGGTTCTGCGCCGCGTCATTTTCCCGCTGAGCCTTCCCGGTGTCATTTCCGGGATCACCATGGTGCTGATTCCTTCGATCAGTACATTCTATATTTCCCAGAAACTCGGCAACGGCAAATTCTTCCTGATCGGTGATGCAATCGAAGGACAATACGTCGCCAACAATCTGCATTTTGCCGCAGCAATGGCGTTCATCCTCATGGTCATCCTGCTGGTATTTATGGCTTTGGTCAAGCATACCACAAGCCGCTATGTTTACGGAGGTAACGCAAAGTGAAAAAAACGATTTCCAATATTCTCACCTGCCTTGTTTTCGTATTTCTCTTTGCTCCGATCGCGGTTCTGCTGTTCTTTTCCTTTAATGAATCCAAAAGTCTTTCCGTCTTTTCCGGATTTTCGCTCCGTTGGTACCGCGAGCTTTTCAAAGACCGCAACACACTGGAAGCTTTGAGCAATACTCTTGTGCTTGCCGCAAGCGCCACGGTGATTTCCACCATTATGGGCACTGCCGCCGCATGGGGCATCGATCGGCTGCGTTCGCGCTGGTACCGAGGCTTCATCAATACCGTAACGGATATCCCCATGACGAACCCGGATATCATCACCGGTATTTCCATGATGCTGATGTTCATTTTCATCGGACGGCTGTTCGGTGCAACCAACAGCCTGAATTTCTGGACGATGCTGATTGCTCACGTCACGTTCTGTCTGCCGTATGTGATCTTGCAGGTGCTGCCCAAGCTGCAGCAAATGGATCGTTCGCTGCCGGAAGCTGCAATGGATCTGGGCTGTACCCCGATGCGCGCCTTTTTAAAAGTGGAGCTGCCGGAAATGCTTCCCGGCATTGTAACCGGCGCGATCATGGCTTTTACTCTTTCTTTGGATGACTTTGTCATCAGCTACTTTACATCCGGTACCGGATTCCAGACCCTTCCGATCCGGATCTACAGCATGACCAAAAAAACTGTGACCCCGAAAATGTATGCACTTGCTACCATTATTTTCTTTGTAACCCTTTCTTTACTTCTAATCAGCAATTTCATCGAATCATCCGATGAGAAAAAAGCCGAAAAGAAGAAAAAGAAACGCAGCAAATAAAACATTCTGGAGGATACAAAATGAAAAAGAAACTCACAGCACTTGTTCTTGCTTTTGTCCTGTTGCTTGCCCTGCTGCTGACCGGATGCGGTGCCGGCCCTGACAAACTGGTTCTGAACGTTTACAACTGGGGGGAATACATTTCCGACGGCAGCGAGGACTCCCTGGATACGATCATGGATTTCGAGGAATGGTACGAAGAAAACTACGGAGCTGAAGTTACCGTCAATTACAGCACCTATGCTTCCAACGAAGATATGTACAACAAAATCTCCAGCGGGGCTGTCAGCTATGACGTCATCATTCCTTCCGACTATATGATTGCGCGCATGGCAAATGAAGGCCTGCTTCAGCCGCTCAATTATGATAATATCCCGAATGCAGAATACATCAATGAATCCTTCCACGGCCTTTACTATGACCCGGAAGACAAATATTCCATTCCTTACACCTACGGTGTTGTGGGCATCATCTATGATGCCAATGTTGTGGATGCACAGGATGTCGGAAGCTGGGATCTGATGTGGAACGAAAAATATGCCGGCAGCATCCTGCAGTACAATAACTCCCGCGATGCCTTCGGCACTGCCATGTACAAGCTGGGCATTGACGTAAACACCAATAATCCGGATGATTGGCAGCGTGCCGCAGACGAATTGATTACACAGCGTCCGCTGCTGAAAAGCCTTGTTATGGACGAAATCTACAACATGATGGAATCCGGCGAAGCAGCGATCGGCTCTTATTATGCCGGCGATTACTTCACCATGCAGAATGAACAGGCCGATCACGTCGATCTGCGCTTCTATTACCCGGAACCCACCAACTTCTTTGTCGATGCCATGTGCATTCCCACCTGTGCACAGAACAAAGAGCTTGCTGAAATCTTCATTAACTATATGCTTTCGGAAGATCCTGCCATTGCAAATGCGGAATACATCAGCTATGCAAGCCCGAACCGCATCGTATATGAAAACGAAGGTTACATCGAGGATATGGGCGAAGAAGCTATGGAGATCCTGTACCCCAATCTGGATAATTTCTCCGAGCTGTACAACAAATATGCCTACCGCAACCTGCCCGCAGAAACGCTCGATCATTTGAACTCCCTGTGGGAAACTGTTAAAATCAACTGATCGGCAAACCCATTTCCAACGCACCGGATTCTTTTTCAAGCCGGATTCACGATACGGCATCATCCCGTTTGGGGTGGTGCCGTTTTTTTATGCCGCAAAACGGCAA
>JAHHSK010000096.1 GCA_020025255.1 Ruthenibacterium sp. | reverse complement strand
ATGTCCCGCTTCGATAGGCTTGCTCCATAGCATTGATACAGCATACCGGAAGCACCAGTGCCTCATAGCTTTGCTCCATTTTCCCGGTGCGCAGCATTTTCACAAATGCCGCACATTCCCGGCGGTAAATCATGCTGATATCCACCTCCATAAAGACGGGATGCCCATTTCGATTCAGCCGAAGCGTATACTGCTGTTTTCCGCGCTGAAAACGATTGATTACATCGTATGCGGCATAATGGATGATTGCTGCGGCATTATCCTGCTTGCGCCATGCACTTACGGAAACCGGATCACTGCCGAACACGGCCAGTGTCATTTCCACCAGCTGTGCTGCCGAAAAGCTGAATCCACCGTACGCATTGTTTGTGGAAAGCGGTGCTGCTGCCTCACCCGCGATCGACTCCTCTGCATTTTTTGCCGCTTTCGCAATATTCTGCATCATAAGCACATCATACGCATATCGCATGCCGGAACCGCCACAAAGCGGCACACCGCGTTTCTTTGCAAAACGCACCAAATCCGCTGCTTCTTTTGCGGTACAGGCCGCTAATTTATCTAAGAACACAGGAATTTTCGCTTCGATAAAAGGGTATGCCAAAGCCGGATGCTGCGTTCCTTCACACGCAGTAACCATAACTGCATCTACGTTTCCCAACATTTCCTGCGGGGTCTGCACCACCCGTTCCACCCCATAGCTGTCTTGTATCTCTTTGCTTTTTTTCGGATCCTCCCCATATATCGCAGTAACCCGAAAATCCGGATAGATCTTGGTGATAGACTGATTGATTATTTCTGCAAACGCTTTTGCGCGGGAATTCTCCGAGCCTAAAATCCCAATTCTCATCATTCTAATTCCACCTTACCCTTATAAAAACAACCGAAACGGATACCTACTGTTTTCAATCTTTGCTCTGCGAATCGTTTGAAGAAATTGCTTTTCGTATGTTCCAATCTGCTTTTTCGAGCATATGTTCTGCACACACGGAATCCACATTTCGGATATCACATACAATTTGTATCATTCGCTTTTTGAGTTTTTTATTGCTGGGCTGCAAATTGATCATAAGGTTTTCATAGACATATCCGCTTTTGATCATCGCACAGGTCGAAAGCATATTCAGCACCAGCTTCTGCGCCGTACCCGCCTTCATGCGGGTGGAGCCGGCAATTACCTCTGCACCCGTATCCGTTACAATCGAAATATCCGCAGCACGCGTAACCTCGGTATCAGGATTCGATGTAAGGCCGATAGTGACACATCCGATTCTGCGTGCAAATTCCATACCGCTTACCACATACGCTGCCCCGCCTGCCGCACTGATCCCCACCACGATATCCTCTTTTGTCAGGTTATACGCTTGCAGATCATCGATTGCTGCATTGCAGCTATCCTCAAAATCCTCCTGCCCCACTTCCATTACGGCGGCACCGCCCGCCAGAAGCCCTACAACTTTTTGCGCCGAGACACCAAAGGTAGGGGGACATTCCGCTGCATCCAGCACACCGAGACGCCCGGATGTGCCTGCCCCAAGATAAAACATCCGCCCTCCGTTTGCAAATGCCGCACTGATTGCATCAACAGCCTGACCGATCGGCATAAGCGCATCTTCCACCGCTTTTACCGCATTATAATTTTCATCGCTGATGATTTTCAGCATTTCTTGTGTGCTCATTTGGTCAATGTGTCTTGTGCGTTCGTTTCTCATTTCGGTTTTCAGCATAAGGAGTTCCCTCTCTCGCTTTTATTGGCGTATCATTTTTTGATATTGCTTCCAGAATTTTTCACTCGCTTGCTGTGTACTGACCCCGCACATGCGCGCACACAAAAGACATGCGCCATATACCTGCGGATGCTGCGGAACGATTATTTCCAAGCCCGGACAAATACGTTCCTGCACAAGCTTTGTAAAGCAGCGTGCCGCAGTAAACATGCCGCCTGAAAGAACCACAACTTTTCCGCAGTCGTATGTCTGCACCGCGTGGTTGATCACTTGTGCCAGACGCTCTGCGTTGGCACAGAGAATTTGCTGCGCTACGGCGTCGCCTTCCTCATACGCTTGTACTGCCAACGGTGCAAACGATGCAATATACGACTGATCCTGCGAATAAATATCCAGGATCGCATCCGCTACGGTACTGCCTAATTTCTGTTGCGCCGCCTGTGTCAGGCTTGTGGCTTTTCCCAAACCCTCTGCATCCTGCAATGCGGCGTATAGTACATCCCGTCCGATATCGAACCCGCTGCCCAGTTTGCTTAGCAGATATCCCCAGCCTGTCAGACGCGTCAGCTTTTTTCCTTCTTTGGCAAAAACAATGGAGCCTGTACCACAAATCACCGCAACACACTGCTGCGCATTCGTTGCACACGCAATCACATTCAAGATATCGTTTCCCGAATCGATTTTAATATCAGGATATCTCTTTTCCAGTAATCCCTGCACCTGCTCTCCGCTTTTTCCCAAACCAAAGCCGGAAGCCCCTATATAAATTCCGCACACATTGGGGTTGTGCGCTGTAAGCATATCGATTCCGCGGCAGAAAACGCTGACACTTTCTTCAACGCCGATCGCATTTGGATTGCAGGAATCCAGCACCACACGCTTGAGCAGCTTCCAGTTTTCTGTAAACATCACAAATTCGGTTTTGGTTCCGCCGCCATCGATTCCAATCATCACCCGTTCGGTGCTTGTCTGCATCCCCAGCAGCGCATCCGTCGACACATTCAGCGTCTGCGCCAGCAAATACAAGCTGTCTAAACTGGGTGCCGCTGTTCCGCGCTCCCATTTTGATACCGACTGGGGTGTTACGCAAATACGCTCTGCAAGCATCCCCTGTGAAAGACCCCGCCGATTTCTATAAATCCGTATATTGTTTCCCAGTTCCTTCGCAGTAAACATGTTTCGGCCTCACTGTATCAACCATTGATTTGCCCCATGCAGCAAAATTGCAGCATCGATTCCAAATTCAATATAGCACGCAAGGCTATGCTTTGCAATGGATTTGCGCGTTATAAGTGCATCTTACACAACCAGCGGTTGATATTTCAAATCGATCGAGCACAATAAATAAAGGCCGCCTTCTAAAAGCAGCCTTTATTGCCTAACACCCATAATGGTTGTCTACCGAAATGCAGTATTTTATTTTGCGCTTATGTGATATGTATTCCGATATCGATACAATGCCGCAAGGGAAATCAGCATGGCTGCGCCTTCTGCAACGGGAACGGCAAGCCATATACCGTCTGCACCAATCCAAAGCGGAAGTGCAATCAGTGCGGCAATCAACAGCACGAAAGTTCGCAGCAGTGACAGCACCCCGGAAACCAATCCGTTGGAAAAAGCCGTAAAAAATGATGATGCAAAAATGTTGATCCCTGTAAAAAGGAATGATGCAGCAAATAGATAAAATCCATGCACTGACAGCTGTAAAACATATTCGCTGCCCGATGCAAAAACCGCACCGATTGGATGTGCAACAACAAAAGCCAGGAAAAACACAACAACGGAAAGCCCTGTCACAAAAAGCATACTGATTTTGAAAATACTGCGCAGCTGTTCATGATCTGCCGCTCCGTATTTATAGCTGAAAATCGGCGCAACACCATTCGCATATCCCATAAATACTGCTGTCATGATATATTGTGCATACAGCACAATGGAAATTGCTGCAACCCCTTCTTCCTGCAAAAAATGCAGCCCGACAATATTGAACAGCAGCGTTGTCACTGCAACAGCAAGATTGTTGATCATTTCACTGCTGCCATTCAGACAGATCTTTCTTAAAACGCCCCAGCGCAGCTTCGGGCGCACAAGATAAAGCGTACCGCTTCGGTTCAGCCCAAAATAGGCCAGCCCATACAGCGCAGTGATGCCATAACCGATTGCGGTTGCCAATGCCGCACCGCGCACTCCCAGATCAAAGCCTGCCATAAAAAGCGCATCCAATACAATATTCGCTACCCCGCTGAGGATCGTCAGCACCAAACCTTGCCGCGGTTTTCCGGCTGTGACAAAAAACATTTGAAATAACAGTTGCAGCATAGCAAGCGGTGCAGATAAAATCATAATCAGCAGATAATCATAGCACATGGTATAGATACGCGGCGTTGCACCAAGCACACGTAAGATTGGGTCAATAAATACAAGGCCAAATACCATTAAGACCACAGAACCTGCAATCGCGGTCCAGATCGTCAAGCTGAAATTCTGCCTGGCCTTTTCTTCTTCCCCCATACCCATATTCAACGCGATCAGCGAACTTGCTCCACTTGCCAGCATTACTGCTACCGCAACTACTATACTTATGAATGGATATACCACGTTCAGTGCCGTCAGTGCAAGTTCCCCAACTAAATTGGAAATAAACACTCCATCTACTGTCTGGTAAAGCGCCATAAAAACCATCATGACCATGGTCGGGACACTGAATCTCATCAAGCCGCCAAAATCAAAATGCTGTGCCAAACGGTTTTCTTCCATAAAAGTC
>JAHHSK010000095.1 GCA_020025255.1 Ruthenibacterium sp. | reverse complement strand
TGCTTTATCGGAAATGCGCTTTCAGCCAGAGGGGCTGCAAGCGCGAAATTTTACCCATTCGGTTAGTTAAAGCTAACTGAACAAGATGAAAGGAACGGTTATGAAAGACACACAAACAAAAAAACTGACGGCTCCGGATTTGATTTCGATCGGGATCTTTACGGCACTGTACTTTATTTTGGTAACGATTGCAACCTTTGCAAGTGCGATGCTGCTGCCGGGCGTTTCCAACATTTTTCTTCCTGCGATTGCTGCATTGATTTCCGGCTGTGTTTATATGCTGCTGGCCGCTAAGATCCAGAAATTCGGCGGCATTACGATCATGGGGATCGTAATGGGGCTGTTCTTTTTGGTATCGGGTCATTTTGCTTTTTCCTTTGCGGCAAACATCCTGTGCGGTATCGCGGCTGATTTCATTGCAAAATCGAAGGATTACAAAAGCAAGACGTCGCTGCTGATCAGCTATATCGTCTTTTCGTACGGGCTTACCGGCCCGGTTCTGCCCATGTGGTTTATGAAAGATGCCTACATTGCAAATTTGGTGGAACGCGGAAAGGATACCGCATATATCGATTCGCTGTTTGCGCATATCAACATGGGAAGCTTTGCCGTGTGCATGATATCGATTTTGGTTTGCGCTTTGCTGGGCGGTTACTTTGGACAGAAAATGATGGAAAAGCATTTCAAAAAGGCCGGAATCATCTGATGAAGTGGAAATTGGACCCAAGAACGAAGCTGTATCTGCTTATATTAGCGAATCTTCTTTTGTTCTTTCATGTGAGCCGAACGGTACAAGCGATTCTGGTTGTGTTATTTTTGATCCCGTTTTATTGTGCGGGAAAAAGAAAAAGTGCGCTGCGCTTTGCTGTGATCTATGGAGTGATGCTTGCTGCGGATCTATGGCTGATCCCCAAAGCGGAAGGGTTTTTCCTGCATTTCATTTCGCTGCTTTCGGTCGGTGTTCGAATGATGCTGCCTTGTCTGATTTCAGGCGCCTATGCCTTTACCACGACAACAGCAGGGGAATTTGTCTGCGCCATGCGCAGGCTTCACCTGCCGGAATACATTATCATCCCATGTGTTGTTGTGATCCGATATTTTCCCACGGTGCGGCAGGATTACATCCAGATTCGCAATGCCATGGCACTGCGCGGCATCACCGAAGGGGGGATGAGCTTTCTGCGTCATCCGGTCAGAACACTGGAATATGTTCTGATTCCGCTTTTGATGAACAGCAATAATGTGGCGCAGGATCTGTCCGTAGCGGCACTTACAAAGGGCATCAGTATTCCCGGAACGCATACCTGCATGACAGAACTGCGCGTTACATGGCTTGATTGGATATGGGCTGCATTGTGCACGGTTCCGGTGATTTTATTTCTGGGAGGGATCTTGTAATGCATGTTATGGTGGAAAGCAAACGGATTTCATTTTGTTATCAGGGCGCATCCGAAGCGGCATTGCAGGATGTCACATTTTCCGTGCAGGAGGGAGAGTGCGTTCTGCTGTGCGGGAAATCGGGATGTGGGAAAACCACATTTTCCCGTTTGCTCAACGGCTTGATCCCGATGCATTTTCGTGGAAAGCTGGAAGGAAGCTGTACAGCCGGCGGACTGCAGGCAGGGAAATCCGCCATAGAGGAGTATGTTCCGGTCGTGGGAAGTGTGTTTCAAAATCCAAAAACACAGTATTTTAATATCAACACAACAGCAGAACTTGCGTTTCCCTGTGAAAACTGCGGAATGCCGCCGGAAGAAATCCGCAGACGGGTGATGCAGTGTGCAAAGGAATTCCATTTGGAATCGCTGCTGGATCGCAGTATTTTTTATCTTTCCGGCGGGGAAAAACAGCAGATCGCGTTCGGTGCGGCCTGTGTATTGAACCCCCGTATTCTGGTTCTGGATGAACCGACCAGCAACCTTGATGCACAGGCGATCCTTCGTCTGCGCGAAATGCTTTTGAAAATGAAGCAGCTGGGCATGACGGTGATCCTTTCCGAGCATCGTCTCGCATGGCTGAATGGGATCGTGGATCGATGCTGCTATTTTGATCAAGGAAAGCTGATGCATCAATGGTCAGGAAAAGAATTTTCGGCTCTGAATCAAAACGAGATGCACAAAATGGGGCTGCGCAGCTTTGATTTGACCCCGTATCAGGCAGCCATACGGCAAAAAGCACATCGTCTGCCGCCGGAGGGAACACCCCTGATTCGCGTGCAGGAAGCACTGCTGGGGTATGAAAAAAACAAGCCGGTGCGCTGTATCCGCGGATTTGAAATCCACCGCGGTGAAATCTTGGGCATAATGGGAAACAACGGCACCGGAAAAAGCACCCTTGCAAAAACCTTGTGCGGGCTGCTGAATCCCATCCAAGGGGAGGTTTTGCTGAACGGGAATCCGGCTCGTGCAAAAAGCCGGATGAAGCAAAGCTTTTTGGTTATGCAGGATGTGAATTATCAGCTGTTCAGTGACAGTGTCGAAGAAGAAGTTCTGCTCGGCGTCAAAAACACAGAGCAAAAAGACACGGTGCTTGCAGCGCTGGATCTGTTGGAATATAAAGAACGTCATCCGATGAGCCTTTCCGGCGGGCAAAAGCAGCGCACGGCAATCGCTTCGGCTATGCTGACCGATAAGGCGTTCATTATTTTGGATGAACCGACCAGCGGGCTGGATCATTACCATATGCAGCAAGTGGGCGGGCTGCTGCGGAAATTGAAACAACAGCAGAAGGCAGTTTTAGTTATCACCCATGATGAAGAACTGGCGGCAGAATGGTGTGATCGTATTTTCGATATGAATCAGGAGGCACAGAAATGAATTTACGCAAAGAGGACTGGCTTGGTACATGGACAAGTTTTGAACGGCTGCTGGAAAGCCGGGAGCCGGCGGTGGAAAAAGCATGGCAAGAGGCGGAAGACATGGCGCTGCGCGTTCCGGCACTCGCAAAGATGTTCGGCGGCAGCGCAAAGGCCTTTTGGGCAAAGGCGTGTGCTACAAACAGACAGGGAAATCCGCAGCGGCTGACAGCATGCCATGTAACAGAAACAGAAAAGGGAATGTATGCCGAATGGTTTGATGAAAAGGACAATTCGCTGGGACGATATCGATATCAGGTGCTGTCTATTTTAAAAAATGGCCTTGAGGGAAAAGAAAACGCCGTCTTTTTTGCAAAGGATGCACCGGACGATTGGCCGTTTCGATATGTGATTGCTATGGCACCTTTGCCGGAACGCTCGGCGCATAAAAACGGCGGCCTTTTGAGCCATATGCACTTTCAGTTTGCATCCGAACTGCAAAAGCTGACGGATGGCATCCATCTGGTTGAGCCCATGTGGTATCCGACTGTTTGTGATGGGAATGGTACGCTTTTGGAACAATGCAATCTCATTCGCGCATTGCATAAGCTTCCGGTATGGGATCAGCTTCCCGAAGAATGCGCTTTGTGACCCGCTGGGTCTGGCTTCGGCTGCCGATAATCCATGCATTGGATCATAGCCGCAATCATAGGAAAAGCCGTGCGCAACGGGCATAAGCCGGTGTTTTCCGACAAGGAAAAGGGAACCGGGAAGAACGAATCCGTCCTTCCCGGTTCCTTTTTGCCTGCACAGCCGTCTGTTCGCGTTATGCTGTACAAAGAACAAGTGTCTTTTCTGGGGCATTCCGGTTCGATTCCTGCCGGATCGAGCAAGCGTCAGAAATCGAACCGGGAAAAATGCAGCACATTCTCAAAGATGCAGGATGCGAATTGCATTTTCAAAGCAGATTTTTTTCCATGCGGCTTCGGAAAGCTGACCGGATGCCTTTTTTTCATCCAGCCACGCGCCAAGCGGAAATGTCATTTCGCAGTTTATCATGTCGGTGCCGAACATCAGGCGGTCTTGATATTTTTCAAGAAAGCGCAGCCCGAACGCTTCATCCCGCATGCAGGCCTGCCCGCCGCTGTTGGCAGAAAGATCGCAAACCAGATTGGGATAGCGATCCAAAAGAACTTCCACACGCCCGCCGGGGGTCACAGGGCCATTCCCCCATGCATTGCGGGATTCGGCATCGGACGGAGGATTTTTGGTGATTTCATGCCAGAAGGGCTGGCTGTGTCCGATCAGGATCAGCTTTGGAAAATCCTGCAGAACCTGCTCCAAAAGCGGAAGGCCGGGATCATCCACAACGCCATATCCCATGCCGAGTTTGGGCGACATATGGATCAAAACAGGAAGCTGGAGCTTTTGCGCGGCGGAAAAAAGTGCACGGACAAAAGGATCATCCAGACGCTTATGCAGCATGATTTCGCCCACGCCCACAGCCCCCTGTTGTTTATATTCGGCAAGGCGCTGCTCGATCGTTTCGGGATGACGGTCATCCAAGTTGCACATCCAGCGGTAGCGTTCCGGATACTGGCGGCACAAAGCGGCCAAGGCGCGGTTTGTGGCAAAGGGGGGCTTTGATTCGCCGCCGCTCATTAAAACGGCAGTGCCTATGGAAAGCGCATCCAAGTGGGCAAGCATTTCTTTGCCGGAGGAAATAAACCGGTTCCCCACGCGGGGAAGCTTACGGTAGGTCAGATGCTCGTGAATATCAATTTTAAACGTTTCGTTCAT
>JAHHSK010000094.1 GCA_020025255.1 Ruthenibacterium sp. | reverse complement strand
TCGACCTCTAGCGTGACAGGCTAGCGTTCTAACCAACTGAACTACCGGGCCATATCAGTGGCTCGATGGGGCATTTATGCTGAACAATATAAATTGTAATTTTAAAATGGCAGGGGCAGAAGGATTCGAACCCTCGGCACGCGGTTTTGGAGACCGCTGCTCTACCAACTGAGCTATACCCCTATCTGCACACAGACACCAAAAACATGGTGCTCTACTATAATACAAGACGACAGCCCGATTGTCAAGTATTTCTTTTAAAAAAAAGCTTTTTTTCGATTTTATTTTTTTACTGCTTTGTGCGGCACGTTTTACAATCACAAATCCGCAAGAAATGAATTCCATTTTTCCTCTTTTGGATGTATAATAATAATATCAAACTTTGTCTGTTTTTTAACAGGCACATTATTTTATTGTAAGGAGTTGTTCATTATGAAATTCGGCGTTTTTTCTGTCAGCATGCCCGAGTATGATATCGAGGAAACCGTCAGCCGTCTGAAGGCACTGGGCTATGACGGTGTGGAATGGCGCGTAAACACCATGCCTGATGAAAAACCGGAAGATATTCCGTTTGATCACCGTTACTGGATTTACAACAAGAGCACTCTGGATCTTCGCAATATCGAAGCCGAAGCTGCGCGTGCAAAAGCATTGTGCGATGAAGCAGGGCTTGCTATCTTCGGCCTGACGACCTACCTTGCAACCAACGAACTGGAACAGCTGGAACGGGTATTCCGCGCAGCACAGAGCATCGACTGCCATCAGGTGCGTGTCGGCCTTGTTTCCTACGACCCGGAAAAAGCCGATGCCCCGTATCCGGTTTTGTTTGAGCGCATGCGGGAGGATTTGAAGAAAATCGAAGCGCTTGCGGCGCAAACCGGCGTAAAGGCCGTTTTGGAGATCCACATGGATACCCTGATTTCCTGCCCGAGCGCAGCATACCGCGCACTGGAAGGCTTCGATCCGGATCACATCGGCTTGATTTTCGATCCGGGCAACATGGTCAATGAAGGCTTTGAAGAATATCAGAAGAGCTTCGAGCTGCTGGGCCGCTACATCGCTCACATCCATGTCAAAAACGGGATTCTGGCCGAGGATGGCGAAGATGAACTGGGCGCAAAGAAATGGAAGCGCGTATGGACACCGCTCAACCAAGGCATGGCCGACCTGAAGCGTCTGTTCCTGGTCGCACACAAAATGGGCTATGACGGTACATTCTCGGTCGAAGATTTCTCCAACGATTTCCCCACGGAAGAAAAGCTTGCAAACAACATCGAATATCTGCACAAGCTGGAAAAATACGCGCTGGAAGCTGGCCAAACCGAAAAATCCGAATAAATCAGCCAAAACCGGGATGCACGCATCCCGGTTTTTTCATCCTTGCGGGCGGCTTTGAAAAAAATGCAGCTTGTGCAAATTTGACGCTGACGCATCGTGCCGTTTTGTGGTATACTTAAACTGCTTTTAACCCAAACTAAATTTCAGTTTGAAGGAGTCTTTTTATGCCGCGCCTTGCCTGTACCTTTGCTGTGGCTCATACCGATCTTTCGGCACAGCCATTCAATAATGCCGCACGCACTGTGCGCATTTTCATCCCGAATAATCTGTACGGGGATGCCGTTTATGTTAAATTCTGCAACCCGCATGCCACACGCCCGGTCTGGGTCGGAAATGCTTCGATCGCACTGGCCGATCCGCACCAGCAGCTGATCGTGGGCACCGAGCGCCCGCTTACGGTAAACGGAAACACCGAATTTGCGCTTTGCCCCGGCCACGAGATGCTTTCCGACCGCATCGAAATGCCGGCAGAACCCGGAACGACCCTTGCCGTAAGCCTGTATTATCCCGGCGGCGATAAAATCACATCCGGCAATTTTGTCGGTCTTTTTGCAAGCCGCTCGGTCAAGGGCGACCATTGCAGCACCCCGGTGCTGCCCAAAGCGCGGCTGTGGTCCGGCCTTTCCAAAAGCCTGCTGCCCTGGGATATCACAAGCGCCACAACAACGCTTGCACAGGTGATCGTGGAGCAAAGCGAAAGCAGCCCTGCGGTGCGCGTGGCTGCTATGTTCGGCGATTCGATCATGCAGCAGGGCACATGGGTCACGCCGCTTACCGCGCGCCTTTACGAACGCTTTCGCGGCGAAATCAGTGTGCTGAATCTGGGCATCGGGGGCAACCGCTTTCTTCACGATGCCTCGGCTGCTTCACGCGGGCTGCATGGGGATGCCGGAATCCGCCGCTTTGAGCGCGATGTTCTTTCCGTTGACGGCCTTACCCATGTCGTCTTTGCCTTGGGCACCAATGATATCGGGCATCCCGGTGTATCCGGCATACCGGAAAGCGACCTGATCACGGTGGAGCAATATGCCCAGGCCGTGCGCCAAATTGCCGATATCCTGCATGCACGCGGCGTTAAATTCTATGCCGGCCTGATTCTGCCGCGGGAAATCAATTCTTCATTCCCGCAGGAACGCGAAGTGCTTCGCCGCGCCCTGAACGACTGGATCGTGGAAAGCGGCCCGTTTGATGCCGTGCTGGATCTTGCCTCACCGGTTGCCGATCCCGATGAAAGCATCGGGATGAAGCATGAATATGCAATGCCCGACGGCCTGCATCCCAATCTTGCAGGCGGCCGGGTCATCGCGGATTCGATCGATCTTTCGCTTTTTGCATGAAGCACTCTTCTTTGTAAAGGAGCTTAGTCCCATGATAAAACGCAATGTGCCCACCCGCTGGCATAAGCTGGATAACACGGCACATCTTTTTCCGGTTGTGACCAACCGGCGGTATACCAATGTTTTTCGTATGACCGCTGTTCTGCACGAAGAGATCGATCCCCTGCTTTTGAAGAAAGCTTTGAATGAAATCCTTCCTTTTTTTGCCGCCTTCAACGTGCGCATGCGCCACGGCCTTTTCTGGAGCTATCTGGAAACCAACCGAGCAAATGCGCAGGTATGGCAGGAAGAAGAATCCCCCTGCCGATACATCGACCCCGTTGAAACCAACCGCTTTCTGTTCCGTGTGCTGTACTATAAAAAGCGCATCCATTTGGAAACCTTCCATGTGCTGACAGACGGCACGGGTGCCATGCGCTTTTTGAAAGCGATATGCTATCGCTATCTGCAGCTTGCGCATGCCGATTCCTTTACCCCAGAGCAGCGCAGCACATTCTTCGGCATCGAAAATGCGGGGGATGTTCAAGATGGATATATCGAAAATTATGTGCGTGCCAAGGGCAAGGCCTTCCGCGACCCGAGTGCGTTTCACCTGAAAGGCGAACGCCGTCTTGCCGGTGAACTGGGTGTCGTTACTGCGCTGATGCCCCTGCCCGCACTGAAAGCTGAATGTATGCGCTACGATGCCACCATTGGCGAATATCTGACGGCCTGCATCGCCTTTTGCATCTATGAAGAATTTACCCACGGCCACGGCACCCAAAAGCCGATCAGCGTTTTTGTGCCGGTCAATCTGCGCCCGATTTTCGGCACGGATACCTCGTTAAACTTTTTTTCAAAGCTTTCTATTATTCTTCCGCTTCACACAGAGGGCTTTACGTTTCAAGATGTCATTGCCCTGGTCAAACAGCAGTTCGATGAAAAGCTGACGCGCGAGGAATTTGAACAGCGCCTTGCCTATACGGCTTCCAGCGAAATGAATGTTTTCACACGGCTCATCCCTCTGCCGCTGAAAAACGGGATCCTGCGCATCGTTTACGAAAATTCCAACAACGGCAGCAGCATCGTGCTTTCCAATCTTGGGCCGGTACAGATCGAGGAATTGTTCCGCCCTTATTTTGAAGGCTTTCGTTTTCTGCTTGCTACTACACCGAAGGAACCGCTGAAAACAACCGCTTGTTCCTATAACGGGATTCTGGCGCTGAATTTTTCATCCGAACTCGAATCCCACCGGCTGGAACGCCGCATCATCCGGCACCTGTCCGCTGCCGGTATCCCGATCACACTGGAAACCGGAGGTGTCAGTGATGAAGCATTGTGATTCCTGCAATATCCAGATCGCAACACCCGCGGTGTGCTGTCCGCTGTGCGGTGCCGCGCTGGTTGGTCTGAATGAATCGGAGGATGTGTACCCTTCCGGCATCCCCTTCAAAAAGCGGGGGCGCGTGCGCAGGCTGCTTTTGCTTTTTTCTTTTTTATGCACACTGATCTGTTTTGTCATCAATCGGTTTGTCACGCCGGATTTCTGGTGGTGGGCGATCGTTGCCACCGCCTTTTGCTATGCCTGGGTCGTGATACCGCACACACTGCGCCGCGGCGGCAATTCCGCAGGCAAAATACTGATGCAGGTGGTTGCCGGCAGCCTGCTTGTAGTTGCCGTCGATTTGGAAACCGGCTATCACGGCTGGGCTGTCTCTTACGCCGTGCCGGCATTCATCTGCACCGGCATCATCGCCGTTGTGGTTCTGGTTTTGATCAACCGCACAAATTGGGCAAGATATGTTCTGTATCAGGCGGTTCTGGCTTTGTTCGGCCTTGCCATGCCGGTTTTGTATTTTACCGGGATTGCCGAAAACGCGGCCTCGGCATTTACTCCCGGCGTTTTTTCCCTTGCTTCCATTGCCGGGCTTTTCCTCTTCGGGGACCGCAGCATCAAAAACGAATTCCGCCGCAGGCTTCATTTTTAAAAAGTGCTTGCTTTTTGGACACAAATATATTATAATATATTTGTTATCCGCAAGCCGGTGTGTCGGAATGGCAGACGATGCGGACTCAAAATCCGTTGGTGGCAACACCGTGTGGGTTCAAGTCCCACCACCGGCACCAA
>JAHHSK010000093.1 GCA_020025255.1 Ruthenibacterium sp. | reverse complement strand
GCACCAAAAAACCGAAACGTTTGGAAAAATCCACGCGTTTCGGTTTTTTCTTTTCCTCGCGATATATCCTTTTCATTCACGCTTTCCCATGTACAGGAAACGGGCTTTCTCTGCTTTTTGCGCGTATGCGAATCGGCTTTCATGCCGTTTTTCAGCCTGTGCCGCCGGTGCGCTTTTCGCTGCCGCCCTTTTCCATCAGTTCGGCGGCGGATGAAATATCGGTTTGTGTCACACGGATATATGCTTCGATTTCCGGATGCCTGCTCCATTCGCTGTCATACAACGCCGGAAGATTTAACAGCATTTTTTCCAGCTCTGCCCCGATCCTTCCCGCTTGGATCACTTCAAAATCAATATATTGGGGCGTAAGACCGATCGTTTCTTGATAAACGCGGTACAATTCCTGCGAAAGCGCCGCGATGTCCTGCTCGGTTTTCACGATCACGATCGCTTTCATGAAATCATGCTGCTTCAAAAAAGCCGCTGTATCCTTGTGCATGGCCTCATCCAGTGTTAGGTCGGCTGCATCGGCAAGGATAAAATTTCCGTATAGTTCAAAATCCGTGCCGCATTGGGATTGAAGCCAGCTGCATATTTTTGTATTGATGACCACCTGCGGGTAATCGTCACTCGGCTCGCCGCCGGGATCCTGATACACATGGAAACGATGCTCGCCGTCCGATAAGGTCAAAATATCGGTGTATGTCTCATCTTTTGCCGCCTGAAAATCCTCCACCGCAAAATCCGTTTCGTACTTTTCGGCGGCATAGCTTTGCATGCTGTGCATGCGCTCTTGTGCGCTTTCCTGCTTGGCACATCCGCACACACCGGCAGCGGTGCCGATCAGCATCAGCGCCAAAAGGGGCTTTTTCCATCGTTTCATAAAAGACACCCGCCCTTTCTCCATTCGATATTCCCGTTCCAGCCGCCTGTATCTAAGATACCCGACGCACGGCTGCGCCTGTGCTTTCGCAGCCGAAGACTGCGCGGGTTAAAGTTACTGCCCCGCCGTCCATTCGGCCTTTGCATATTCACTGACGCTTTCTTTGACGATATACAGCCTTTTTTCATATGCCTTTGCCTCGATCTGAGCCTTTGCGGTATCCTGTATCGGCTCATCCGTATCCATATAAAAGATATGTCCGATCACAACCGCATTTTGAAAGGCATCTTTTATCCGAGCCAATTCTTTTTCTTCGTCCTCCGCCTTTCCGGGAACTGCCGCCGAAAAATAAATATATGTATCGGGATCCGCAAGGTATTCTTCAAAGGTCGTTCGGCTGGAACCGCTTTGCATGCCGGCCGTGTCATCCGGGATAAAATCAAGATAGATATCCTGCCCATACAACCCCGTCAGTGCATCCCGAAGATAGGCCTCGGTCTGCTGGGCAAACTTCGCATGAAGATATGTATCCGAAAACACTTCGCCGTCGTCCGTTTCCGAAGCAATCACACAAATTCTCTTTTCAGGCAGTTTTTCGGATCGGACAATGATCTTTGTCGTGTTCGAACCCAAATGTCCTCCGGTAATACCGGCATATTCAAAATGATCCTCGGTGTATTTATTGTTGATATACGAAAGCATCCGTTGTGTTTTTTCCTGTGTTTTCCGATGATTCGTGCTGCATCCCGATGCGCCTGTCAGCAAAAACAGAATCAGCACGAACCAACTCAGCTTTTTCATACGCTTCACCCTATCCATTCCGAAATGCCGGTTCTTACTCCCTATTATACTGATTTTTGCGCAAAGCACAATCATATGCCGCTGTAATTTCCCATGCACTGCTGCGCCTTTGTGCAAATATTTTTTGCTGCACGGCCACCGGATCGGTGCGCCGCGCTGGATTGGCTCTTTTCGAATGGCTCTACGCATGGTATACTAAATAAAAAGAACATCGGCAGTCCTTTGGTGCTGCCATGCAACAAAGGAGGCTTTTTCCTTGAAACGAACCGATTACATTTCCTGGGATGAATATTTTATGGGGATCGCCCTGCTTACCGCGCAGCGCAGCAAAGACAATTCCTCCCAAGTGGGTGCCTGCATTGTGGGCAGGGACAACAAGATCCTTTCTATGGGCTATAACGGAATGCCCGTCGGCTGTTTGGATGACGAAATGCCGTGGGAACGCGAAGGCGCCCCCTTGGATACCAAATACATGTATGTCTGCCATGCCGAGCTGAATGCGATTTTGAACCATGCTTCCGGCACGGGCAGCCTAAAGGGCGCGCGCATTTATACCACGCTTTTCCCTTGTAACGAATGTGCCAAAGCACTGATCCAGAGCGGCATTTCCGAAGTGATCTATTATGAGGATAAATATCCCGATTCCGATTCCGTCATCGCGAGCAAACGGCTGTTCAAGCTGGTGGGTATTACCTGCAAGCAGTATCAGCCTACGGGGCGCAGCGTATCTCTTGCGCTGTAATGGGATGCGACTGCAAAAGAGCGCAGCTTTCATTCAGAAAGCTGCGCTCTTTTTCCTGTTCATTCCTCCGCTGTATCCGAAATCGGCACATAGCTGTGTTCGATCGTCACGCTTATACCATAGCGGTTATTTTTCATCGTGCCGCTGTTCACAAGACTTTGGATCTTGCTTTGCACCTGTTCATCGCTCATCTCAAATCCGTGGGGCACTACGACATCAAAAATCAGATTTGTCTGCGCCGGATCGCGCACCAGCCGAAAATCGTGCATCGTCAGCTTTGGTGAAATGCTTTTTATCAGCTGCCGCATCCCATTGCGCGCGTGCAGGGCTTCCTCATCTGTTGTGATCACCGGGTCAAAATGAATCACCAGTTCGATGTGATCCGTTTCTTTAAAATCACGCTCGATCTTATCGATGATATCATGATTTTTCAAGACATCCTCTTCTGCCGCCATTTCCACATGGACACTTGCAAACCGGCGTCCCGGGCCGTAATCATGCACGATCAGATCATGGGCACCCAGCACCCCGTCATATTGCGTGATTTTATCCTGGATATAGCGCGTCAGCTTCTCATCTGGTGCCTGCCCCAAAAGCGGGCTGAGCGTATCCCGGATGATGCCGATCCCGCTCCATAAAATGAACAGCGCAACCGCAAGGCCGCCCCAGCCGTCCAGCTGAATCGAAGTGCCGGCCGAAATCACAGCGGACAAAAGCACTACCGACGTGGTGATCACATCGTTGCGCCCGTCCATGGCGGTCGCTTCCAATGCGCTGGAATCGATCCGCCGTGCCAAGGTTCGATTAAACACCATCATCCATAATTTTATCAAAATCGAACCCACCAGCACCGCTGCCGTGATTGCCGTAAATTCCACCGTGACCGGATTCAGGATCTTTTCGATGCTGCTGCGGATCAGCTCCAAGCCGATCACCACGATCATAACAGCCACGGCAAGGCCTGCAATGTATTCGATCCGCGCATGCCCGAACGGATGCTCGTCATCTGCCGGTTTTGCCGAAAGCCGAAAGCCAATCAGCGTAATGACACTGGAAGACGCATCCGATACATTGTTCAGCCCATCGGCAACAATGGCGATACTGCCGCTGAGCATGCCAAGCACCAGCTTTGCGGTGCACAGCAATAGATTGCATACGATTCCTACCACGCCGGACAGATTGCCATACGCTGTGCGCACCGCTGAATCCTGCGGTTGACTATAATTTTTCACAAAATGCCGGATCAAAAATTCAGTCAAATGACACGCCTTCTTCCCATATTAAATTCTTTTTATTATACGTCGTTCCGGCACAAAATTCAACCCGCCTGTATCGATTTCAGGCGGGTTTTTCTTATCGTTCCGTTTCTGTCTGCGTTGAATCTTTGCGTGCCGCATACCGGCAGTACAGGATCTGCACCGGCAGCGCTGCTGCAATCAGGATCAGGAAAATCACACCCGCCCAGTCGGCAGAAGGCGCAAACGCGGCAGCAAGGATCGTTCCCGCCCCTATCAGCACCAAGGTAATGCCGCCGAAGCGCTGGCATTTTTTCCACACGGCGTCATTTTTTGTGCTGGACGGGGTGCGCAGCCCCATTATGGAATTGCGCCGCAGCTTCGGCATCCGGTTGCCTGTAAGAATGCACAGCAGCCCCAGCGCCGCCACGATCATGCGGGGAAACGCGCCCGTGAAATCGAGGTTTTCAACGCCTTTCATCCCGGTGAAAATCATCGCGGCTGTGATGACATCAAAGATCACCTGCACCCAGATCGTCGTGTGCACCATCACAGTTTCATTATTGCCGCCCGCGTTCTGCGCACCCGTCTGCTCCTGCTTTTTGGCAAGCCTTGCAAACCACAGCATCAGCTCAGTAAACGCCACGGTGAACACCGGCATCAAAAACAATTCCCACCGGCTGCCCCAGCGCGTTACGGCACCGTCTGCACCGTAATGTGCGGGGATCGCTTCCGGCACAAACGGCCACGCCAGCAGCACCAGCAAACACGGCACAAGCCCCAGGATGCGCGCTTTGTTTTTAAGCTTCATCGTTTTTTCCCCCTTTCAGCCCCGATACCCACGCAACCAGCTCATCCAGCAGCGTAAGGTCGGCTTCATAGTCCAGAAAATTGCCGCGGCGGGTTTCATACAAAAGCCCTGCCTGCTTTAATTTTGCCAGATGATACGAAACCGCCGCCGGGGACATCTGCAACTTCTGCGCGATCGCTCCCGCCGCAAGCGGCCCGTTCCGCAGCATCTCCAGGATTTTTCTGTTTTCTTCATTTGCTAATACGGCGATCGTTTTTTGCAGGCTCACTTTTTTCTCCGCTTTCGTTCTTCTATTTAAAATATATTTTAAATTC
>JAHHSK010000092.1 GCA_020025255.1 Ruthenibacterium sp. | reverse complement strand
AACGGGCCTTTGAACGTGCTGCCCTTAGTGGAGGGCATCGTGGGCTTTCCATCCCTGCGCAGATATCCGTACCATTCGCCGTATTGGGGATCGGAAAAATACTTCTTCACATAGTCGAGTGTCTTTTCAAACCAATCCAGATAATACGCATCCTTCGTGTCGCGGTATGCCATCAGGGAAGCGATCATGATTTCATCGTGCGTCCACCACAGCTTCATATCATGCTCGTATGCTTCGGTCGGCTTTCCAAGGCAATCGATAAAATACAGCAATCCGCCGTATTCTTTATCCCAGCCCGCCTCGATCGCCTGACGGAACACCTTTTCCGCCGTTGCGTGAAGTGCTCGATCCCCGGTTGTGTTGGCCTGTTCCATAAGGAACCAGCTGCATTCGATATCATGCCCCGGATTCACGACACGTCCCGCGGTGTAATCCAGCTCGGGCGTGCCATCGGGCGCAACGCTTTCCAGGGTGGCACCGATTTCCGGATGAAAATGCAGATCCACGATCTCATGCACGCTTTCGCGGCTGCGCGCATCGTATTCTTCGCGGTGTTCCGGATCGACGCGGCGCATGATGCTGATGATATTCAAAAAGATCATCGGATCGGCAAGCGCGTGGCTGGTGCGCGTTTCGGGGATCGTCTTGGGGCCTAATCCGGTTGGATCCTGAATCAGCCCATGATTCAGCTGATAGATCAGCTCATAGGCACGGCGGGCACGTTCCAGATAGATCTTTTCCCCCGTGATGCCATAATATTCGGCATTCGCAATCGCATAAAACCCTTCCGAAAAGCAGTAGCGGCGCTGGCGCAGCGGCTTGCCCTGTGCTGTTACGGTAAAGTACATGCGATCTCCCGCCTGCCGGTTGATGCAGTGCTCCTCCATAAAATCAAGGCAGCTTTTGGCAGCGGCCATCCACTCATCCTTTTTGCCGTAGCGGCGGCACAGGTCGGAAAACATCCACGCCGTGCGTCCCTGCATCCACACGCTTTTATCGGTGGAATAGATTTCGCCCTTGCGGTCAAGACAGGTATATATGCCGCCGTTCACCGGGTCGATTCCGTGCTTAAGCCAGAAATCAACACAGGTATCCAGTTCCTTCTGCGCCCAGCTGCGCACTTCCTGCAGTTCTTGTTTATCCATTTTGCTCCACTCCTTTTGTCTGATTCAATCTATTTTGCAGGCCGAAACAATTTCTCCGACCGCATAACTTCCGAATAAGGTGCCGTTTTCCTGCTTTGTGTAAACCAGCGGCTGCTCCAGCAGCTCGGCGGGAGCCTGCCCGCCGTCGAGCCATTCCTGCACCCGCGCGCAGGCGGTTTCACAGCGTGCACACAACGCTCCCATGCGGCCATCGATCACCTCGAACCCGAACGGCTTATTGGTGCTGTTCCATACGCTGCGCCATGTTTTGCGCAGCTGCTCGGCAAGCGCACCGGCCTGGCGCAGTTCTTCGCACAGAGCCCGTGCCTGTTCTTTGCTTTCGGTTCGCACGGCTGTGCCGATTTTTTCATGCCATGCGCATTTATGCTTGAGAACCCCTGCCAGCTGCCCGTAAAAGCGGAACAGCAGGGCATATTCGCCGCCGCTTTGCGCATGGTGCGCATATTCCGCTTCCAGCCCGGCATAATGCTTTGCCATTTCGCAGCCCTGCGTATCCGCTTCAAACAGCTGAACGAGCGGATCCTGATACAGCATGAACTTTGCCGCATTGACCGGACGCATTGCGCCGTGGCGCATGCCGGGCACGGTATTGAACGCACTCAGGCGCGCAAACACCCGGGCATTGCCCCCTGTGCACACGGCAAAGCGGCGTTCCAATGCCGATTCCTCATAACATCCGGTGTAATCGAATTCGGCAAACAGCTGCATCCCAAGCAGTGCTGTCTGGAAATTGGCCTCTGCCCCGTTATCGCCCCATGCCGTTGCCAAAACAAGCGGAACGTTTGCATCGCGTGCACTTTCCAGCCCCGGGATCACGGAAGCGATCGTCTTTTCATAATCCGGCGCAGGCCCCGCCCACACCCAGATGCCGCCCGCAAAGGCAGCCGGTGCACCCAAAAGCCGATGCTTGCGCAGCATTTCATCGTATTCTTCCTTTTTCTCGTGATAATAATCCCAGTACACCAGCGTTACATTCGGGTTCACCGCTGCAATGCTCTTTTCCGAAGGCTCACCGCTGTCATAATACCCATTGGTCGGGGAATCCGGGCGGAAATACATATCGCTCCACATCATCACATCCAGACCCAGCTTATCGGTGATTTTGCACACACGGTTCAGATGACGGCGGATGATCGCATGCGGATCCTCATAGCCAAAGCGGGCAAGGTGTGCGCCCAAACCGATGCCGTGTGCTTCATCCATGCCGATGTGGATGCGCTTGGAACGATACGGTTTCACCGCCGCGCGGATCGCCTGTTCCAAAAATACATATGTCTGTTCTTCATCAGCCAGAATCACTTCCTCGTTATCCCTCAGGTGTGCAAGGGACGGCCAGTGAAGCGCACGGTTCAAATGCCCCAGTGTCTGGATGCACGGACACAGCTCGATTCCAAGGCAATCGGCGTAATCATCCAGTTCCCGCAGCTCCTCGATCGAATAGCGTCCGCGCATCCAGCCAAAATACGGCTGTTCCGGGATTTCGTAGGTATCCTCTGTATACATCATCGCAAGATCGATCCCCATCAACGCCATTTTTTCGAAGATGCCCTTCAGTGCCTGCGGCTTCAGCACCCCATTGCGCGAAACATCCAGCATGATGCCCAAGGTTTCAAAGCAGGGGGTTTCCTGCACAAAAAACTCATCTTCTTCCCAGTGCTCGCACAGGATCGAAAACGCGCGGTACAGCTGCACCCGTTTTTCCCAGCACAGAACCGCCCCGCCGCGTTCCTTGCGGACAGAAAGCCCGCGCCCCGTATGACAGATGCGAACCGGGAAGCCTTTTTCCGCGTTTTCAAATCGAAGCCTCGGTGCAAGATAGGAAAATGCTGCTTCAAACTGCCTTGGCAGTGCCCCGGCAATCGATATTTTTTTCATTCGTCCCGTCCTCCCTCACTTACGGTCCGCAAAGGCGTGCCATTCGCGTGAAGCACCGATCACATCAAACGGCGATTCCAGCACGATTTCAAGACCGGTTGCCTCTTTCCGGATATTCCACCACAGTCGGTGCGGCGTATTCAGCACACGGCATTCCATAATCAGCCTGTCTTGCTCGCGCCGATACGCGCACGCCATGCGCAGGCAGGTACGCGCATCCCGCGGCATCTGACGATACAGCGTCGGGCGCAGTTCCTTTGCCATGAAGTCCTGAATTTCCCATTCCCCGTCCTTGGCACGGATCGTCTGCGTGCAAAGCGCATCGCACAAGGTCAGCGCAAGCCGATCGTCTTTTTCCACTACCCGCATCGAAGTAAAGCCCATAGGGTTTTCCGTGCAGCGAAGCCAGCCGCTGTCGAAGCCGGTGCCGTCTTCGGGCTTTTCTGCCATACGGGGCCGAAACCCATAAGGCAGCCCCTTGCCCTGCCCCCCAGTATGCAGCTGTTCCAGCAGCTTCCACACACAGTCGATCTCGTTTTGCATATTCGCACTTTCTGCCATGATAACGACCACGGTTTCCCGTTCGGGAAGGATGATGCACAGCTGCCCGAACGCGCCATCCCCGCGAAAGCCCTCATGATGATTCTTCCAAAAATGAAAGCCGTATCCCGCACGCCAATCCCTTGTCCCGTTGCATTCTGTGGATGCCTGGATCGATCCCGCCAGATCGATCCATTCCTCGGAAAGCAGGCGTCTGCCGTTCCACATTCCCCTGCTGCAATATAACAGGCCAAGCTTTGCCACATCATCACAGGATGCCTTTAATCCGGTGCCTCCCTGGCAGCGTCCATCGGTACAGCTTTCCCAGCAGATATCCTTTATATCCATTGCGAACAAAAGCTCCCGCATCAGGAATTCCTGCGCCGTAAAGCCTGTTACCTGATGTACGATTTCCCCCAAAACACAGCCGGCACCCGAATTGTATGCAAAATGCTCCCCCGGTTCATGCTCAAGCGGCGCATCGAAAAAGCCCTGGATCGAATCCGCCGACAAGGCCATGCCGCCCATAGGGCAGCTGCTGTGTCCCAGCGTCATGGAAAGCAGATGACGCACCCGCACGCGTTTCCACCGCTCATCCGCATGATTTGCAATCTGCTGCGGAAAATACCGGCTGAGAAGGTCATCCGGCGAAAGCAGGCCGCGGTCGTATGCAAGCCCTACTGCGGTTGCCATAAAGCTTTTGCTCAGGGAATAGCATTCCCGCTTATCTGCACAGCTGTATGGTGCCAGTGCCCAGCGGATCAGGCACTTTCCTTTTTCAAAGAGTTCGATCGCGTGCAGCTGGGTTCCGCCCGCTTTCAGTTCTGCATAAAACTGTTCCAGTGCGGCCGTGCTTACACTTTCATCTCTCATGCGTTCCATATGATTTCCCTCGTTTTCTTTTTCGAGCCAAACGATTCTGTCCGGCACGGATTCAACAACATATTAGCATAATCACTCCGGCCTGTACAGCAAATCCCGCTTGTAATTTTTGCAGAAAAAATTGTGCATTTTTCCGCGGGCAGACCGATCGTTTTTTTCACTTTTTGCAGGAATCGTCCATTATTTCGGCAAGCGGATTCCCATTTTGCAGCACGCTGTGCATCCATGGGTTGCCCCTTGCTGCCCGGGCGCGCCCTGCCGCCTTAAAAAAACTGCCGCACGCAAAAAACGAGCGGCAGCCTTTTCTTTTTTCTTTCAGCCGCTTTCCCGCTTACTTCAGCCCGGAAGTCGTGGCAATGCCGC
>JAHHSK010000091.1 GCA_020025255.1 Ruthenibacterium sp. | reverse complement strand
GTGCGTGCCGAACCGTGCAAAGGCATCACTTGACGCATTTACGGCAAGGCTTGTAGCCATCCGATTCGGCCTGTGCGCGGGTCGTTTCCACAGGATCGATCAAAAGAGGACAGTTTTCCCGGCTGTGATAGCGCGAACCGAGCAGGCGGGGAATCCACACTTGCTGGGAAGGAACGGGGGCAGAAGCCGAAGATTCCGTGGATTCCGACCCGGATGAAGGGGAGGATGTGCTTTCTTCCTGTTTTTGCATGTTTTCTTCGGTGACGGCATCCCGCAGGCCGTCGGCGTGGCCTTTTTCATAGCCTTCCACCTTGCCCTTGGCAAGCCCTGCGGCATAGCCATCGGCATAGGTGCCGTTTTCCCGCAGTGCGGCATCCCAGCCTTCCTGATATGTCCCGCGCTCGGACAGCGCGGCGGAATAGCCTTCCTCATAGGTGCCGTTTTCGCGCAGGGAATCCTGCTTGCCGCGTTGATACAGCACAACGCCGATTGCGATCAAGATAAGGATCACGGCGCAGAGGGCAAATGTCAGTACAAATCTGCGCGCAGCGGGCGAAAGCCGTTCCAGAAATCGGCGAAGATCCCGTGTCTTTGCCGGTTCCGCCGGGTCAGGCTCATTCCATTCGATCGCCGTCTGAACCGAAGGCACCGGGGCGGAAGCCTCCGGCATCGGTGCTGTGCCGGACGGCTGCGTATATTCACGCGTGTTTTCATCGTTTTTCATGACGCGGATTCCTTTCGGTAAAATTCCTATCGGCAAGTATATCACAAAAACAGCAAAAAGCACAAGACCCATTCGGAGCAATGCCGGCTGCGCCCGGAACGGAAAATCCGGCAAAGCGGCAGCTGTGACAAAAAAAGACAGCATCTGAATTTGCGTTCAGATGCTGTCGAAGCAAGCTTGCGCTTTGGAGGATTATACGCCGGAATAAGCCGAGAAGCCGCCGTCAATGGGAATGACAACGCCGGTGATAAAGGAAGCAGCTGCGTTGTTCAGCAGGAACAGCAGAGCGCCGTCCAGCTCTTCGCTTTCACCGAAACGACCCATCGGGGTAGCAGCAAGGATCTTGCCGGTACGAGCCGTCGGGGTGCCGTCTTCATTCCACAGCAAAGCAGCGTTCTGCTTGGTGGAGAAGAAGCCCGGAGCGATCGCGTTGCAGCGGATGCCCACCTTGGAGAAGTGAACTGCCAGCCACTGCGTGAAGTTGGAAATAGCTGCCTTTGCACCGGAATAAGCCGGGATCTTGGTCAGCGGGGTGTAGGCGTTCATGCTGCTGATGTTGATGATGTTGCAGCCTTCGCGGCCAACCATCTGGCGGGCAAATGCCTGTGTCGGGATCAGAGTGCCAAGGAAGTTGAGGTTGAATACGAACTCAACACCGGAAGCATCCAGATCGAAGAAGCTTTTGGTATCGGCATCGATATCGCCCAGCTCAAAGTATTCCTTATCGGTGGTAGCGCGGGGGTTGTTGCCGCCGGCACCGTTTACAAGGATATCGCATTTGCCAAGATCCTTTTCAACAGCATCTGCAACAGTGTAGCAGATCTCTTTGTCCAGAACATTGCATTTGTATGCCTTAGCAATGCCGCCTTCTGCGGTGATTTCATCGGCATAGCTCTGGGCAGCCGCTTCGTTCAGGTCCAGCAAAGCAACCTTTGCGCCGGCGCGGGCAAGGGTTTTTGCAAAAGCGCTGCACAGCACACCGCCGGCACCGGTAACAACGGCAACCTTGCCGGTCAGATCCGTATCAAGTACATTCTTGTTCATGAGAATAACGCTCCTTTCATACTTTGCGAAAGACAGGCGGCACCACACCGCCTGTCCGTTTTTCGTTTTGCACAGGGAACCGCTTATTTGCGGTTCTTTTCGCAGGCCTCAAACAGGCCGTTGATATAAGTTGCGCCCAAAGCGCGGTCAAACAGGCCGTAGCCGGGCTTGCCGGTTTCGCCCCAGATCATGCGGCCGTGGTCCGGACGCACATAGCCGTCAAAGCCGGTTTCGACAAGCGCGTTGACGATCTCGTAGATATCAAGGCTGCCGCAGCAGGACAGGTGTGCGCGCTCTTCAAAGCTGCCGTCCTCCATGATCTTGACGTTGCGGATGTGCATGAAGCCAATGCGGTTCATTGCGCTGTATTTGCGAACCATGGCGACAACATCGTTGGATGCGGCACAGCCCAGGCTGCCGGTGCACAGGCACAGGGAGTTAGCGGGGCTGTCCACGATCTTCAGGAAGCGATCCAGGTTTTCTTCACATGTGATGATGCGCGGCAGACCGAAAATGGGATAGGGGGGATCATCCGGGTGGATTGCCATGACAACGCCGCATTCCTCGGCAACCGGAATGACCTTTTTCAGGAATCTTTCCAGGTTTTTCCACAAGCCTTCGGCACCGATCTCGCCGTAAGCACTGATCAGCTCACGAACCTCTTCCTGCGAATAGCTGGAATCCCAGCCCGGCAGATGGATATCGTCCTTCAGGGGGTCAAGACCCTTCATCTGATCCCAGTACATGACAAGGCTGGTGGAGCCGTCGGCAGCCTTTTTATCCAGCTGGGTACGGGTCCAGTCAAAAACCGGCATAAAGTTGTAAGTAACGCATTTTACGCCGTATTTTGCACAGCGGCGGATATTTTCACAGTAGACATCCAACAGCTCATCCACGTTGTTGCGGCCGAGCTTGATGTCTTCGTGGACCGGAATGCTTTCGACAACGTCAAAAACAAGGCCGTGCGCTTCACATTCGGCAGCCATTTTGGCAATGCTTTCTTCAGGCCACACTTCGCCCGGCTTTACATCGTAAACAGCGGAAACGATGCTGTGCATGCCGGGGATCTGCGAGATGTACTCCAAAGAAATGGGGTCGGATTCGCCATACCAGCGGAATGACATTTTCATGGTAAAAACCTCCCGAAATTTTTTATGCAGGGGTTGCTTTTTTCAGCGTGCTGCACACAGGCAGCAGTCTATGATTTTAGTTTACCACACGAAATTACAATAAAAATTGTTATTATTGCTTGACGCATTGTAAAACTTGTTTTAAACTAGGAAACAGGGAAATACAACGAAAAAAAGCGGCGTGAACCGCGGAAAGGGGGCGTTTTTTTGGCGGCACAGGCACAGCATTTTACCCGGCGTCAGCACATGCTTTCGCCCGGATATGAAATCTTCCGCTACTGTGATTGCGACTTGGGCGAGGTATCGCTGCACCACCATGATTTTTATGAAATCTACCTGTTTTTGAAAGGGAATGTGGAGTACAGCGTGGAAAGCCGGATCTATCGGCTGGTTCCGGGGGACATCCTGTTTATCAGCCCTATGGAGCTGCATCAGCCGCGCATCGTGGATGACACGGCGGTGTATGAGCGCATGGTGCTGTGGATGAACAAACGCTATCTGGAAAAAATGAGCACGCCGCAGACAAGCCTGACGCGCTGCTTTGATACCAGCCAGCCCAATCATACCAACCTGCTGCGGCTGATGCCGACGCAGCTGGATGAGGTGCAGGCGCTTATGGAACGCCTTGCGGCAGAAAGCAGTGAAGCGGCACGCAGCAGCTACGGCAGCGATATTGTGGCACAGGGATGCCTGATGCAGCTTCTGGCGCAGCTCAATCGGCTTGCCATGGAATCCGGCGTGCATCATGAGGTGCAGGATCAATCCGGCCCGGTGATCGCCCAGGTGCTGGAATATATCAACGAGCATTATCCCGATGAGCTTTCGCTCGATCTGCTCGCTTCGCGCTTTTTTATCAGCAAATATCATCTTGCGCATGAATTCCACCGTCTTGTGGGCACAAGCGTATATCGGTACATCATCCAAAAGCGTCTTGTGATCGCAAAGCAGATGCTTTCCAACGGCGTGGCGCCCACCGATGTTTACAGCCATTGCGGCTTTGGGGATTACGCCAACTTTTATCGCGCATTCAAAGCGGAATATCATATCAGCCCGAAGCAGTTCACGGCACGGGCCGGTAGAGAAAATATATTTGGAGGGTAAGAAAATGTTTACAGTAACCAAGACAAAACAGGGAGAATACACCGCCTATGTGCTGGCGGACACAAGCGCCGGCACAACGGCGACTGTCGTGCCCGAAAAGGGCGGCATGGTCACAAGCATCACAAAGAACGGCGATGAATATTCCTGGCTGCGTGAGCCGAACTTTTCGCTGCCGGAGCGTCCGCGGTGTGCAGTTCCGGTGCTGTTCCCGATGTGCGGGCGCGTGCCGGAAGAGGGCAACCCCTTCAAGGGGGAAAAGTATCCCATGGAAATTCACGGCATCGTGCACAGCGAACCGTGGGAACTGGTGGAAACCGGCACCGAGGACGGCGCATCCGTCACCGTGCGCATCCGCGACACCGAGGAAATGCACAAAAGCTATCCGTATTCGTTCTGCGTGACGCTGCGCTATGTTCTGAAGGGCACCGAGCTGCGCTTTGAGGCAAAGTATGAAAATACAGGCAGCGAGGATATGCCGTACAGCTTCGGTTTCCATCCGTACTTCCGCATTTCCGATGTGCGCAATCTGGAATGGAACCTGACGGCGAAAGAAACGTTCGACGCGGCATCCGGCCAAAACGTTCCGTTCACCGGTGTGGATTTCCCGTACGATGACGAACAGACCGAGCGCCGCTATAAAGACGTTGCAAGCCCCATGAGCTTCCGCGATAAAGAAACGGGACATGAGGTTGCGATCCATTTTGATGAAAATTATCACTATGCCGTGCTGTGGAGCCAGTGCCAGCTGGGCTTTGTATGCATGGAGCCGTGGAACGGCTATCCCGGCAGCCTTGCCGCGCCGGATCACGAAACGCTGGCTCCGGGCTGTGCAAAGCAGGCCGTGTTCCGCATCGAGTTCTAAG
>JAHHSK010000090.1 GCA_020025255.1 Ruthenibacterium sp. | reverse complement strand
GCGTAAAGATTTTACATACATAACACTCTTTTTTTACAACATTATCTTTAAAAAATACAAATGATGTGTTAATATTTTTGTATAAGTTGCTGACGTGTATCGTTACACGCAGGAGAAGAGGGTTGTTAACAATGAATTACATGAACGATCATATCCGAAACGTATTGGTTACAGGCCACGGCGGCTCGGGCAAAACGAGCCTCGTCGAAGCACTTTTGTATGCCTCCAACAGCACAGACCGAATGGGGCGTGTTGAGGATGGCAACACGGTTTGTGATTTTGATCCGGAAGAGGCGAAACGCCGTGCATCGCTTGCTTTGGCCGTAGCGCCGGCAGTATATGATGGCGTGAAGATCAATCTGATCGACACTCCGGGTCTGTTCGATTTTGAACTGGGCGTTTATGAGGGCATCCGTGCGGCAGAAAGCGTCCTGATTACGGTATCGGCACGCAGCGGGCTTACCGTCGGCGCGCAGAAGGCCTACCGCCTTGCGGTAAAAAACAATAAAAGCCGAATGATCTACATTTCCAAGCTGGATGCAGAAAATGCGGATTTTTATAAGGTGTTCGAAGAATTGAAAACGGAATTCGGGCCTTCGGTGTGTCCTGTGGTTGTGCCGATCGAACAAGCGGGGGGACGTGTATTCGTCAATCTGATCGAATCCAAAGCGTACAGCTATGTGAACGGAACCCCGCGCGAGGTTCCCATGCCGAAATACGGCCACCGCGAGGACGGCCTTTTGGAAGCAATGCGGGAAGCGGTTGCGGAAACGGATGAAGCCCTAATGGAAAAATTCTTTGAAGGGGAACCGTTCACGCAGGAGGAACTGACAGAAGGGGTGCGGCTGGGTGTAAAAACCGGCGCGATCACTCCGGTTCTGTGCGGCTGCAGCACAACATTGGCAGGCACGGATATGGTGCTGCGCTATATCAAAAAGCTGCTGCCGAGTGCGGCGCGCGGCGCGGGCTGCATTGCGCAGGATCGGGATAATAACGAGGTGGAAATCGCGTGCAGCGCACAAGACCCGCTGTGCAGCTATGTGTTTAAAACCGTTGCCGATCCGTTTGTGGGCAAGCTCAGCTATGTTAAGGTGATAAGCGGTGTGCTCAAGCAGGATACCCCGCTCATTAATGCGCGCACCGGCGAACCGGAGCGAATGGGCAAGCTGGTGTTCATCAAAGGCAAAAAGCAGACCGATGCACAGGAAATCGGCGCAGGAGATATCGGCGCGATCACAAAGCTGAGCAGTGCACAGACGGGCGATACCCTGTGCGTGCCGTCCCGAATTGTAAATCTGCCGCGTCCCAGCTTCCCCAACCCGACCCTTTCCATGGCGATCCGTGTAAAGCAGAAGGGGGACGAAAGCAAAATCAGCGGGGCATTGCAGCGCCTGATCGAGGAAGATCCCACGCTGTCGTATACCGTCAATACCGAAACGGTCGAACAGATCCTTTCCGGGCTTGGTGAACAGCATCTGGATGTGGCATGTGCAAAAATGAAAAGCAAATTCGGCGTTGAAATCAGCCTGACGGAGCCGCGCATCGCATACCGCGAATCCATTCGGAAAAAATGCAAGGCACAGGGACGCCATAAAAAGCAGACCGGCGGCCACGGTCAGTTCGGTGATGTGTGGATCGAGTTTGAGCCGACGGATGAAGGCGAATTTGTTTTTGCGGAAAACGTGTTTGGAGGCAGCGTGCCGAAGAATTACTTCCCGGCCGTAGAAAAGGGGCTTCAGGAAGCGATCCGGCATGGTGTGCTTGCAGGATATCCGGTCGTTGGCTTGAAAGCCACCTTGCTGGATGGCAGCTATCACCCGGTCGATTCTTCTGAAATGGCATTCAAGATGGCGGCAAAGCTGGCGTATAAGGCTGCGCTGCCGGAAGCGGGGCCGGTTCTGCTCGAGCCGGTGGGTACGCTGCTGGCAACCGTGCCCAATGAAGTTATGGGCGATATCATGGGCGAAGTAACCAAGCGCCGCGGGCGCGTTTTGGGCATGCACCCGGCCGAAGACGGGGAACAGACGGTAGAAGCCGATGTCCCCATGAGTGAAATGCATGATTTCACCACCTATCTGCGGCAGCTGACGCAGGGGCGTGGAAGCTTTAGCTTTGCGTTTGCGCGGTATGAGCCGCTGCCTTCGAATCTGGAGGCAAAGGTAATTGAGGATGCCAAGAAATTCATTGAAGTGAAAGACGATACCGAATAATCAAAAATGCACCACAGGAGGGGATTTATCCTCTCCTGTGGTTCTATTTGCGGTTGTTTCAGCGTAGAATCGAAGTAAAAGTAAAAAATAATAGATAAAGAATGGATTCGATATCGGTATATTCTGTATAATTTTTTCTTTTTGCTTGACAGTAGTATGTAAAAACACTATAATAACTCTTATTGCACGAGAGTGCTGTGATGAAGCATTATTTTTTTGTGCTGTAAAATGGCGATTTGTCAATATCTGCGAAGGAGTACAGAGAGTTGGAAAAAGAAATAGTCATGACCTATGCTGGCCTGCGTGCACTGGAAGACGAGCTGGAATATTTGAAAACGGTGAAACGCAAGGAAGTAGCCGAAAAAATCAAAGTCGCCCGTGGTTATGGCGACCTTTCGGAAAACAGTGAATATGATGAAGCGAAGAACGAACAAGGCCTCATGGAAGGCCGCATCGCTCTTTTGGAAAAAATGCTTAAAAATGCGCGTGTCGTGACAGAGGATGAGCTTTCCAATGACACCGTCAGCGTTGGCAGCCACGTTCGAATCAAGGATGAGGATGGCGACGAGGAGGAGTATGATATTACCGGCTCTGCAGAAGCAGATCCGCTGGAAGGCAAAATTTCAGATGAATCCCCGATCGGTGCGGCATTGGTTGGACACGGTGTTGGGGATAAGGTGGATATTTCCCTTCCCAACGGTGCAGTGGTAACGTATGAAATTCTGGAAATCGGCCGTTCCGTGCTGTAAAAAAGCAGTGTAAAAGCAGAGTTTTTTCAAAAAGCAGGTGCGAAAGCACCTGTTTTTTTTATGGTGATTGTGTTATACTGAATAAAGTTAATTTGTAAAAGGAAAAGTGGAGGCTCACTATGGCAAATGAATCGATTGAAATGCAGGGCGCGGCCTTGCAGAATGCAGACGCCGCCAATCAGGCGAGCGAGCAGGAATATAATGAACTGGTAGCGATCCGCCGCGAAAAACTGCGCAGCCTGCAGGAAGCCGGCAACGATCCCTTTGAGCAGACAAGCTATCCGCAGTCTGATTTTGCGCAGGAAGTAAAAGCAAGCTTTGTTGACCTGCAAGAAGGGGACGAACCGCGCAAGGTCTGCATGGCCGGGCGCATGATGAGCAAACGCGTTATGGGTAAGGCAAGCTTTGTGGATCTGCGTGATACCACAGGCAATATTCAGCTTTACGTCCGCCGGGATGATATTGGAACGGACGAATATACCGCATTCAAAAAGTTTGATATCGGGGATATCATCGGGATCCGCGGCTTTGTGTTCCGCACCAAAATGGGTGAGATCAGCGTGCATGTGCAGGATATCGTACTGCTGAGCAAGAATCTGCTGCCGCTGCCGGAAAAGTTCCATGGGCTGAAGGATCGCGAGGCACGCTATCGTCAGCGTTATGTGGATTTGATCATGAACCCCGAAGTGCGCAAGACGTTTGAAATGCGTTCGAAGTTCATTCGGCATCTGCGCAATTATCTGGATGACCGCGGCTATATGGAAGTGGAAACGCCGGTGCTCAATACGATTTCCGGCGGCGCTGCGGCACGTCCGTTTGTGACGCATCACAATACGCTGGATATGGATATGTATATGCGCATTGCAACCGAACTGCCGCTCAAGCGGCTGATCGTCGGCGGCATCGACCGCGTGTATGAAGTCGGCCGCATCTTCCGCAACGAGGGCATGGATCCGAAGCACAACCCGGAATTCACATCGGTGGAGCTGTATCAGGCATATGCGGATTTCCACACGATGATGGATCTTGCCGAAGGCATCCTTTCTTCCGCGGCCATGGAGCTGCATGGCACCTATGAGGTGGAATGGCAGGGAGAAAAAATCAACCTTGCTCCGGGCTGGCGCCGTATGACCATGGTGGATGCCGTCAAGGAATATGCCGGCATCGATTTCAGCGAGATCACCGATGACGCACAGGCCGTTGCTGCGGCAAAGGCGATCGGTGTGGAACTGCCCGAAGCGGCAGAACCTACTTGGGGCAATGCACTGTATGAATGCTTCGATCAGCGCGTGGAGGAAAAGCTGATTCAGCCGACGTTTATCACGATGTATCCGGTTGAGGTTTCGCCCTTGACGAAGCGCAGCAAGGAGGATAAGCGCTTGACCGAACGCTTTGAGCTGTTCATCTGCCATAGTGAACTGGCAAACGCATATTCCGAACTGAACGACCCGATCGACCAGCGCGGACGCTTTGAAAAGCAGGCCGAGCAGCGGGAACGTGGTGACGATGAAGCCGAGATGCTGGATGAAGATTTCATGACAGCACTGGAATACGGCATGCCCCCGACGGGCGGCATGGGCATCGGCATTGACCGCTGTGTCATGATGCTGACAAATTCCTCAACGATCCGCGATGTGATCCTGTTCCCCACCATGAAGCCGCTGACAAAGCCGGTGCCGGTAAAGGAAGCGGAAAACAAAGAGGCAGTTTCGATCATCGGCGGCGTGGAAGACAAAACGGCATTCTACTTTAACGAGGAGCCGATCGATTTCAGCAAGGTGGAAATTGAGCCGCTGTTTGAGGATTTTGTTGATTTCGATACGTTTGCAAAGTCTGACTTCCGTGCCGTAAAGGTGAAGGAATGTTCCGCCGTGCCCAAGTCCAAGAAGCTTTTGAAGTTTGTCCTGGATGACGGTACGGGCGTGGATCGTGTCATTTTGAGCGGTATTCATGACACTTATGAGCCGGAAGAATTGGTCGGCAAGACCCTGATCGCTATCACCAACCTGCCTCCTCGCAAGATGATGGGGATTGATTCCTGCGGTATGATTATCTCCGCTGTCCATCACGAAGAAGGCGTGGAAAAGCT
>JAHHSK010000009.1 GCA_020025255.1 Ruthenibacterium sp. | reverse complement strand
AAACGCCTCTTCGGAGGCGTTTTTTACAGCTGTCACAGCAGCCTGCAAATCTGCTGCACGGCATCATCGATATATTCGGCAAGCGGCTTTTCCGGCAGCCCGGCAATATGCACCCCGCATTTGCTGACGGGGATGAGTATTTTGTGCGCCGGGCTTTCCGCCACGGCGCGTGCCATGGCGGGGCTGCATTCCCCCAGCATGCTGTTTGCCAGGATCAGCCCGATCGGCCCTGTCAAGATCTGCGCGCGTGCTGCGTTTACGATTACGGCATTTTCTCCCGTTGCGCCGGCACTTGCCCCGGCCTTCAGCATGGCGGAGGTTGCAAGTGCATTGGTGCCGACGGCAATGATCGTGTTTTTTACGCCGGCGGCACGCAGGGCACCGATCAGCGCGCGGCCGAAGCCGCCGCCCTGCCCGTCCATTACAACGATATCCAACCCATAAACCTCCTTACAAAAGCGGCGCAAAAAAGCGCATGAAAATCCGGGTAAGTACTTTGTACAGCGGAATATGATGCGTTTCTTCCAGTGTTACTTCGTGACATTCGGCCAAGGTGCGGTTGATATCGGAAAGAACGCTCTGCACTATGGAACCGCCGTAAAAGGCACAGCAGTTTTCAAAATGCAGATACAGACTGCGGAAATCCAGATTCGCGGTGCCGACAATGGCTTCCCGGTCATCGCTGACAAACATTTTCGCATGCATAAAACCGGGAGTGTATTCATAAATATGAACACCGGCTTCCAAAAGGCGCGGATAATAGCTTTGCGTTACCTGATAAACAAACGCCTTGTCCGGGATGCCGGGGGTTAAGATGCGCACATCCACACCGCTTTTGGCGGCAAGGCACAAGGCGGACATCAATTCGTTATCGATAATCAGATAAGGGGTTGTGATATAAACGTACCGCTGTGCACGGCGGATGATATTGATGTAGGCATTTTCACATATGATTTCGTTATTGAGCGGGGAATCGAAATAGGGCTGCACATATCCCTGTGCCGGAACAGCGCAAGGACAGCGGTAGGCTTCATAATCGCTCTTAGTGCCGGCAACATAATCCCACATCGTCAAAAAAGAAACCGTAAGGGAATACACGGCACTGCCTTCCAGCTTTACCGCCGTATCCTTCCATACGCCGCAGCGCAGCTTGCGGTTGATATACTCATCGGCAAAGTTAAGCCCGCCGGTAAAGCCCACGCAGCCATCGATCACAGCGATTTTACGGTGATCGCGGTGATTGAACAGCTTGTAATCGGAAATATGCAGCGAAAAATGCAGCGGATTGAAGGCGTGACACTGGATCCCCATGCGGCACAGCTGTTCATCGTAATCCGCAGGAAGCGTGAACATGGAGCCAAAGCCATCATAGATCACGCGGACATCCACACCGGCGGCTGCCTTTTCGCGCAGGATCGCAAGGATCGGATCCCACATCTGTCCTTCTTCCACAATAAAATATTCCAGAAAAATATACTTTTCAGCTTTGCGCAGCGCATCCAGAAAGGGCGCAAGAAATTCTTGTCCCATGGAATAATATTCCGTTTGGGTTCCGCTGTAAACCGGCGCGGCGGCATAATTGCGCAGGTATTCGACACTGTGCCGGAAATCGGGGAATTCCTGATACAAGGCTTGTGTGACGGCCGGCTCCTGCTGAAAAGCGCAGGCGGCGTCCTGTTCCATTTGCACCAGCTGACGCGCGCGCTTGGGCGGGATGCCATGGCGCCCCCACCATAAATAACAGATCGGCCCTGTGACGGGCATGACCACAACGATCAAAAGCCACATGATTTTATATGCGGGGTTGATGTTATTGTGTTCGACAACGGCAATGATCACAAGCGCACTGATAAGAGTGAGGATGATATATGCAACCGTACCGGCACGGCGGAACATCAGCATCAGCCATACAAAAATACCCAGCTGGCACGCAATAAGCACACCGAACAAAAAAGTTCGCGAAAGAAGAAACCGAGACAGCTTTTTCATGCTATACCTTCCTTTTATAATCGGATACACAGTCAGTATATCACACTCTGTGTCGAAAAGATAGCCAAGGCGCACGAAAATGCAGGAAAAGGGGTACGGCGCCGGGCACATGCGGGATACGCGATCGAATGAAAAGCGCAGACAAAAAAGCAGCATTTCTGCACACATTACAAAAATGCTGCTTTTGAAACAAGCGTCGGATCATTCGGCTGCGTCTTGGGCGGAAGAATAGGTGCCGATCGTGATGCTGCTGATGGTGATTTCCTGTTCCGGGGTTTCATCATCGCCGCAGTCAACAGAGGCAATCGCATCCACGACCTCCATGCCGCTGTACACCTGGGCGAATACGGTATCCAGATTGTCCAGATACGGCACGCCGCCCACGGCACGGTACGCATCCACGACCTCCTGCCGCACGCCGTTATTCAAAAGAGTATCACCGATTTGGGAATCAACGGAATTCTGGGCGCTTTGCACGATATAAAACTGGCTGAGATTTCCTGCGCTGCCGCTGCGCGGATGCGCAAAGGCAACAGCACCGCTGTAATGATGCAGCTGATCGGATATTTCGTTCGGGAAATCCTTGCCGTTCCAAATGGAATCGCCGCCGCAACCGGTTTTGGTGCTGTCCCCGGACTGGATGAGAAATCCTTCCACAACACGGTGGAACGAAACCCCATTGTAATACCCGTTTTGGGCAAGGCCGGTGAAGTTTTCCACAGCCATCGGGGCAAGCTCCGGATACAGAATGATCGAAATATCCCCCATGGAAGTGGAAATCACGGCAATCGGATCCCCTTCCTGCGGCAGAGCGAACTGCAATTCATTCAGCCCTTCGGGGCGTGTGCGCGATTTCGAATTCGAGGCAAGGCTTCCGTCGGCACATCCCGAAAACAGAATACACATAGACGCGGCAAGGGTGCAGATCCGTAAAAATTGTTTTTTCACAAACGGTTCCTCCTAGGTTGACGGAATATGCCCGAAAAGGGTACATCGGGAATGGAATTGGATTGATTTAATTATACACAAACAGAAGCCAAAAGAAGTGAATGAACTGTAAATTTGTATCCACTACTTGACGGGAGTGTGCAGATTGGGTAAAATAAAAGCAGAAAAGAAATCCGACCGAATGAAGGAGGTCCGTTCCAATGTCCCAGGATGAACAGTTTGACGACTACACTCCGGATATTATCACCCTGTGCAATGACGAGGGGGAAGAATTCAAGTTTGAAGTGATCGATGCAGCCGATTTTCATGAGACACGCTATCTTGCCGTTGTTCCTTATGCGGATACAGCAGCGGAACGGCTGGAAGAGGATGCAAATATTATCCTGATGCGCGTAAGCGAAGAAAACGGCGAAGAATATCTGGATGTGGTGGAGGACGACGAAGAACTGCTGGAAGTGGGCGATATGTTCGCTGCCCGGTTGAAGGACCTGTTCGATATCGACCTTGATGATCTGAAATAATTTTGCCACAGCCTGCGCTGTGCGATTTGATGTGCCATATATTAATCCTACTAATCACCGAAAGGGAGCCCGGAGTCCTAGTGAGGGGATTGCAGACCTCCCGCCTGCACCGTTTGGTGCGGCGGACGAAGGGAGCGTGAAACTCCGGCAGGGCACCCACCTGCCACACAGGTAGGTTTGGTGTGGTACAGACGGCAGGGCAGGTTTGTATAAAAAAAGAGAGCATGTGCTTTTGCAAGCACATGCTTTTTTGATTTTTACGCGAAAAAAGCTGCCCTTCGGCTTTGCGGCCGAGGGCAGCTTTTGGTATGCAGGCCAACCGGTTCAAAAGATCCAAGGCGCGGCTCAAGCATCAGCAATCGCCCAGAATGATGCCGGGCAGCTCGGACAGGGAATCGATCACAACCGCACCGGTTTGGGCAAGCGTTTCGCGCAGCTGATGCCCGCCTGCAAACAGCACGCAGGAAACGCCCAAGGTCTGCGATACTTCAAAATCGTGCACACTATCCCCGATCATCACGGTGCGTGCGGGGGATAGCCCGCTTTCACGCAGCCACGCAAGGCCGATATCGGTTTTGCTGTTGGCATAAATATCCGAAAGCCCTAAAAGAGTATCAAAATACGGTGTAAAGCCATAGTGCGCAACATGGGTCTGTAAAAGCTTTTTTTCCGATGCGGAAAGGATCACCTGCCGCAGCCCGTGCTGCGCAAAGAGGGAAAGCACATCGCGTGCATGTTTTTGCGGTGCACAGGAAAGGCTTTGCGGGACATACAGCTGCATGTATTCTTCGGACAGCACGCAATAGGGAGTGCGGGTGAAATCAAAACCGGCGCGCTCATAGTAGCGCGAAATCGGAAAGCCGAAAATACTGCGGTACTGTGCCGTACCGGATACCGGCGCATAGCCGTGGCGCGTAAGCATCGTGTTCAATAAATCGACACACAGCTCCACATCGTCGAGCAAGGTGCCGTTCCAGTCCCACAGTATGGTATCATACAAAGCCATAAGGCCAAAATCTCCTTACCGGGAAAAGACGTCACTCAAACCAGCGGCGCAGTGCGGGCTTCTTTTCAATAAAGTGGATCATCGGCAGCCCCAGCACACAGCAGGAGATGAGCTGGCCGAGCCCGACACTTCCGGCCTGAAACAAAAAGCCGGTCAGCGTGCGCGGGCCGAATGCCCAGGTCAGCTCGGCACCGATCACAACCGCATTAAAAAGAATCGGCGGAACAGCGGCCAGAAGGGGAAGACCCTTGGTGCGCACCTGAGCCAGACGGCGGGTGGCAAGGGCAGCAAGCAGCGTTGCGGCTGTGCCGAACAGGATATCCAGAGCGCCAAGCACGTTTGCACCGGTGAATACACCGATCAGGTTCGTCAGAAAGCATCCAAGCGTAACGCCGATGATCGCATCGGGTGTCAGCACAGGCAAAAGCGTCAATGCTTCACTGACACGCACCTGCACGGTGGAAAAGGTGATCGGTGCCAGCGCAAGGCTGATAGCAGAGTAGAGCGCAGCGATCAAAGCACAGCGCACGAGGGTGTGGGTGTTCGTCTTTTTCATATTCATTTCTCCGGCGGCTGTATTTTATCCTGCTCGGTGCCGCCGGTCCGAGAGGGTGGTCCGCATATCCAATGCGGCGGGCACAAAATTCAAAGGAAGGCGGAGCCTCCGAAGTTGCCCGACGGCAGAAAGCCGCTTTTTCCAGTATAACATAAAAACAAAAGCTGCGCTATCCCTGTACCGAGGAAAACTGCGCTTTTTTGCAAAAAAACTCCCGCCTTTGTTGGTGCAAAGGCGGGAGCGTGAACGGACTGCAAAAGCCAGCGGCCTCAGCGGCGGCGATGATCGTACTGCGGCTTTTTCTTTTTCTTGCGAACCGAAAAACCGAAATCACCGATTTTTCGTCCCAGGGCAAAATATTCCCCGTGGGCATAGGTGCAAAGCCCTGCTTTGGCAAGGCGGAGTTTGCCGTTTTCGTCCAGCAGCTGCTCATCGACGTTTACGGCAACGATATCGGCAATAAACATATCATGTGTGCCGCCCAAAGGGACAATATCGGTTACGCGGCATTCCAAATTGATCGGGCTTTGTTCGACAAGCGGGCAGGACACCTGCGAAGCGGGCAGTGCGGTAAGGTGCTGTGTTTCAAACTTGTTTTCGCTGCGCCCGCTTTTTACGCCGCAGTAGTCGATCTGCCGAACCAAAGCGGAGGTAGGCAGATTGAGAACAAATTCGCGGCTTTCGGAAATCAAGCCGTGGCTGAATCGTTCTTTGCGCAGTGAAATATACGTTTTGGGCGGCTGTGTCTGCAGCATGCCTGTCCAAGCGGCCGTCATGACATTGGGTGCCTGCATCGTGCCGCAGCTGACGAGTACCGGAGGCACCGGGGCGACAAGGGCGGAACCCTTCCAGATTTGTTTGCTCATTTGTGATCCTTTTCCATAGTCGTCTCGCTGATGATGAAGCGGGGACGGGATTTTGTTTCGTTATAGATTTTTCCGATATATTCACCGATGACACCGATGCTCAAAAGCTGAACGCCGCCGATGAAATAAACCGCGCAGATCATGCTTGTCCAGCCTGTGACGGTAAATCCGAAGAACTTGATGATCAAAGTGACGATGATTGCAAGGAAGCTGCAGGTGCTGACCAGAATACCCAGCAGCGTGATCAGGCGCAGCGGCTTTACAGAAAGGCTTGTAATGCCGTCAAATGCAAAGGCAAGCATTTTTTTCAGCGGATAGTGGCTTTCGCCGGCAAGCCGTTCGGCGCGTTCGTAATATACGCTGGAGCAGCGATAGCCAACCAACGGCACAAGCCCGCGCAAAAACAGGTTTACTTCCTTGAATTGTGCAAGCCCTTCCAAGGCGCGCTTGGAAAGCAGACGGTAATCGGCGTGGTTGAACACCACATCCGCGCCAAGCAGCTTCATGACGCGATAAAAGCCCTCTGCCGTGGTGCGCTTGAACCAGGTATCGGTATCGCGTTTGGAACGAACGCCGTACACCACTTCGGCACCGGTCGAATATTCTTCCAGCATGGCATCCATAGCGTTGATGTCGTCCTGACCGTCGCAGTCGATCGAAATAGTGATATCGGCAAGATCCTTTGCCGTCATCAGGCCGGCCAGAAGCGCGTTCTGATGCCCGCGGTTGCGCGAAAGGCACACGCCGCAGAAGTGCGCATCGGTTTGGGCAAGCTGCTGGATGATCGGCCAGGTGTTGTCCTTGGAGCCGTCGTTGACAAACATCACGCGGCTTTCATCGGAAATTTTCTGCGCCTTGATCAAAGCTGTCAGCTTATCCAAAAACATTCCGCTGGTTACCGGAAGAACCGCCTCTTCGTTATAGCAGGGAATGACAATGTACAAAACCGGTTTATCCATGAAAATACCCCTTTCAGAAAGAAACGTCAGCGCGTGCGCGCAGGACCGGTGAAAACAATGGCAACGGCATTCGGGCCGGTATTGCTGGCAACGGCAGCACCCAAAAGGAAGGTGGTGACGGGCGCATAGCCGAATTCTTTGCGGCACAGGGAGGCAAGCATCCGGGCATTGGATTCATCGGTTGCGCCGATCATATATTCGCCTTCAGGCACGATGCGGTTTTTTACATAGCGGATCAGCCCCGGCATTACCGAATTATCGCCGCGCACCTTTGCGGCGGTATGGGTTTCGCCGTCGATCATGCTGATGATCGGGCGCAGACCCATAAGCTCCCCGGCAAAGGCAGCAGCAGCAGAAATGCGCCCGCTTTTTTTGATGAAGCGCAGTGTATATACCGAAAGTGCAATCTCCACGCGGGAAAAGCTGTCCTCCAGATAATCGACCACACTGCGTGCATCGGCGCCGCACTGGATTTTGCGCGCCGCTTCGCAGACGAACCAGCCGTATGCCATGGAGTATGTATGGCTGTCCACGATATGAACATTCATCGTGCAGCCCGGCCGTTCTTCGGCAAGCCCCTGTGCCGCCATGCACGCGGCATTATAGGTGTTGGAACCGCCGGAATTGATTGAAACGTAAATCAGATCGGTGCAGCCGGAATCGGCATATTCGCAGAATTTTTCCAAAAAACGCAGCATCGTGATCTGCGAGGTTTTGGGCAGGCCTTGCGCCTTGCTCAGAAGTTCATAATATTCTTCGTTGGTAAAATCAACACGCTCGGTGTACGATTTTCCGTCCAGAACCAGGCTGAAGGGAAGAATATCAATGTGATATTTTTCCTCAAGCTCACGGGGAATATCACTTGCAGAATCCGTTAAAATGGCAATTTTACTCATAAAGTCACTTCCATTCATATCCACGCAGATGCCCGGTGTCGAGCAATCCTGCAAAATCGCGCTGACGAAGCGCTTCATAAACGCCGATCGCCACCGTGTTCGATAGGTTTAGGCTGCGCGCATCGGGGATCATGGGCAGGCGCACGCAGCAGCTCTGGTTTTGAACCAGAAGCGATTCGGGCAGGCCGGCATCTTCGCGCCCGAAAACAAGATACGCACCATCGGGATATTCCACATCGGAATAGCGATTGGGCGCTTTGGTTGTGAAATAATAAAAAGGACCGCGATTGCGGGAGAAAAAGTCATCCAATCCTTCATAATATGTTATATCAAGCAGATGCCAATAGTCAAGCCCGGCGCGCTTGAGCTTTTTGTCATCAATGGCAAAGCCCATGGGCTTTACCAGATGAAGCCTTGCCCCGGTGGCAGCGCAGGTGCGGGCAATGTTGCCGGTGTTCTGGGGGATCTGCGGTTCCACCAGAACAATATTGATCGGTTTCATAGAAAAGAACTCCTTACACGTTGATATCAGCCGGAAAAGCCGGGCGAAAGACGATACAGCAGCGGTTCAAAGCACACGCCAAAGCGCGGATCGGCACCGCTTTGGGCGGTGCGCTGCACGGCAAGCGCAACAAAATCGGCACTCAGCCGGCATGCGTCCCACACGCTTTGCCCGCGCAGCAAGGCACCGGTAAATACCGCTGCAAAAAGATCCCCTGTGCCGGGGTAGGACTGCGGTATGACATGGTAGGGAAGAAAGCGGGTCTGTCCATGCGAACGGCACAGGTTGCCAAAGCGTCCATCGGTGTGCTGTACACCGGTGACAACGGCTGCTTGAAGTGCGGGGTAACGCTGCATCAAAGCGTCCATGCGGGCATGCATCTGTGTTTCGCTCCACGCGTGCTCATCGGGTGCTTCCTTGAGCAGGAGCAGTGCTTCGGTAGCGTTGGGCACGATCATATCGGCCTGGCTGCACAGCTGCGAAATTGCTTGGCGCAGCGGCGGGGTCATAGCGGCGTAAGGCTTGCCGTGATCGGCCATGACGGGATCGACGATCTTTAAAGCATCAGGGCTTTGTGAAAATGCGCGCTGCACCGTTGCAATTTGCCCTGCATCGGCAAGATATCCGCTGTATACACACGAAAAATGCAGCCCAAGGGAATCGTAATGTCCCAAGGCGCGGGTGATAAAATCGCTTTCATCTGTGACGGCAGGGTTTGCGAATGCCGTGTGCGTGGAAAGAAGTGCAGTGGGCAGCGCACAGGGCTGAAGCCCCATAGCGGCCAGCGCGGGCAGAACGACGGCAAGGCTGCATCGCCCCACACAGGAAAGATCCTGAATACATAATACCGTAGGCTGTTGAGGCATACGGATCCTCCTTTACCCAAAAATCCGCAGAACACACCGGTCATGCGGCAGAAAGAACAAAAGAAAAATGCACCATAATGGCACAAAAGAGTGAAATCGAAGTCACTTAATATACATTATAGCATACTTTTTCATTGATAAATATGCCTTTTCTTTGAATAATGGAAGAATCTCCCGTGAAATTTTTGTGTGCAGAGGGAATACTATCCCTAGCGAAGCAATTTCGTGGAACGTTGCATGGAACAAGGAGGAGAACAAGATGCGTAAAAATACAGAATCCATGATGAAAGGGGCGGCCTTGGGGCTGGTAGCCGGGGGCTGTGCCGGAGCAGCCGGTGCCTATATGATGCAGCAGAACAGCAAAAGCATGAAAAAGATGATGAAAAAGGTGGCCTGCGGCACGGAAAAGGCGCTGGAAACACTGGATCATGTTTTGAAAAGCTACTGATTTGAAAGGGCAGCAGTGAAAAAAAGGGGACGGTGCGTGCACCGTCCCCTTTTTTGCGGAGATAGAAAAGCTGCGGATCATTCTGCGGTGTCGGATTCCGGAACAGGAGCCGGAGCCGGCTGAGGATTGGACGGGCGGTTTGCACCGGAGGGGGCATTATCAATGATCGAAGAAATATCGAACATCATGGAGCCGTCCGATGCGACAGACGGCAGCTTGCCATCCCATTTGTCGATCCATTCCATTGCAAGGGTCTCTTTGGTGATTTCCTGATTTTTCAGCCGGAAGCTTTCGGCCTCAGCGCGTGCTTTTTCGATCTGCTGCTGTGCTTCGACTTTAATGCGGGCAAGATCCTGTTCTGCCTTCAGCGCGTTTTGCTGTGCGGTCTGCTTTGCTTCGATCGCATCGTTGAATTCTTCGCTGAATTCAAAGCTGGTGATATTGAATACTTCGATGTAGAAGCCGTAAGGCTCGATCTTTTCGGCAAGGGCATCGCGCATCATTTCGCCCACTTCCTGCCGATTCGTGATCAGCTCTTCGGCGGTAAAGCGCGCTGCCACGCTTTTAACGCATTCCTGAATGGCGGGATTGATCAGCACGTTTTCAAAATCGGTGCCGATATTCTGATATACGCTTGCAGACGATTCCCGGCTGACGCGGTAGTTCAGCGCGATCGTGCTGCTGACGGTTTGCAGATCCTTACTGGCGGAGCTGCTGGAAACTTCGGTTTTCAGCACGCGGTTATCCATTTTGATCACGCGGGAAACGATCGGAAGCTTGAAGTGAAGGCCTTCACTCAGCACGGTATTGCTCACTTTGCCGAATGTGGTCACGACGCCGGTGTGTCCGGCGGGAACGGTTGTGATGCTGGCGATGATCAGCATGCCGGCGAGCACGGCGATCAGGATCAGGGGGACGATGCGGCGCTTTTTGCGCTCTTTCATTTCAGGCATAATAATCTCCTTTTAAATACATGCGGCATGCTGTGCACCGATCTGCCGCACAAGAATGATTTCGGTGGTACCGAAACGTTCCGTATGCCCTTATTATAGCGAAAAGCAATCCGCAGCACAAAGGCGGAAAAACGTCAATTTTGCCTTTTTTGGGCGGCAAAACATGATTTTGGCAAAGCTTCTCGCCCGAGCGCATGCGGGAATCGCCGCACGGGACAGGGGATATCACACCGGCAGAAGATGCGCGCCGCAATAGCATAAAGAAAGCATGCTGCATACGATAAGGTCACAAGCGCAATGCGGCGCGCCGCTTTTCGGCACAGGGGATCTTGCGGCAGCAAAGCGGCGGAAAGGGGGATATTATGGCAGAAATTTTTGAAATCGGGCTGGATGTGTCCCGATATCAGGGGGAAATCGACTGGCAGGCGGTTGCCGGCTCCGGACGGCAGTTTGTGATTATCCGTGCGGTGTCTTCGAACGATGCGGGCGTGTATGTCGATCCTTTTTTTGAGCAGAACTATGCCGGTGCCAAGGCGGCGGGACTGCGCGTGGGGGCGTACTATTTTACATACGCGCAGACGTATGCCTATGCCGATCGCGAAATCGAGCTGCTGAGCGGGGCACTTGAGAAAAAGACGCTGGAATATCCGGTTTTTGTGGATATGGAAGCGGAAAGCATTGCGGCACTGGGGCGCACGCGCACAACAGAGCTTGCGGAATATGCGCTGGAAAGCCTGCGCCGAAAAAATTTTTATGCCGGGCTTTATACTTATGCTTCGTTTGCGAAAAACCGCATCGATATGAGCCGTCTTTCGGCGTATCCGTTCTACATTGCAGATTACACCGGCAGCGTACAGTATTCCGGATCGTATCAAATGTGGCAGTATACGGCAACGGGGCGTGTGCCCGGAGTGAACGGCAATGTGTGCCTGGATTATTCGTACCGCGATTTCCTGCCGGAAATCCAGCAATGCGGCTGCAACGGATACGAAGCGCAGGCACCCATGCCGATGACGCCGACCCCGGGGCTGCAGCTGGAGGTATACGGCAGCTTGAACTGCCAGTATTTTTACTCGCCGAATGTCTATGATGTTGCCGGCACGCTCAAGCCAGGACGCTATCCGGTGCAGGCGCAGTCGGTCGGCTGCTATAACGGGTTTACATGGCTGACGGTGCGGTATCGGGATCGCGTATACTGGACGACGCTGCTTTCGGATCGCTGCTTCCTGCTGCGGGAATAGGCGGTATGCGCAAGACGGCACACAGGGTATTGCAAAGAAGGCGGTGTTTGGGGTACAATACTAGCAGACACCGAAACGGTGTGTATGATTTCATTAACAGAGAGGTTCAATTTATGAAGATCACAAAAGATACTGTGCTTGGGGATATTCTGGATCATGCACCGCAGACAGCACCGATTTTCATGTCGATCGGCATGCACTGCCTTGGCTGCCCTTCTGCGCGCAGCGAAACGGTGGAACAGGCCTGCTGGGTACACGGACAGGATGTAGAGGAATTGCTGGCAAAGCTGAATGCGGCCATTGAGTGATTTGTGCAAAGCTCCTGCGCTGGATGCGCGCCTTGCTGCGGCTGCCGCTTATGTGCGGCAGGGCGGCACGGCGGCAGATATCGGCTGTGACCATGGCAAGCTTGCCGTGGCACTGGCCGTGCAGGGGCGCTGTAAAAAAATCATCGCAGGCGATATCCGCCCCGCTCCGCTTGCTTCGGCACAACGCCTTGTTGCAGAATATCACTGCGGCGGCGTGGTGGAATGCAGGCTTGGCGCGGGGCTTTCTGTGCTGAATCCGGGGGAAGCAGATGACATCATCATCGCCGGGGTTTCAGGGGTAACGATCTGCGAGATTCTGCGGGCTGCTCCGCAGACGTTTTACGAAACGGGAAAGGAACTGCGCTTCATTTTGGTGCCGGCTACAAAGCACCCGATGCTGCGCTGCTTTCTGGCGGAAAACGGGTTTCGCCTTCTGGATGAAACACCGGTGTGTGCCGCAGAGCATTATTATACGGTGATGCATGCCGTTTACACGGGTGTGCTGCAGGCGCATGACGCATTTTGGGATGTGACAGGCTGTGCGGTGCATGGCGCGGATGCGCGCGGATATCTGCGGCATCAGGCGCAGCTTTTGCGAAAACAAGCACGCGGGGCTTCCGAACAGGAAAGGCTGTGTCTGGAGGAACTGGCGATGAAGGTGGAAGGAAGGGCAGAACAATGCGGCTCGACGAATTGACGGCGTATCTCGAAACCCTTGCGCCGCAGGAACTTGCGGAAAGCTGGGACAACACCGGCCTTTTGGTGGAATGCGGGCAGGAGGTGACCGGCGTGCTGTGCGCGCTGGATATCACGCCCGAAACCGTGCGGGAAGCACAGGCTGCGCGGTGCAGCGTGATCGTATCGCATCATCCGGTGATTTTCCACCCGCTGCGTGCGATTTCAAAGCGGGATGTGTCTGCGCAGCTGATGTGCGCAGGCATTTCGGCAGTGTGTCTGCACACAAATCTCGATAAAGCGTGCGGCGGTGTCAACGATCATCTGGCACAGCGGCTCGGCTTACGGGACATTGCGGCGTTTGCACAGGGGATCGGAAGGATCGGCAGGCTGGAGCAACCGATGAGCCCGCAGGCGTTTGCGGAGTTCACGGCAAAGCGGCTGGGGACGGCTGTCAAGTTCGCGGATGGCGGAAAAACCCTTTCGCGGATCGCACTGGTCACGGGAAGCGGCGGCGATTTTGTGCATGCGGCGGCATCCGCCGGGGCAGATGCACTGTTGACCGGGGAGGCCGGCCATCACGACGCACTGGATGCGCAGGCCGTGGGGCTTACGCTGGTGGCAGCCACCCATTACGCGACGGAGATCGGGATTGCGGATGTGCTGGCACAGCGCCTGACCGAACGCTTTCCGCAGCTGCATGTGGTGCGCAGCCGGACGAACCGCGATCCGTTTACTTACATGAAATAATATAAGGGCGCAGCTTTGCCGGATGAAAGCGGGCGGAACACACGTCTGCGAAAAAATCCTGCCTGAAAAATCAAATGACGCGTAAAGTTTGGAACGTCGGATGCGGCGTTCCATTTCTGCATTCGCACGCGGCGGGATGCCGGATAAGAAATCCGGCATGGCGCCTACCTTATTATAATATATATGAAGGACAGATCAAAAAATCAGCTGCGAAAGCAATCGCGGCCTAATTACCGAGAATAAAAGGAGAACATAAATGGCATTGGATGCTGCCACGCTGGCACTGTGTGCCAAGGAGCTTGCTGCCGAACTGAAGGAAGCAAGGATCGATAAAATCTTTGAGCCGACGCGCGATGAAGTCGTGCTCAACCTGCGCACGCGAACGTCAAATCCCAAGCTGCTGATTTCCGCACGCAGCGGATCGGCGCGCGTATGCCTTACGAAGGAAACGTTTGAAAATCCGCTGACGCCGCCTTCCTTCTGCATGCTGCTGCGCAAGCACTACACAGGAGGACGGCTGATCGATGTGCGCACGCTGGAGGATGAGCGCATTGTGTTTTTTGACTTCCAGTGTACGAACGAAATGGGCGATACCGTGGTCAACACCATGGCGGCGGAACTTATGGGGCGGTATTCCAATCTGGTGCTTGTGCATAAAAAGAATGAAGCCAATCCTGCGGCGCAGGGGAAAATCATTGATGCGCTCAAGCGTGTGGATTTTGAGGACAGCCAGGTTCGTCAGCTGCTGCCCGGGCTGCCGTATACACTGCCGCCGAAGCCGGAAAAAGCGTCCTTCCTCACAAGCTGTGCCGCCGGCATTGCAGCGGCGGCAGCGGAAAAGGATATGCCGATATCGCAGGCACTTATCAAAACAACGGGTGGGGTAGGCCCGGCAGTTTGCCGCGAAGCAGTATATCGTGCATTCAAGGGGCAGGATAAGAACGCAAGAGAAATGACCGAATCGGAAAAGGCGTCTTTGGTGCGGGTCATCGAGGAAATACAGGAGATCTATCGTGCCGGAGGACGTCCCACGGCGGTGATCGCAGAGGATGGCCGCCCCACGGAGTTCAGCTTCCTGCCGCTGACGCAGTACACCGGCGGTGCATCGCTGGTTGAATATGACAGCTATTCCGAAATGCTGGAAGGCTATTATGCAGCCAAAGACAAGGCCGAGCGTCTGCACCAGAAAAGCCGTGAGCTGGCAAAGACCGTTCGAAACCTGCATGACCGTGCTGTGCGCAAAGCGGCAGCCCGCAGGGAGGAACAGGCGCAGAGTGAAGCATCCGAGCATCTGCGCATTTACGGCGAACTGCTGAGCGCCAACCTTTGGGCGATCGAACGCGGGGCAAAAAGTGCAACGCTGACAAATTATTATGATGGCAGCGAAGTGACGATCCCGCTGGATGTGCGCCTTTCCCCCAGCGCAAACGCGCAGAAGTATTTTAAAGAATACAAGAAAAAGCAGACGGCGGCGCGCATGCTTACCGAGCTGATCGCGGAAAGCGATGCCGAGGCACAATACCTTGCCACGGTGCAGTATGAGGTGGATGCGGCACAGGGGGAAGCGGCGCTCAACGAGATCCGCGCGGAATTGAAAAGCCAGGGCTATCTGAAATACTACAAAATGCGGGATAAAAAACAAAAGCCTGCGGATTTTCTGCGTTACGAATCCACCGACGGCTTTCTGATTCTGGTGGGGCGAAACAATGTGCAGAATGACCGCCTGACCTTAAAGACGGCGCGCGGGCGGGATATATGGTTTCATGTCAGGAATGCGCCCGGCAGCCATGCGGTTGTGATGAGCGAGGGACGCGATGTGCCCGACACCACCAAGACACAGGCGGCAGTGCTGGCGGCGGTGCATTCCAGCCAGAACGGCGGGGCAAAGGTGGAAGTGGATTATACGCAGGTAAAAAACGTTTGGAAGGCAAACGGAGCCAAACCGGGCATGGTGCTGTATGACCCATACGAAACCGCGGTGGTTGTCCCCGATGCCGAATTGGAAGAGCGGCTGCGCCTGAATCCGTAAGCAGTGCTGCAAAATAACCAATTAAACCTATCGAAAATATATGATTCTGTACAAAGCGTAGAATCGAATCTTTTTCCGATTTTTTATCGAAAACCCTTGCATAATGCAGGGGTTTTTGGTATTATTATAGAGCGACTGCGAATGCCCTGCATTTTCGCAGGGCACCGATATGCGATGACGCGGGAGGTTGCCGTCCACAGGACGGGTTTTTCCGCCGAGTATGTCCGATCAATGAACCGGGCGAAAGAATACTGAATGCAAAGGGATACGTTTACGGGAAGTTACTCCCCGCACAACCAATGTCCACGTTAATTTGTTGAAAAGGATTCCGGGAAGAACTGCATGGCGGTTCACCGGATTTTCTGATACGACGGCGTGGTACACCCGGCACTGTGTTATGTATTTATCGAATGGTTCGTCCCAGCAGAATTTTAAGGAGGCGAAACAAATGGCAGTCAAGGAGAAAATCAGAATTCGTTTGAAGAGCTACGATGCATCCCTCATCGACAATGCCGCAGAGAAGATCGTGGAAACCGCAAAGCGCACCGGCGCTCGCGTGTCCGGCCCGATCCCCCTGCCCACTGACAAAGAGGTCATCACGATCCTGCGCGCTGTGCACAAGTACAAAGACAGCCGCGAGCAGTTCGAAAACCGCACTCACAAGCGTTTGATCGACATTCTGAAGCCGTCCAACAAGACGGTCGAGGCTCTTACGAGCCTGCAGCTCCCCGCTGGCGTTGACATCGAGATCAAGCTGTAAATCCGGTTTCCAAACGGATCACACAGAGTTCGCGAATAGTCAGCTCTCGCAGGAGAGGTCATGTTGGTGCCCCGTGAAGGCATCAACCAATAACCTGTTAGGAGGCAATATCAATGCAAAAAGGAATCATCGGCAAAAAGGTGGGCATGACCCAGATCTTTGACGAGAACGGCAAAGTGGTTCCCGTCACAGTAGTGGAAGCAGGCCCCTGCACCGTAGTGCAGAAAAAGACAGTTGAAAGCGACGGATACGTTGCAGTTCAGCTTGGTTTCGGTGACATTTCCGCAAAGAAAGTCACGAAGCCTGCAAAAGGTCATTTCGACAAAGCCAACGTTGCTCCGAAGCGTACGCTCCGTGAGTTCCGCCTGGAAGATATCAGCTCCATGAATGTGGGCGATGTTCTGAAGGCTGACGTTTTTGCTGCCGGCGACCACATCGACGTCGTAGGCACAAGCAAGGGTAAAGGCTATGCCGGCGTTATCAAGCGCTGGAATCAGGCTCGCCTGCGTGAATCGCACGGCACCGGCCCGGTTGCCCGTCACCCCGGTTCGATCGGTTCGTGCTCCACACCGTCCCGCGTATTTAAAGGCAAGCACATGGCAGGCCACCTCGGTGCGGTTCGTGTAACGATCCAGAACCTGAAAGTCGTCAAGGTTGACGCAGAAAATAATCTGATCGCTATCAAAGGCGCAATCCCCGGCCCCAAGGGCAGCGTGGTTTGCATCTCCGATAGTGTGAAGGCGTAAAGGAGGAAAGCATCATGGCAAAATTTGACGTTTTCGATATGAACGGCAAGAAAGTTTCCACGGTTGAGCTTTCCGACGCCGTCTTTGGCATCACTCCGAATGAAAAAGTTATGCACGCGGCTGTTGTGAATTTCCTTGCCAATCAGCGTCAGGGAACACAGAGCACCAAAACGCGCAGCGAAGTTTCCGGCGGCGGCCGCAAGCCGTGGCGCCAGAAGGGCACCGGCCGTGCTCGTCAGGGCTCGATCCGTGCTCCGCAGTGGACACACGGCGGCATCGCTCTGGGCCCGAAGCCCCGCGATTACAGCTACCGTCTGAACAAGAAGGTAAAGCGTCTGGCTCTTCTTTCTGCACTGAGCAGCAAGGCACAGAGCGGCGAAATGGTTATCATCGACGAGCTGAAGTGCGAGGAGTTCAAGACCAAGACCGTTGTGAACATGCTCAAAGCAATCGGTGCGGATAAGAAGGCTCTGATCGTTACTCCGGCTGTTGACGCAAAGCTCGTAAAGAGCGCAGCAAACATTCCGGGTGTTGCGACAGAAGTTGCGGAAAACATCAACACCTATGAAGTGCTGAACGGCGGCAAGTTCGTCATCAGCGTGGATGCCGCTAAGAAACTCGAGGAGGTATTTGCGTAATGAAAACTCCCGCTCAGGATATCATTCTTGCCCCGGTCATCACCGAGGCTTCCATGGCCGGTATCGGCATGAAAAAGTACGTCTTCAAGGTTGCACTGGATGCAACGAAGGTAGACATCGCACGCGCAGCACAGGAGCTGTTCGGCGTTAAAGTGGAAAAGGTCAACACCATTTCCGTGCGCGGCCGTTTCCGCCGTCAGGGTGCACATGCAGGCTACACTGCAAAGAGCAAAAAGGCAATCGTCACCCTCACCAAGGATTCCAAGGGCATCGAGTTCTACGAATCCATGGTCTAAGCACGCCGCAGGGTGTGCGCGCCGAAAGCTTCGGCGCCAAGGTCCCCTGAGGGACCGCCTATGGAGATATGACTCCGATAATAATGTCATAAGACAAGAAAGAGAGAAAGAACATGGCTATCAAAAAGTATAAACCGACTACTCCGGGCCGCCGTGGTATGACAGTGATCGATTACTCCGGTCTGTCCAAAGTAGCACCGGAAAGAAGCCTGCTCGAGCCGATGAAGAAATCTGCCGGCCGCAACAACACCGGCCGCATCACCGTTCGTCATCACGGCGGCGGCAACCGCACGAAGTATCGTGTCATCGACTTCAAGCGCGACAAGGTGGATATGCCTGCCGTTGTCAAGACGCTCGAGTACGACCCGAACCGTTCTGCACACATTGCACTGGTTCAGTATGAAGACGGCGAAAAACGCTACATCATCGCTCCGGAAGGACTGAAGGTCGGCGATACCGTTATGAGCGGTGCAAAGGCTGATATCAAGCCGGGCAACTGCCTGCCGTTCATCAACATCCCGGTCGGTACGGTTATCCACAACATCGAGCTGTATCCCGGCAAGGGCGCACAGCTTGTCCGCAGCGCCGGCAACATGGCTCAGCTTATGGCGAAAGAGGGCAAATACGCTCTGGTTCGTCTGCCGTCCGGCGAAATGCGCAACATTCCCCTGAACTGCATCGCAACAGTCGGCGCTGTCGGCAACGGCGATCACGAGAATGTGAACCTCGGCAAGGCTGGCCGCAAGCGCCACATGGGCTGGCGTCCCACTGTTCGCGGTTCTGTCATGAACCCCTGCGATCACCCGCACGGCGGCGGCGAGGGCAAGTCTCCGGTTGGACGTCCGGGCCCTGTTACCCCGTGGGGCAAACCTGCTCTGGGTTATAAGACTCGCAAGAACCATGCGCGTTCCGATAAGTTCATCGTGAAACGCGCCACGAAGTAAGGAGGATAGCTGTCATGGGTAGAAGTGTTAAAAAAGGACCTTTTGTACAGCCGGTGCTGCTGAAACGCGTGAAAGCAATGAACGAAGCGGGCGAGAAGCGCGTGCTCAAAACATGGAGCCGCTCCTCCACCATTTTCCCCGATTTTGTCGGCCACACGTTTGCTGTGCATGACGGCCGCAAGCATGTCCCCGTATATGTAACCGAGGATATGGTTGGCCATAAGCTGGGCGAATTCGCCCCCACCCGCACCTTCAAGGGCCATGCGGGCGGCAAGACCACCGGTCGATAAAAAGGATAGGAGAGGATTACAATGGAAGCAAGGGCACATCTTAGATACGCCCGCATCGCGCCCCGCAAGGTTTCCGTCGTGCTGGATCTCATTCGCGGCGAAGAACTGGATAAGGCGCTGGCGATTCTGCAGTACACCCCGAAGGCCGCCTCTGAGCTCCTTTACAAACTGGTGAAATCTGCCGCCGCCAATGCGGAAAACAACCACAACATGGACAAGAACAACCTGTACGTTGCAGAGTGCTTTGTCACTCCGGGCCCCACGCTCAAGCGTGTTCGTCCCCGCGCACAGGGCCGTGCATTCCGCGTTCTGAAAAGAACCAGCCACATCACGGTCGTTCTGAAAGAGAAAGAGTAAGGAGGTAAAACAGATGGGTCAGAAAGTTAATCCCCACGGCATCCGCGTGGGCGTTATTAAGGATTGGGACAGCCGCTGGTTTACGTCCAAGCGTGACTTCGGCGACACGCTCGTTGAAGACTACAAAATCCGTAAGGTGCTGAAAAAGCAGCTTTATAATGCCGGCGTGCCCAAGATCGAAATCGAGCGCACGATCGACAATGCAACCAGCAAGCCCCGCGTTCGCGTGACAATTCACTGCGCAAAGCCGGGCATGGTGATCGGACGTCAGGGCGCTGAAAAGGAAAAGATCCAGGCTCAGCTGTCCAAGATGACCGGCAAGGATGTGCTGGTGAACATCGTGGAAGTCAACAATGTTTCCACAAACGCACAGCTGGTTGCCGAGGATATCGCTTCCCAGCTTGAGCGTCGAATCGCATTCCGCCGTGCCACCAAAATGGCAATGCGCAATGCAATGAGCCCCCGCCGCGGCAGCAACGCTGTTGCAGCAAAGGGTATCAAGATCCAGATCGGCGGCCGTTTGAACGGCGCGGATATTGCCCGCAGCGAAAGCTATCATGAGGGCACCATTCCTCTGCAGACACTGCGCGCCGACATTGATTACGGCTTTGCCGAGGCAAACACAACCTACGGTAAGATCGGCATCAAGGTTTGGGTCTATCGTGGCGAAGTGCTGAAAGGCGCTCAGCCCAAAGCACGGAAAGAAGGAGGCAACAAATAATGTTACTGCCTAAACGCGTTAAATACCGTCGTGTGCATCGCGGCCGTATGACCGGTAAGGCCATGCGCGGTAATACAGTTTCTCAGGGCGATTTCGGTCTTGTTGCCCTCGAGCCCTCCTGGATCACTTCGAACCAGATCGAGGCAGCTCGTATTGCCATGACCCGCTACATCAAGCGTGGCGGTAAGGTATGGATCAAGATCTTCCCGGATAAGCCGGTTACCGAAAAGCCGGCTGAAACCCGAATGGGTTCCGGTAAAGGCAGCCCGGAATACTGGGTGGCTGTTGTAAAACCCGGCCGTGTTATGTTCGAAATTGCGGACGTAAGCGAGGAAACCGCACGCGAGGCTCTGCGCCTTGCCGCACACAAGCTGCCTGTAAAGTGCAAGTTTGTGAAACGTGAAGGAATGGAGGAAGCGTAAATGAAAGCGAATGAACTGCGTGATATGAGCGCGGCGGAGCTGACCAAAAAACTGGCCGACCTGAAAGAAGAGCTTTTTAACCTCCGCTTCCAGCACGCGATCAATCAGCTCGAGAATCCCGGCCGTATTGAAACCGTCAAGAAAGACATTGCCCGTGTGAAGACTGTCATGCGCAGCAATGAGCTGAAAGACGCACAGTAAGAGTGGGAGGAAAAGCAATGGAAGAACGCAATTTGAGAAAGACCCGCGTGGGCGTCGTTGTGTCTGACAAAATGGACAAGACGATCGTTGTCGCTGTTAAGGACAGCGTTAAGCACCCCCTCTACAAAAAGATCCTGAAGCGTACAGTGAAGTTCAAGGCACACGATGAAAACAACGAGTGCCGCGAAGGCGACCGTGTTGAAATCATGGAAACCCGCCCCTTGAGCGCTCAGAAGCACTGGCGCCTGGTGCGAATCATCGAAAAGGCGAAATAAGCTAGCAGCTTTGAAAGGAGATTCTGTCTTATGGTACAGATGCAAAGCTATCTCAAAGTGGCTGACAACACCGGTGCGAAAGAAATCATGTGCATCCGTGTGCTGGGCGGCTCCCGCAAGAGATATGCCGGCATTGGCGACGTTATCGTAGCTTCGGTTAAGAAAGCGGCGCCCAATGGCCAAGTGAAAAAAGGCGATGTGGTCAAGGCTGTTGTGGTTCGCAGCAAGCACGGCCTGCGCCGCGAGGACGGTTCCTATATCCGTTTCGACGAGAATGCCGCGGTTATCATCCGCGACGACAAAAACCCGAGAGGCACTCGTATCTTTGGACCGGTGGCACGCGAACTGCGTGACTGCGGTTACCTGAAGATCGTCAGCCTTGCTCCGGAATCGCTGTAAGGAGGTTTTACAGAATGGCAAAAATTCATGTTAAAACCGGCGACACTGTTATGATTATCAGCGGCAAAGACCGCGGTAACTCCGGTAAGGTCCTGCAGGTCAGCCCCAAGGAAGGCAAAGTCATCGTGGAAGGCCGCAATATGGTGACCAAACACGTGAAACCCCGCCGCCAGGGCGAGCAGGGCGGTATCGTCAAGGCTGAAGGCGCTATGTACGCCAGCAAGGTCATGCCGGTCTGCCCGAAATGCGGTAAGGCCACACGCGTGGGCCATATCGTAGAAGACGGCAAGAAAGTTCGCGTCTGCAAAAAGTGCGGCGCACAGTTTAAAGAAAAGAAAGGGAGTAAAGAATAATGGCAAGATTAAAAGAAACCTATGCCAAGGAAGTTGCTCCCGCTTTGATGAAGAAATTCAACTACAAAAGCGTGATGCAGATCCCGAAGCTGGATAAGGTTGTAATCAACGTTGGCTGCGGCGAAGCGCGCGATAACCCGAAGATCATGGATTCGATCCTGGCAGATCTTGCAAAGATCACCGGCCAGAAGGCAGTGGTGTGCAGAGCGAAGAAGAGCGTTGCAAACTTCAAACTGCGTGAAGGCATGCCGATCGGTGCAAAGGTCACTTTGCGCGGCGAACGCATGTATGAATTCGTGGATCGTTTCTTCAGCGTGGCACTGCCCCGCGTGCGTGACTTCCGCGGCATCAACGGCAACTCCTTTGACGGACGCGGCAACTACAGCTGCGGTGTCAAGGAACAGCTCATCTTCCCGGAAATCGATTACGATAAGATCGATGCCGTACGCGGTATGGATATCTGCTTCGTAACGACTGCAAAAACAGACGAAGAAGCCAAAGAGCTGCTCAAAGCTCTGGGCGCTCCGTTCGCAAACTAAGGGAGGGCATGAGATTTGGCTAAGACAAGCATGAAAATCAAACAGCAGATGGAGCCGAAGTTCAGCACCCGTGCTTACAATCGTTGCAAAATCTGCGGTAGACCCCACGCCTATCTGCGCAAATACGGCATCTGCCGTATCTGCTTCCGCGAACTTGCCTACAAGGGCGAGATCCCGGGCGTAAAAAAGGCCAGCTGGTAAGCGAAGCGCTTATCCCAACTACAACAGATTTTACAAGGAATTTAGGAGGTTAGTGGCGTGAATATTACTGATCCTATCGCGGACCTGCTCACCCGCATCCGCAATGCCAGTACTGCCAAACACCCTTCTGTGGACATTCCGGCTTCCAATCTGAAGAAAGCAATTGCTAACATTCTGCTGGAAGAAGGCTACGTGAAGGGCGTACAGGTCATCGCTGATGACAAACAGGGCATCATCCGCATCGCACTGAAATACACCGAGACCGGCGCGCCGGTTATCTCGGGCATCCGCCGCGTGTCCAAGCCGGGCCTGCGTATCTACACCAACTGTGAAGATATGCCGAAGGTCATGAGAGGCCTTGGCACTGCAATCATTTCCACCTCGAAGGGCGTTATGACAGACAAATCCGCACGCGCAAACAACGTGGGCGGCGAAGTCCTCGCCTTCGTGTGGTAAGAAAGGGGCATAGACAATGTCGAGAATTGGAAGAAAACCCATCGTCATTCCCGCGGGCGTAGAGGTCAGCATCAATGGCCAGAACGTAACCGTTAAGGGCCCCAAGGGTACACTCGATTCCAAGATCCATTCCATGATGACTGTCAAAGTGGAAAACGGCGAAGTAGTGGTTACCCGTCCCAATGACGAAAAAGAGGCTCGCAGCCTGCATGGCCTCACCCGTACCCTCATCAGCAACATGGTTGAGGGCGTAACCAATGGTTACAAGAAAGAGCTGGAAATTCAGGGCGTTGGCTTCCGTGCTGCAAAGCAGGGCACCAACCTTGTTCTGAACCTGGGCTACTCTCATCAGGTGATCATGCCTGAAATCGACGGTATCACGATTGACGTTCCCGATCCCCTGAAGATCGTCGTCAATGGTATCGACAAACAGCGTGTCGGCCAGTTTGCAGCGGAAATCCGCGAAAAGCGTCCGCCTGAACCCTATAAGGGCAAGGGTATTCGCTATGCGGGTGAATATGTTGCTCACAAAGAAGGCAAAGCCGGCAAGGGCGCTAAATAAGAGAAGGAGTGAACGACAATGGTTAATAAACCGGATAAAAATGTGTCTCGTCTTCGCAGACACCGCCGTGTACGCGGCAAGATCTCCGGCACCGCAGCGTGCCCGCGTCTCGATGTGTTCCGCTCCTCCAAACATATCTATGCACAGCTCATCGATGACGTTGCCGGCGTAACGCTGGCAGCAGCATCCACCATGGATAAAGATTTTGAAGGCTTCGGCGGCAACATCGAAGCAGCAAAGAAGGTCGGCATGACCATCGCAAAGCGTGCTGCCGACAAGGGCATCACGAAGGCGGTTTATGACCGCGGCGGCTTTGTGTATCATGGCCGCGTGAAGGCTTTGGCTGAGGGTGCCCGTGAGGGCGGCCTCGAGCTGTAAGGAGGATACAAATGGAAATGATTGACGCATCCACTTTGGATTTACAAGAGAAGGTTGTTGCCATCAACCGTGTATCCAAGACTGTTAAGGGCGGCCGCGTAATGAAGTTTTCCGCCCTGGTTGTCGTCGGTAACGGCAACGGCATCGTTGGTTTCGGTATGGGCAAGGCTTCTGAAGTTCCCGAAGCAATCCGCAAGGGCTGCGAGGCTGCAAAAAAGAACCTGCACCGCATCAACATGAAAGGCACTTCGATCCCTCATGAGACGGTGGGCGTATTCGGCGCAGGCCGCGTGCTGCTTCGTCCGGCTCCGGAAGGTACCGGTGTTATCGCAGGCGGCGCAGTTCGTGCCGTTCTGGAACTTGCAGGCATTCAGGATATCCGTACCAAGTGCCAGCGCACCAACAATCCCTGCAACGTGGTCACCGCCACGATCAACGGTTTGTGCAGTCTGCAGAGCGCAGAAGCGGTTGCTGCAAAGCGCGGCAAGACCGTAAAAGAAATTCTGGGTTAAGGAGGCAGTGATCCATGGCTGAAGAGAAAACCATCGCGACTCAAGAAGTCGTAGAGAATACAAAAGCTCCTGCTAAGAAAGCTGCCGCTGCAAAGAAGGCACCGGCGAAGAAAGCTGCTAAGACGACTGGCAAGCTCACCATTAAGCTTACAAAGAGCCTGATCGGACGCACCGAAAAACAGATCGCAACCGCCAAGGCTCTGGGCCTGAAGAAGGCGGGCGACGTTACGACGCAGCCCGACAATGCCGCAACAAACGGCAAAATCAACAGAATCTCGCATATGGTAGAGGTTACCAAAGCGTAATAGCAAGGAGGTGCACGCAATATGATGCTTCATGAATTACAGCCCGCCGCAGGCGCGAACAAAGCTGCAAAGCGCAAAGGCCGCGGCGCAGGTTCCGGCAACGGCAAGACAGCGGGCTACGGCCACAAAGGCCAGAAGGCTCGTTCCGGTGTAAAGAAAGCCGGATTTGAAGGCGGCCAGATGCCTTTGCAGCGTCGACTGCCCAAGCGCGGCTTCAAGAACATTTTTGCCACAACTTATGCAACCATCAATGTAAGCGACCTCGATAAATTTGAGGCAGGCAGCACGGTGGACGCAAACGCCCTGATCGAAAAGGGTCTGATCAAAAAGACGCTGGACGGCGTCAAGGTTCTCGGCAACGGCACGCTGGACAAAGCGCTCAACGTTAAAGTGAATGCTTATTCCGCTTCCGCTAAGGAGAAAATCGAAAAGGCAGGCGGGAAGGCTGAGGTGATCTAAGGTGTTTGAGACATTTCGCAATGCTTGGAAGATCGAGGATCTGCGGAAACGGCTACTTTATACACTTTTTGTCATCGTCATCTTCCGTCTCGGCTGTGCAATCCCTGTGCCCTTCATCGCCCCTGAGGCGCTGCAGGGCTGGATCGCAGGCCAGAGCGGCAGCATGCTCGGCTACATCGACATGCTCACCGGCGGTTCGTTCTCGCAGGCAACGCTGTTTGCACTGAGCGTTACGCCGTATATCAACGCATCGATCATCATCCAGCTGCTTACCGTGGCGATTCCGGCACTGGAACGCCTGGCAAAAGAGGGTGAAGATGGACGCAAGAAGATCACACGCATCACACGTTATACCGGCGCGGGAATCGCACTGGCCCTGGGCATCGGATATTATTTCCTGCTGCGCGGTCAGAACGCCCTTGTGTACGGCAACGGCACATCCTTGTTCGCTCAGATTTTCTCTGCGATCGTGGTGGTGCTTGCATTCACTGCAGGCTCCATGCTCATCCAGTGGTTGGGCGAGCAGATTGATGTGAAAGGCATTGGGAACGGCATTTCGATCCTGATTTTTGCGGGCATCATCTCCCGCTGGACCAGCATCTTCACCACCGTGAAAACCTGGCTTGGCCTGGCCGCGGGCGGAGAAGTGAAGTACTACTTCCTGATCCCGCTGTTCGTTGTGCTGGCTGTTGCGGTTGTTGTATTTGTAGTGATCCTCAATGCAGCAGAACGCCGTATCCCGGTCATGTACGCAAAACGCGTTGTCGGCCGCAAAATGTACGGCGGACAGAACGCACACATCCCCATTAAGGTGAACATGAGCGGTGTTATGCCGATCATCTTTGCCAGTGCGCTGGCTTCGATCCCCGGAACGATCGGCGGATTCTTCCCCAATCTGTATAATCCGGTGGATCACCCGTTCGCAGCCCGATTCCTGGGCGTGTTCCGCACGACCGGCTGGGTCTATGCAGTGATCTATCTGCTGCTCATCATTGCGTTCAACTATTTCTATGTGACGATGCAGTACAATCCGGTTGAAATCGCAAACAATCTGCGCACAAACAGCGGCACCGTTCCCGGCTACCGTCCCGGCAAGCCGACAAGCGATTTTATTGCAAAGGTGCTGGGCAAGATCACGTTCATCGGCGCCCTTTTCCTGGGTGTTGTGGCGGTTCTGCCGATTGTGCTTGGCGCTCTTACGGGGGTCAATATCTCCTTGGGCGGCACAAGCCTGCTGATTGTCGTTGGTGTTGCACTGGATACATCGCGCAGTCTCGAATCCTATATGCTGATGCGTCACCACAAGGGTTTCCTTGAGTGAGCTCAGTACTGTTGAAGGGGGAAGGCTAATATGAAACTGATCCTTTTGGGCGCGCCCGGCGCAGGGAAAGGCACACAGGCAGAGGTCATTTGCGATAAGCTTGGGATCCCTGCGGTGAGCACCGGTAATATTCTTCGCGAAGCGATGAAAAACGAAACGGAAATGGGCTTGAAAGCCAAATCGTATATCGATTCCGGCGCGCTTGTCCCCGACGACGTGATCATCGGCATTATCAAAGAACGTCTGGCACAGGATGACTGCAAAAACGGTTTCATCCTGGACGGCGTACCCCGCACCGTAAAACAGGCCGAGGCCTTGGAAGAAATGGGCATCGGCATTGATAAGGTCGTGGATATCGAGGTCGCAGATGAATGCATTATCGAGCGTCTTTCCGGACGCCGTGTGTGTTCTGCCTGCGGGGCAAGCTATCATACGACAGCAAACCCCTCGGCAAATCCGGATATCTGCGATCGCTGCGGCGGTTCGCTGATCATCCGCAAGGACGATCAGCCGGAAACCATTCTGGAACGTCTGAAGGTTTACCACGAGTTTACCGAACCGTTGGTTGATTTCTATCGCGAACGCGGAAAGCTTGTGGTTGTGGAAGGCGTGGATGGCGTTGCCGAGACCACGAAGCTTTTGTTCGAGAAACTGGGGGTCCGGCTGTGATCCTCATTAAAACAGCAAAAGAGATCGAGGCCATGAAACAGGCCTGCGAAATCTCTGCACAAGCGCTCCGGATCGGCGGCGAAGCCGTCCGGCCGGGCGTCACGACAGCCCAAATCGATAAAATCATTTATGATTATATCGTCAGTCAGGGGGCACGGCCCAACTTCAAAGGGTTGGGCGGTTTCCCGGGCAGTGCATGCATTTCCGTGAACGATGTCGTGATACACGGCATTCCGTCTCACGGGATCGTGCTGCACGAGGGCGATATCGTCAGTATTGACACAGGCGCCGCCATTCATGGCTGGAACGGAGACAACGCCGCAACATTTGCATGCGGAAAAGTTTCTGATACGGCGCAGCGTCTTATGGATGTTACAAGGGAATCTCTGCGCCGCGGCATCGCTGCTGCGGTGCCGGGTAACCGGGTAGGCGACATCGGCGCGGCGGTGCAGCAGTACGTGGAAGACGCGGGATTTTCCGTCGTTAGGACTTTTGTGGGTCACGGCGTAGGCCGGGATCTGCATGAAGACCCCGAAGTGCCGAACTTCGGCAAAGCAGGGCGCGGGCCGCGCCTTGTAAACGGAATGGTGATTGCCATTGAACCGATGGTAACCGAAAAAAGCCACGTCGTAAAAACCATGTCGGATGGATGGACGACAAAAACCGTTGACGGCGGCCTCGCTGCTCATTTTGAGAACACGATCGCTATCACGTCCAACGGGCCAGTCATCCTTACACAGCCAAGGAGGGTGTAGAAGCTTGTCCAAAGAAGACGTCATCGAAGTAGAAGGTGTCGTGGTAGAGGCCATGCCCAATGCGATGTTTCTCGTGGAGATTCAGGGCGGGCACCGCCTGCTGGCACACATTTCCGGCAAGCTGCGGATGAATTTCATTCGGATTCTGCCGGGAGACAAAGTCACATTGGAGATGAGCCCCTACGATTTGACGAAGGGCCGCATCACATGGCGCTCGAAGTAAATCGAGCGCAGCTTGAAGGAGGTACCAAACATGAAGGTGAAACCTTCCGTAAAACCTATTTGCGAAAAGTGCAAAGTCATCAAGCGCAAAGGCCGCGTCATGGTGATTTGCGAAAACCCGAAGCACAAACAGCGTCAGGGTTAAGATGTAACAGCATTCCAGCCGCGTAAGAACGTCCCTATCCCGCCGGGCTTATCGCGGCATGATCCACCAAGGGATAAATAAATCAGGAGGTGCTAAAACCATGGCACGTATCGCCGGAGTTGACTTGCCCAAAGAAAAGCGAGTCGAAATTGGCCTCACTTATATCTACGGCATTGGCCGCAGTGCTGCGGACGAGATCCTCGCCGCTACGAAGATCAATCCCGATACTCGAGTGAAGGACCTGACCCAGGACGAAGAGGCATTGATTCGTGATTATATCGATCAGCATTTCATCGTTGAGGGTGACCTGCGCCGCAACACCGCGCTTGACATCAAACGTCTGGTAGAAATTCAGTGCTATCGCGGCACGCGTCATCGCAAGGGTCTGCCTGTGCGTGGCCAGCGTTCCAAAACGAACGCACGTACCCGTAAGGGTCCGAAGCGCACGGTAGCCAACAAGAAGAAGTAATCCATAAGGAGGACAGTTAGATGGCAACAAAAGCCGCTGCAAAAAAGGGCGCCGCTGTGCGTGGCAAACGCCGCGAGCGCAAAAATATTGAACGTGGCTGCGCACATATCCAGAGCACATTCAATAACACGATTGTTACAATTACCGATATGCAGGGTAACGCTGTCGCTGCGTCCAGCGCCGGCGGTCAGGGCTTCCGCGGTGGCCGCAGAAGCACTCCGTTCGCTGCACAGACGGCTGCCGAGGCAGCTGCACGCGCAGCTATGGAGCACGGCATGAAATCGGTAGAAGTATATGTTAAGGGCCCGGGTTCCGGCCGTGAGGCTGCGATCCGCGCACTGCAGGCTACCGGTCTGGACGTCACCATGATCAAGGACGTTACCCCGATCCCGCACAACGGCTGCCGCCCGCCGAAGCGCCGCCGCATCTGATCATAGAAGGAGGTTTTGACACATGGCTAGAAATATGCAGCCCATCGCAAAGCGTTGCAAGACACTGAACCTTTCTCCTGCTGTTATGGGCTATGCCAAAAAAAATACGAACCGCAATCCGAAGGGTCAGATGCGCAAGAAGCAGTCTGAGTATGCCCTGCAGCTGAACGAGAAGCAGAAAGTCAAGTTCATCTACGGCATCATGGAGAAGCAGTTCAGCAACTACTACGAAAAAGCATCCCGTATGCCCGGCAAAACCGGTGACAACCTGCTGAGCATGGTTGAACGCCGTTTGGACAACGTGGTGTTCCGCCTTGGCTTTGCCAAGACCCGCCGCGAGGCTCGTCAGCTGACCACTCACGGCCATTTCACCGTGAACGGCAAGCGCGTTGACATCCCCTCCTATCTGGTGAAGGCTGGCGACGTGATCGAAGTTTGCGAAAAAAGCCGTGCTTCGGTCAAGTTCAAGGGTCTGCTGGGTGAAGATGCCCCGATCGTTACTCTGCCCAAGTGGCTGACTCGCGAGGACAATTCTCTGAAGGGAACAGTTATCGCTCTGCCGCAGCGTGACGATATCGACTATGAAGTCGAAGAGCATCTCATCGTCGAGTTGTACTCTAAATAATCCCCGCGTTCCTCATCACCGTATGCGAACTATTTGGCAGGCGGCATGCCGCCTGCCTGTACTAAGGAGGGTTTTAGAATGATGGAGATTGAAAGACCCAAGATCGAAACAACCAGCCTTTCCCCGGATGGCCGTTACAGCCAGTTTGTTGTGGAACCGCTGGAACGTGGTTTCGGAACAACCTTGGGCAACAGCCTGCGCCGTGTGCTGCTTTCCAGCCTGCCGGGTGTTGCAGTCACCAGCATTAAAATCGACGGGGTCGTTCATGAGTTTTCGACGATCGAAGGCGTCAAAGAAGACGTTACCGAGATCGTTTTGAATGTCAAAGGCATCACCGCAAAGCTGTATACCGACACCCCGAAGACTGTCCGCATTGAGGCGAGCGGCGAGGGCGAGGTTACTGCCGGCAGCATCCAGCAGGATGCTGAAATCGAGATTTTGAATCCCGATTGGCACATTGCTACTCTGACAGAAGGCGCAAAGCTCGTTATGGAGCTTGTCTTCGATAAGGGACGCGGATACGTTCCGGCAGAACGCAATAAGCAGGCTGCGGAGCAGGCGTCTCTGAATGCTTTGCCGGTCGACAGCATCTATACCCCTGTACTCAAGGTCAACTACACAGTGGAAAATACCCGTGTGGGCCAGATCACTGACTATGATAAGCTGACGCTGGACGTTTGGACGGACGGCACGATCAATGCGCAGGAGGCTGTGAGCCTTGCAGCGCGTATCATGACCGAGCATCTGAACCTGTTCGTCACGCTTTCACAGGAAGCGATGGACGCGGAAATCATGGTGGAAAAAGACGATAAGGGCAAGGAAAAAGCATTGGAGATGACTATCGAAGAGCTGGATCTTTCCGTTCGTTCTTTCAACTGCCTGAAGCGTGCAGGCATCAACACGGTGGAAGACCTGACAAACAAAACGGAAGAAGAGATGATGAAAGTGCGCAACCTGGGCCGCAAGAGCCTGGAGGAAGTGATTGCGAAGCTGGATTCTCTCGGCTTTTCTCTTACAAAAGACGACGAGTAAACTGTAAAGGAGTGAAATGGGATGGCCGGTACAAGAAAACTTGGCAGAGCCAGTGATCACCGCAAGGCGATGCTCCGCGCAATGGTGACTTACCTGTTTGAAAATGGTAAGATTGAAACCACCGTTACCCGCGCAAAGGAAGTACGTTCTATGGCGGAGAAGATGGTGACCCTCGGAAAGCGCGAAGACCTGCATGCAAAGCGTCAGGTGTTCAGCTATATCACGAAGGAGAGCGTAGCGAAAAAGGTTATCGATGAGATCGGACCGAAGTACGCTGACCGCGATGGTGGTTACACCCGTATTATCAAAACAGGTGTACGCCGTGGTGACGCTGCCGAAATGGCGATCATCGAACTGGTTTAAGTTCTGTTTATCAAAAATCCCCTGCATCACAGATGCAGGGGATTTTTTTGTTTTGCTTTCCAATATCACTGTGCCAGAAGATCGGAATATTCGGGATGCTTTTCAAACCATTTCTGTGCATAGCTGCAGGAAAGCACGGCCTTGCGGTTTGTTTCGCGCAGATAGGCTGCCGTGCACTCCAGCATGCGGCTTGCAGCACCTTGTCCGCGCAGGGATTCATCCACAAAGGTGTGGTTGATGTCAACAACGCCATCGCCGCAGGCGGGAAAGCATACTCGTGCAAGGACCTTTTCGTTTTCTTTGTAAATGATTTCGTTTTCAAGCTGTGTAAATGTCATGATCGGTCATCCTTTCCGGTGGTAATAAAATATATCATGAACGGAAGAAACGCCGGATTTTATTTCTGCTGGCGTGTCTCCGATGCACGGGTTCGGTAATGCTGTGGTGAAAATCCATATTTTTTGCGGAACAAACGAGAAAAATAAGCGGCATCGACAATCCCGACACGCGCGGCAATTTCGCAAACCGAAAGATCGGTTTCGTCCAACAGCTGAGAGGCTGTCTGCAAACGCAGATTGTGCACATACGAGGTCAGTGTTTCGCCGTATTCGCGGCTGAACTGTGCGGAAAGATACGCGGCATTGAACCCGAGCGCATCGGCAATAGCGGCAAGGGAAAGATCATCCGATACATGCAGATTGATATAGTTCAGTGTGCGCTGTACGGCAAGGGAATATCCACGGTGTGAATTCTTTTGAACAAGCTGGCAGTAGCGGCGCAGCATATCCAAAGCAAGGCATTTTGCAGAAACCGGGTCGGCGGTCTGTTCGATTTTAACGGCAAACGCGCCGGAAAGATGATCGAGATACAGGGGATGAACGCCGCCGTGTTCGGTTGCCTTACGCATCAAGGTGTTCAGGATGATCAGCATATTTTTGTGTTCCCGCAGAAGATTATCGGTGCGGGGGATCAGGGTAAAGCCGGCAAAATGACGCAGATGCCGAACGGCGGCATCGTAGTCCCCATGCGAAATGGCGGTGAGCAGAGCGTTTTCATTATGATACCGCTGTTCCAAAACCTCCATGGAAAAGCGAAGGCTTTCATCCGGCTGTGCACTAACGCTGACAACCGAATCCAAATTACGGTATACGATGTGTGCAGGATGACCGTACAAAGCGCGGGCAACGGCATGCGCCGCAGCTGCCATGGTCGGCTCCGGTACGACCGGAACCGTGCTGTAAAAAATCTGCAATGCCGCGGCATCGTTTTTTGCAATGTGATTTTGAGCCAGAATGCGTTCCAGAAAATCGCCGGAGGGCGTTTCGTACAAAAAAGGCCCGAACATCAAAAATTCCCCGCGCGGCACATCCGGTACCGGCAGCAGCACATAATGAAGCTTCAGGGTGTTGCGCACAAAGCATATCGTATCCGATTCCATTTCCGAAAGTGCCGAAGCATTGAATAGATCGTGATAGTCAAAATCGGACTTCAAAATAAGGGAAAGGCGGTAATCCAGAAGATCTTCGTTGGGATAAGGGGGAACAAGATGATGCATTTCCACCCCCAGCGTGGCGGCGATGATATCCCGGATAAAGGAAAGAAAAGAATCAGACAAACGATACAACTCCTGTATTATTTTTTTGTTATTTGAATATTACACAAAAATAATGCAAATGTCAATGGAATTTTCCTAACGGAGATTCGTTTGTTTATGGTATAATTCAAAATAAGGGGATCCGATCCGGCAAAAGCGGACAAGCGGCATCTGCCGTAAGAGACCCAAAAAGGAAAAGAGCCGTATTTCGGCGAAGGCTTCGTTTGCACAGCGAAGCCAATCGATCAGGAAAGGATGATTCCGATGAAACATGTGGAAGAAATCAATCAAGGCTGGGCATTTGTAAAAAACTGCGAAAATGTGCCGGCAGCGATCCCGGCCGATGCAGTCTGTGTCGATTTGCCCCACACATGGAATGCGCTGGATGGACAGGATGGCGGTTCGGACTACTGGTGTGGCCCGTGCTGCTATATGAAGACGATTCGCAGACCGCAAGGCAAAAATGTTTATGTTGAGGTCGAAGCAGCCAGCAGCTGCGGCAAAATCGTGATCAACGGCGTTGAAAAAGAACTGCATAAGGGCGGCTATTCGGCATTCCGCGCAGATATTACAGCAGAGCTTCAAGAAGGCGAAAACCTTCTGGCGATTTGGGTCGATAACAGCCCGCGCACCGATGTTTACCCGCAGACAGCCGATTTCACCTTCTACGGCGGATTGTACCGCGGCGTGAAGCTGATCACAGCGGAAGATTCCCGCTTCGATCTGGATTATTTCGGCGGAAAGGGATTGAAGTTCTCTTCCGATGTGCTGCAGGACGGCGCAGCGATCATCTCTTTGGATGCCTATGTCACAAATCCGCAGGAAAACCAGAGTGTGGAATTCGTGATCCGCGATGCAGAGGGCAAATTGGTTGCAGGTGCCGTGCGTCCGGCAGCAAAAGCAGTCCATGCGGAAATCCGCTTGGAAAATGCACACCTGTGGCAGGGCGTGGAAGATCCGTATCTGTATCAGGTACAGGCTCTGCTGACCGCACACAATGAGCCGCTGGATGAAGTTTGCGGAAATCTGGGCATCCGCACCTATTATGTGGATCCGGCAAAGGGCTTCTTCCTGAACGGCAAGCTGACTCCGCTGCGCGGCGTATCGCGTCATCAGGATCGCCTGGGCATCGGCAATGCTTTGAGCCGTGCACAGCATGAAGAAGATGTGGCGCTCATCCGTGAAGTGGGAGCCAATACGGTGCGCCTTGCCCATTATCAGCACAACCCGTATTTTTATGATGCATGCGACCGCGCAGGCCTTGTCGTGTGGGCAGAGATCCCGTTCATCTCCGTGATGAGCGAAGACCCCGCCGCACATGAGAACTGCCGCAGCCAGATGACGGAATTGATCGTGCAGAACTACAATCACCCGTCGATCTGCTTCTGGGGTATTTCCAACGAAATCACGATTGCGGGCAAGCGTCCGGGCATGACCGAAAATCACCAGGATCTGAACAAGCTGGTCAAAGAGCTGGATCCGACCCGTCTGACCACGATTGCAGCGGTTTCCATGCTGCCGATGTCGAGCGATCTGAACCAGATCACGGATGTTGTAAGCTACAACCATTACTTCGGCTGGTACATGGGCAAGCTGGAGGACAACGAAAAATGGTTCGACAGCTTCCATGAGCAGTATCCGGATCGTCCGATCGGCATTTCGGAATATGGTGCCGAAGGGATCGTAAGCTTCCACAGCGATGACCCCAAGTGCAAGGATTACACCGAGGAATATCAGGCAGTATATCACGAGCATATGCTCCGCATGATCGAGGAGCGTCCGTGGCTGTGGGCAACGCATGTGTGGAACATGTTTGACTTTGGCTGCGATTCCCGCGACGAGGGCGATGTAAAGGGCCGCAACAACAAGGGGCTTATGACGATCGACCGCAAGGTGCGCAAGGATTCGTTCTATCTGTATAAAGCATACTGGAGCGATGAAAAGTTCGTGCACCTGTGCAGCCGCCGCTACGCACAGCGCGTGGGCGACGAGACGACCGTTAAGGTCTATTCCAACCTGCCGAAGGTCACGCTGACGGTGAACGGACGCGTGTTCGCAGAGCAGGAGGGCAGCCGTGTGTTCGTGTTCGAGCATGTACCCATGGGAGAAGGCTTCACGTTCATCGGCGCAAAGGCCGGCGAATATACAGATTCCATGACGCTGGAAAAGGTTGCACAGGCAAATCCGGCATACACTTATGTCGATCCGGAAGAAGATGATTCCGAGGGTGCAAAGAACTGGTTCGAGCTTTCCGGCAGCCAAGAGGATGAAGTGACCGAAATCATCGTAAAAGAGGGTTATTTCTCGGTATACGATAAAATCGGTGATATCATCGCAAACAAGGATGCAGGGGATGCTTTGGTGCAGTTTGTTGCGATGAATATCGGCATGAAGATCAAGAGAAGCATGTTTGGCATGATGAAGAACATGACCGTGCTGGATATCGCCAAAAAGGCAGGTCAGATGCTCAACAAGGGCGGCGAAGCCGATGAAGAAGGCAGCAAGAAAATGCTGATCCGTCTGAACGAAGTGTTCAATAAAATCGAAAAATAAAATCGTCCCGCAAGCAAAAAGCGCCGCAGTTCATTCTGCGGCGCTTTTTTAGATATCCGAAAGGAGCTTACGGAAAAAGAAAAACAGCCCCTGAAGCAAGCACTTCAAGGGCTGTTTTTGACTTATGGAGCGGATTACGGGGCTCGAACCCGCCACCTTCTGCTTGGGAAGCAGACGCTCTACCAGATGAGCTAAATCCGCGTAACATATTCATTATACCGTTTTTAACCGATTTGTCAATGCATTCTTGAAAAAACAATGTTTTTTTCCGTTGAGAGCGGGAAATGCTTGCGGCTGGCCGGAAAGCGGTGTAAGATGAAAGGATAAAGGCAGGAGGGGTTGTTATGGCCGGAGATCTTCATACACACACTAATTTTTCAGACGGAGCATTGGATATTGAAATGCTGCCGATTTTAGCAAAGCGAGCCGGGCTGACGCACCTTGCCGTAACGGATCACGATACCCTGCTCGCCATGGAATATGCGTGGGCACATCCGGTGGACAGCACAGTAAAAATGATCCCGGCAGCAGAGCTGACGGCATTTGATACAAAGCGCGGACGCCGTGTGCATCTTTTGTGTTATTGGCCGGAGCGCACGAAAGGGCTTGAACAGTTCTGCGCCCTTATGGCAAAGCGGCGCAATGAGGCAACAGCACAAAGCATGTGCGAATTGGAAAAATTGTATCCGCAGTTTCGGCGCGAAGATGTCCAACCGTTTTCGCATCGCAGCGGTGTTGTGTATAAAACACACCTGATACGGGTGCTGTATGAATACGGGTATACGGATGGCATATATAAAGAGCTGTATCAGCAGCTGTTTGGCAGCCCTGGCGGGCAGGTGCTGCATGATCCGGCCTATGAATCCGTAGAAACCGTGCTGGCAATCATCCGTGAAGCACATGGGGTTGCGGTATTGGCGCACCCGAGCGTATATCACAGCATGGAATTGGCACAGGAACTGGCGCAGCAGGGCTGCATCGATGGGATAGAACTCGATCACCCGCGCAACACGCCGCAGGATCGGCAGACGCTTGCCCAGTTGGCACAGTGCTATCAGCTGATTGTGACCGGGGGAACGGATTTCCATGGCATACACATGAAGCGTCCGGTGCCGCTTGGCACATGGGTAACGCAGGACAGCCAGCTGGAACGCATGACTGCGTTGGCACAAAAACGGCATGGCTGTGTGTGATTTGTGAGTTTTTTTACGAAAAACAAGAAGAAAAAGAGAAAAAGCACAGATCTTTTCACAAAAAATATACGAAAGTAAAAAAAATAGGGGAATGCGATTGTAACCCGCCCCGCACTGTGTTACAATTAAAACAATCTGCGCTGTGCGCATGGGAAGAACCTAAAAAGAAGAACTGTTTCGGAGGAAATCAAAATGACATATACACGCAAAAATAAGGGCGTATGTTCTCTTTCCACAACCGTGGAAATCAATGAGAACGGCGTGATCGAAAGTGTCAATGTGGTTGGGGGCTGCAACGGCAACCTCAAAGGCATCAGCGCGCTGATTCAGGGCATGCAGGCAGAGGAAGCGGTCCGCCGCCTGAAAGGGATCACCTGCGGGCAGAAAAAATCATCCTGCCCGGATCAGATTGCTTTGACGATCGAAGAAGCAATGGCACAGTAAGCAGGAACCGAAAAGTTATTCATAAAACAGTTGGCGGCAGGGGTCGGATCATTCCGGCGCCTGCCGTGTTTTTTTTGCGTAAAATCGTCCATACTTTCTCTGTAAAGGGGCGATGCATGAATGAGGTATAAGTTCAGCGGATTTTCCAAAGCAGCCAATGCGCTGATGCACAATGCAGTGCGGGCAGCGCAGGATTTTGGGCATACCTATATAGGAACCGAACATCTGCTGCTGGCAATGCTGCGGGATACCGCAGGTGAACCGGCTGCATTTTTTGCAGAAAAACGGATATATGGCGGGGATTATGCGCGCGTGCTGTGCGAACAGATCGGATGCGGACAGAAAACTCATGTGACACCGTATGATTTTACACCGGAGCTGACGCGGTGCCTGGATCGCGCGGTGCTGGAGGCAAAGGCGATCACGGATGATAAGATCGAACCGTGCCATTTGCTTTCGGCGTTGTTCGATGAGCCGGCACAGGCGGGCAAGCTGCTGCAAAAGCTGGGGCTGGAGCCGGGTGCCGCCGCGCGCGAATGGGGCTGCCGCATGGGAAAGCTGCCCGATTGCGTCAAATCATCCCACACAACGCCCTATCCGCGCGGAGCGGCTCGATCGGTGGAAAAGTACGGCTGCGATCTGACGCTTCAAGCGCAGCGCGGGCAGCTGGACCCGGTGCTGGGGCGCGAAAAAGAAACGCTGCGTGTGGAACAGATCCTGGTGCGGCGGCGAAAAAACAATCCCTGCCTGATCGGAGAACCGGGCGTGGGGAAAACAGCGGTTGTGGAAGGCTTGGCAAAACGCATCGCGGAAGGAAAAGTGCCGCTTTCCCTGCGGGGAAAGCACATTATTGCACTGGATATTGCAAGCCTTGTAGCGGGGACAAAATACCGGGGCGATTTTGAAGAGCGCTTCAAAACCGTGCTGCGGGATGTGCAGCGCGCGGGCGATATCATCCTTTTTATTGATGAGGTGCATTTGATTATCGGCGCAGGCTCGGCAGAGGGCGGGATCGATGCCTGCGGCATCCTAAAGCCTATGCTTGCACGCGGAGAGCTGCAAATAATCGGGGCAACTACGCGCACGGAATATCGGGCGCATATCGAAAAGGATGCCGCGCTGGCGCGCCGCTTCGGTGCGGTTTGTGTGGAAGAACCGGACGAAAAAACAGCCGAAGAAATCCTGCTGGGACTGGTGCCGTGCTATGCATCGTTTCATGGGGTAACGATCGATGCGGATGCAGTACATGCGGCCGTGTCGCTTTCGGTACGGTGTCTGCCGGAGCTGTTTCTTCCCGATAAGGCGTTGGATCTGCTGGATGAAGCCTGTTCGGCCGTGCACATCCTGCACACTGAAAATCACAAGGAACTGAAAAAGCCCCGTGTTACGCGGGAAGATATTGCACAGGTGGTTTCGCGGCAAAGCGGTATCCCGGCCAGCCGGCTGACGGCAGCCGAACAGGATTCCTTGGCTTCACTGGAGCGGGAGCTTCAGGCGTCAGTATTCGGCCAGCCGGAGGCTGTGCATGCGGTGGCGGGTGCGATGCAGCGTGCACGGCTGGGGCTTGCGGATCGAAGCCGCCCTATGGGTGCCTTTTTATTTCTTGGGCCGACGGGGGTTGGCAAAACAGCGCTTGCCTGTGCGCTGGCGGAACAATGCTTTGGCAGCCGAAAAGCACTGCTGCGGTTTGATATGAGCGAATATATGGAAAAACATACAAGCGCCCGATTGATCGGCGCACCGCCGGGATATGTTGGATATGGCGAAGGAGGCCAGCTGACTGAAGCAGTACGCCGCAGGCCATACAGTGTTGTGCTGTTTGATGAAATTGAAAAAGCGCATGCGGATGTATCCAACCTGCTGCTGCAGATCATGGAGGATGGGGTGCTGACAGACAGCGAGGGACGAAAAGTGGATTTCAGGCATGCCGTGATCGTGCTGACTTCAAACCTGGGTGCAAAAAGCCTTGTCGGTACACAGACGCCGTTAGGCTTTTTTTCAGGGGATGATGCGCGCCGAAGCCGTGCCGAAGCACTGCATGAAGCAAAAGCGTTTTTCAAACCCGAATTATGGGGGCGTTTGGATGAGGTGGTTGTGTTTTCCCCGCTTGGCGAAAAAGAACTGTATGCCATTGGGGATAAAATGCTGCGGGAATTGGAATCGCGTGCGGCAGAGCAGGGAATCCGCCTCACGCATACAACCCGTGCGGTTGCCTGCTTGGTGCGGGAAGGATATGATAAGGCAGCAGGTGCCAGAAGTCTGCGCCGCACCGTTGCACGGCGCGCGGAACAGTGTCTGGCGGAAAAGATGCTGAAGGATGACGGCTGCCGGGATTTTCTTCTGGATGAAAGCGGCGGGCTGCTTGTTGTGATCGAAAATCCGCCGTGTGTGCCGCAAAGCCGGGAAAATACAGATGAAACGGTGTGCAGTGCATCGGGATAAATACGAAAAA
>JAHHSK010000089.1 GCA_020025255.1 Ruthenibacterium sp. | reverse complement strand
TTTTGCGGCAAAAAAGATACCGGCAGCTGCAAAAAGCGGCTGCCGGTAAAGGAAGACGTTTATTTTAATGTAAATGTCCCGTTCACTTCGGTCAAGGAGGAAGAATAAAAGCACGTCATGGCACGAATCAGATATTCGGTATCCTTCGCACCGGCGGTTTCAAAGGGAGAATGCATCGCAAGCTGGGCAAGACCGATATCCACGGTGTTGACCGAGGTATGTGCATTGGCGATGTTGCCGAGCGTAGAGCCGCCGGCAAGATCGGAACGGTTGGAAAAGTGCTGCAAGGGAACATCAGCTTTGCGGCATATTGCGGTAAAGACAGCTTGAGAGGCGCCATCGGTGGCATAACGCACCCCGTATTTGATCACAACGCCGCCATTCGGCATAGGGCGATGCGTTGCATCGGTATATTCCGGATGATTCGGGTGAACGGCATGCGCGTTATCCGCAGATACAAGGAAGCTGTTAGCAAGGGCGCTTACGCGGGAACGGGAGAATGCAGCGCAGATGCGATCGATCAGGTCGCTGATGAAGGTGCCGTCCGCACCCTGTTTCGTCAGGCTGCCCACTTCCTCATTATCCAAAAGGGCATAAACCGGTACACTTTCGCTTTCCTGCGCGGAAAGAAAGCCTTCAAAGCAACCGTAAGCACATTGCAGGTCATCCAAGCGCGGAGCCGAAACAAATTCATTCTGCAAGCCCCATGTAACGCCGGGTTCACGCAGGCAGAGAAAGAGATCATGCCCAAGAATTTCTTCGATATGGCAGCCGGCGGCTTGCGCGATCACATGGCGGAACGCATCCGGCGCACAGCCGATGCCCATAACGGGGATCATATCGGTTTTGGCATCGTAGGAGTAACCGTCATTGGCCTTACGGTTCATATGGATCGCAACGTTCGGAATCATCAGCAGATCGCGGTCGATGTAAATAAGGCGTGTTTCCAGGGAACTGCCGTTTTGTACCAGAACGCGCCCGCCCACAGTAAGCGGGCGATCCATCCACGGGGCACAAAGCATGCCGCCGTAGCGTTCCACATTCAGGCGCAAATAGCCATCCGGGCCGGGGATTTCCGCGTTTTCTTTAATGCGGAATGTGGGGGAATCACCGTGGCTGGCTGAAAGCATGAATCCGGAAAAATCGGCGCGCGGAATTCGAAAGGCAAGCAGGGCGGATCCGTTGCGCGTAACATAATATTTTCCGCCGACGGCAAGCTGCCAGTCGTCACATTCGGAAAGGCGGGTGTATCCGGCGCTGTCCAGCGCCTCGGCAAGGGCTGCCACTGCATGAAAGCGCGTTGGGCTTTTTTTAAGAAAAGAAAGTAAATCATTCATATTGTTAGGTTCGTCCTTCCTGCGGGTAAAAGGCTCCGCTCTTACATTATTATATATAAGTATAGCACTGCGAGGAAAGCATATCCAGAAAAATTTTTGCAAAAGGCTTTTTCGTGCCGGGAAATAAGCCCGGCACAGCACGCGGAAGAATGTGCGGAAAAGAAAAAGACAGCCTGCGCATAAGCAGACTGTCTTTTGAAAAGGTACAGCGGCATCAGATCGAAGCAGCCGCATCCTGTGAGGCGATTTTGGATTCCAGCCGGTGGATCTTTTCCCGGATCCGTTCCACGCTGTATCCTTCGCGAGCCCAGTCGTTCTGCTCGATTTCCAGAATCCGCTGCGCCATATCGAGCGCGGATCGAAAATCACCAAGAATCGTGTAGATCTGCATGCAGGCTTCCTCACAATCATAAAAACGCGGCACGGGGCGCAGCGGCATGGCACGCTGGTATGCGGCAAGGGCTTCATCCCAGCGGCACAGGCGTGCCATAGCATCGCCGTAGCACGCATGGACAAGCCAGTTTTCCGGTTCACGCTCCACCATTTTGTTCCAGTGCTCCAGCGCTTCGGGAAGATTGCATTCGGCGCGGCAAATGGAACCAAGATACAGCTCGCACAGGTAGTTGTCGCGCACCTTCTGCATACGCTTGCAATATTCGCGCGCCTCCGCAGTGCGGCCGTCCGCGATCAGAAGATCCAAAAGCCATAGATAATTCCGCGGGTCGTCGGGGTGCTTTTCAACGACGTCCTTGTAAAATTCAATCAGCTCATAGTGATTTGTGTAGTTCCAGTCGGTATAGGCGCCGTTTTCGGCGTCGAAAACCGCATTGTGGGCGTCTTTTTCCAGTGGAAGCTTGCGCAGTGCTTCCCGCGCAAGCGGTTTTGCAAGTGTGTGATAATCTTCGGCGCGGCGGTTGTAAAGCTGCGCAAGCAGCAGCGTGGCGCGGGGATTCAAGGCAGGATCGGACATTTTTTCCTGAAGATAATGGACGGCGGCGGTAAAATCGGCATCCGTGATCTGCGTGGCGTTGTACAGCATGTTTTCGATGCGTTCCATACGGCTGTCATCCGACAGGGAAAACAGATCGTCGATGCTGACGCCGAACACGACCGATAGATCGGGCAGAAGCTGGATGTCCGGCATATTTGCGCCGGATTCCCATTTCGACACGGCCTGCGCGGAAACATTCAGCTTTTGTGCAAGCTGCTCCTGCGTCATGGAATTCTGCAGCCGGAAATGGCGGATCGTTTCGCCTAAATTGAGTTGCATTTCGATGTCTCCTTTTTCGTTTTGAAACGATGCGGTGCACACGGTTTCGTTTGATTTTATTGTAGCAGAGTGCAGGGGAAAATCCAATCAAGCAGTGCTTGATCGGATTCAAGGATACGTTGAAATAAAAAAGTGCGCAGACAGGCACAAACCGGTTCGGCAAAAGCTGCCGGCTGTGATATAATAACCCCAAAGCGGCGCAGCTTATGCTGCGGCTGCACCCGTTTTGCAGCGGGCGGGATGCCCGATGACGCAGCGGGAACGCGCAGAAAATCCGCAGAATTTTTGCCCGTTCGCGTTTTATGGGCAAGACTTTTCATGCGAAAATGGGTAATATGTAGTCAGGAGGTGTTCCGTATGGACCCGATCAAAACCGGAAAATTCATCTCGAAGCTGCGCCGGGAACAAAACATGACGCAGGAGCAGCTGGGGGAGCTTCTGGGCGTTACCAACAAAACGATATCCCGCTGGGAAAACGGAAACTATATGCCCGGAATTGAAATGCTCAGGCTTATGGGGCGGACATTCGGCGTCGGGGTGGAGGAGCTTATTGACGGTGCGCATTGCACGGAAGGTGCACTCTGCAAAGAAATCCAACAGGATATGCTTCCCGAACCCAAAGAAAGCGCCTTCTGTTTGGAAGAGAAAAAGAAATTCTGGATCGACAAGTGGCGCAGGGAGCACATTTTTCTTTTGGTGATTCTCGGGGCAATCGTTTTTCTTGCGGTCATTGTTCCGATCCTGACGAAAAAAACCGCTTATCTGGGTCTTGTGCCGCTGATTGCTTTTCTGGAATACGGCTGGCAGAATAATCGGATGATGAGGTATGTGGAAAAACAGCTGTACGGCGGGAAATAAAGCCTTTGCAATGCTGTTTGCAGCATCTTTTGCAATAATGCATCATAAAATAAAGCAGAACACTGCGAGGAAACCCGGCAGCGTTCTGCTTTTTTTGTGAAATGCTGAAAAATGGCAAACCGGCTTTGATTATTCGCCGGCAGAAGGGGGAATCAGGATATCATTTGCAATCGGAGCATAGAAAAGATGTGCTACCTCTTGGCTGTCCTGCGTTTGGGCAAGCGCCCACATCAGCTTTGCCACCACGGCTTCGGTTGTCATGTCATAGGATTCCAGAACACCCAGTTCTTCTTTCAGGCGATGCCCTACATTATATACAGCAAGGTCGCTGCCTTCATTTTGAACCTGAGTTGTTACAACAATGATTTTTCCGCGGCGCAGCGCACAGCGGATAATTTGGTAAAAGGCACCCTCGTCCCCAAAGGGAATGCCCCCCACGCCAAAGCTTTCAATGATAACTGCCCGATTTTCCTGCAAAAGAAAAGAAAGCTGTGCAGGGCTGGAGCCGGGGATCAGCTTTAAAAGCGCGACGTTTTCCTCCAAGGAATCATAAAAGCGAGGGGTTTGGCTGCGCGGGGTGATGTAGGGAATCAGCCTGCCCTCCAATACGACACCCAGCAGCGGGTAATTGATCGAAGAAAATGCGGCATAGCTTTTGGAAAATGTTTTGCGCGCCCGCGTACCCAGGATGACCGCCCCGGCAAAGACGATGGAAACGCCCCCGATGCTGCCATCGCTTGCCACGGTGAAAGCATCCAGAAGATTGGTTTTGGAATCGGTAATATCCATATGGATCGGGCGCTGGCTTCCGGTGAGTACGATTGGCTTTTGGCTGCCTTGGATCAGATAGCTCAAAGCGGCGGCTGTGTAGGCCATGGTGTCGGTTCCGTGGCAGATTACAAAGCCATCGTAACAGGAGTAATTTTCGCGTATGGCCTGTGCGATCTTCAGCCAGATCTGCGGTGTCATATTGGTGGAATCAATATTGCATACCTGAATGCAATCCACAAGGCAAATCTTGTGAACATCGGGAATATAATTGAGAAATTCTTTGCCGGAAATGCCCGGTACAAGTCCGGCTTCCGTTGCTTCGGATGCGATTGTGCCGCCGGTGCCGATCATCAAGATATGTTTCATGCCAAAGCCTTCTTTTCATACAGTATTCTTTATACTTATTATATCAAATACGCGCAAGATTGAATATAGGGGCGGGGAAATATCGCTCACACACAATTTTCAATTCATGCAGGGGCGACTTTGCAGATAAAACCATTGAAATCAAGCCGTTTTTTATAAAAAAGGGAAACAGCGGAAATAAATGTAAAATGCGATGAAAATTTTGATAGTAAAGGAAAAAAATTGTTCATTGCAAACAAATGGCATATGCGATATAGTGAATTTATCCTAAGAAGCATGAACCACGCAGGAAGCGGCAAAAGACAAACAAATCTTGCCGCATTGCGGCTGGGAATTGCGAAACTTGATTTTCTGCGGTAGGCTCTTGCGTTCAGAAATACAGCTCAACCGCTGGAAAAAGAAAATCAAAGAAGCCTGTGTATCTTAAGGCGCAGACCGCAAATGGTATACGCCTAAAAAATAAAGAAGGAGACCCACGATGAAAAAACTGTTATCCATCATTCTTGCCGGTGCTATGGCGCTGGC
>JAHHSK010000088.1 GCA_020025255.1 Ruthenibacterium sp. | reverse complement strand
AGTAAATGGGAAGAAAGGCTTTTCCTTTTTCAAAAAATCGGGTATACTTTGAACTGTGAGGTGACAACAATGAAATTATTATTTGCAAGTGATATCCACGGATCGGCATACTATACCAATCGTCTTGTGGAATTGGTAGAACAGGAAAAACCAGAGAGAGTGGTTCTTTTGGGGGATTTGCTGTATCATGGACCACGCAATGATTTGCCGCGCGATTACGACCCCAAGCAGGTGATCCCGGCACTGAACGGGATGCAAGATAAGATCCTTGCAGTACGTGGAAACTGTGATGCCGAAGTGGATCAAATGGTGCTGGAATTTCCGATTATGGCGGATTACGCTGTGCTGTATTTAGAGGGACGCATGGTTTTCATAACACACGGCCATCAGTTCAATGAAGAAAATCTGCCGAAGCTGGGAAAAGGGGATGTTTTGATCCACGGCCATACGCATGTGCGCGCAGCAGCCGATCGGGGAGATTACTTTTTCCTGAATCCGGGCAGCATTTCGATCCCGAAAGGCGATGGAATTCACAGCTACATGGTGTATGAGGACGGCGTTTTCACAACCAAAGATGTAGCGGGAAATGTACTGGAAACTTTGGATATTCGGCGGTGAATATGGAAAAGCGGGTAGAGATCGAACGAAGCATCATCAAGAAATACCGAAAGCCCATATGGCACCGATTTGTCGGCGGCTGCAAGGATTATGATCTGATTCGAGCCGGAGATAAGATCGCTGTGTGTATTTCCGGCGGAAAGGATAGTTTTCTGCTGGCAAAATGCATGCAGCAGCTGCAAAAGCACAGCGACGTACCGTTTGAATTGGAATTTTTGTGCATGGATCCGGGATATCGGCCGGAAAACCGTGCCATGATCGAACAAAATGCGGAAATTATGGGGATACCGCTCCACATTTTTGAAACCCAAATTTTTGATACGGTTGTCAATATCGAACAATCGCCCTGTTATTTGTGTGCACGGATGCGTCGCGGATATCTGTACAAAAATGCGCAGGAGCTGGGATGCAATAAAATCGCGCTGGGACATCATTTTGATGATATCGTGGAAACGACGTTGATGAGTATCCTATGGGGAGCGGAGGTAAAAACCATGATGCCGAAACTGCATAGCACAAACTATGCAGGTATGGAGCTGATTCGGCCGTTGTGCCTTGTACGCGAGACAGATATTCTGGCATGGAAACGGTATAATAATCTTACTTTCCTGCAGTGCGCCTGCCGTTTTACGGAACGGGAAACACAAGAGGAAATGCGCGGCGCACGAAGTGAAACGAAAGCGCTGATTGCACAACTCCGCCGTACCAATCCACAGGCAGACATCAATATTTTTCACAGCATGCGAAACATCAATTTGAATATGGCACTTGGCTGGACCTATAATGGAAAAGCACACAGCTTTCTGGATGAATACGACAGCGGATTCCCGGAGCAAAAGCAGTAAAATTGTGTCTGAACTGCAAAAACAAGCCTCCCCGTGCAGCCCAAACGGCGCAGGGCGGGCAAGCGGTAAAAAAGTAAAATCCAAATGAAAAATGGCTGTCGCAAAATGCTGTAAAATAAGCATCTTGCGACAGCCATTTTTATTGCTGGCCCAATTGGTTCAGCCGATTTCCACCATGACTTTGGTGCCTTCGCGCACAGCGGCAGCACGCATAACCACGCGAATCGCTTTTGCAATGCGGCCTTGTTTGCCAATGACGCGCCCCATGTCCTCTTCGGAAACGGTAAGGTGGTATACGATGATACCTTCCTCGTTGGGCTCGTCAACCGTTATCTGAACGGCATCCTTGTCTTCGACAAGGCCTTTGGCTACTGTGAATAACAGTTCTTCCATTGTGCACTCCTTGCAATTAGAGAACGCCATTCTTCTTCAGCAGAACACGAACTCTGTCAGTGGGCTGAGCACCGTTAGCGATCCATTTCTTTGCTTTATCTGCATCGATCTGAACAACAGAGGGCTCCTTGGTCGGATCATAGTAACCGATTTCTTCGATAAAACGACCATCACGGGGGAAGCGGGAATCCGCGACAACAACACGGTAGAACGGAGCCTTCTTCGCGCCCATGCGGCGCAGTCTGATCTTAACTGCCATTGATGATTCACCTCCTGTAAATATTTGTATATCAACGGGTGACCCGTGAATACCGAAAATACTCAGCGGAACATGCCGCCAAGGCCGCGCAGACTGCGTCCAAATCCCTTGGGATTCTTTTTCATCTGCTTGATCACTTTCTGCATCTGTTCAAATTGACGCAGAAGACGGTTGACATCCTCGACACGCGTGCCGCTGCCGGCGGCAATGCGGCGTTTGCGCTTGGGATTGATGATCGAAGGCTTTTCGCGTTCGGCGGGCGTCATGCTTTGAATGATCGCTTTCATGCGCGCCAGCTCTTTTTCGCCCTGCTCCAAATCATCATCGGAAACACGGTTTGCACCGGGGATCATGGAAAGCATTGCCGAAGCTCCGCCCATTTTTTTGACCTGCTCAAATTGATCGAGCATATCCGTCAAATCAAATTTATTTTCCAACAGCCGTTTGGCTGTCTTTTCGGCCTTTTTCTGGTCGGCATTGGTCTGTGCCTTTTCAATCAGCGTCAGAACATCGCCCATGCCCAAAATGCGGCTTGCCATGCGTGCTGGGTGGAATACTTCCAAATCGTCCAGCTTTTCCCCCACGCCGGCAAACAGGATCGGTTTACCGGTAACAGCGCGTACGGAAAGGGCACTGCCGCCGCGGGTGTCACCGTCCAGCTTGGTCAGGATGACACCATCCAGTCCGGTGCTTTCCCCAAAGCTTTTGGCGACATTTACGGCATCCTGACCGGCCATGGCGTCGATCACAAGAAGGGTTTCATCCACTTCGACGGCTTGTTTGATGCGGCCGAGTTCTGCCATAAGATCATCATCGACATGCAGACGTCCGGCTGTATCCAGAATGACAATATCGTTGCCGTAATCTTTTGCGTGGGATACGGCTTTTTTGGCAATGGTTTCCGGCTTTTCGCCTTCTAAGCTGAATACAGTGGCACCGGCCTGCGCACCCACGATTTTCAGCTGATCCACTGCCGCGGGACGATAAATATCGCAGGCAGCCAGCAGGGGACGATGCCCCTCGCGGATAAAATATTTAGCCAGCTTAGCGGTGTGTGTGGTTTTACCGGCACCTTGCAGACCGCACATCATGATAACGGTGGGAGGCTTCGACTTGATATGAATCCGGGCTGCCTGTGTGCCGCCCATAAGTTCGGTCAACTGTTCGTTGACGATCTTGATGACCTGCTGCGCCGGAGTGAGGCTTTCCATAACCTCCTGTCCCATGGCGCGGTCTGTGACATCGGCAATGAACTGTTTTGCCACTTTATAGTTGACATCGGCTTCCAGCAGTGCCATACGAACTTCACGCATGGCATCCTTGATGTCCTGTTCGCCCAGTTTTCCTTTGCCGCGCAGTTTCTTGAAGACAGAATTCAGTTTTTCACTTAAACTTTCAAATGCCATGGGCGGCATGCCTCGCTTTCGTTGAATTCGAAAAAATCATGCGTCGTTCATGCGGTGAATAATGCGAAGGATCGCTTCTGCCGAACGGCGGATATCTTCCGACATGGCGTAATTGTTATTATTGTAGAAGTTGATATCATTGGTAAGCTGTTCCAAGGATTCTACACTTTCACGCATAAGGCGGTATCGGCGTGCAAAGCCGACCTTTTCTTCCAACTCTAAAATCGTGTGTTCTCCGCGCTTGATCGCATCCCGCACACCCTGCCGGGTAATGCCGAAGTTATCCGCAATCTCGGAAAGGGAAAGGTCATCGTTATAGTACTGTTCCATAACATCGCGCTGCTTTTCGGTCAGCACATCGCCGTAGAAATCAAGCAGATATGAAATCTCAAGACTGTTTGCAACCATAACAAGACCTCCTTGGAAAAGGTTGTAAAGCAATCTGCTTTACACAGCTTTTTTATTATAAGTCAGAAAAGGTGTAAAGTCAATACCTTTTCAGCAATTTGAATGTTTTTTTGCGCTTTTTTTGTACAAGTGACAATCGCAGGCGAAAAAAAGCTTTTTTGTGCGAAATACATTTTCAAAAAGACATTTTTATAGTATACTAATTATGTACATCGTTTGAGATAAAAAGATATTTTTGGCGAAAATAAGCTGAAACGGCAGAAAGGAACGGCAGCACTTTGAATATTCATAAGAGCTACTATGAAACATTATATGATCGTCCGACAGTGGCGCTTTCGGGATACTGTGCAAAGTATGGCCTTGCCGATTCTTTGTATGCATACATTGCCTATGGCGGAACCACGGCATCTGCAAAAGATGCGCTTGCGGAAGGCATGCTTGCTTTGGCAACAGAAAAAGGAATGCTGCAGCCGGGGCAGCCGGTAATCGAGTGTTCCAGCGGCAGTTTTGCGGTTGCATTGGCTGTGGCCTGTGCGCACAGCCGTCATCCGCTGATGCTGTGCATGCCGGCAACCGTGCCGCTGGAGCGCCAGCAGATGTTGGCAAAGTTCGGTGCGCAGATTGTGCTTTCCAATTATGTTTACGGCAGACAGGGCGTGGTGGAACGCGCGCAGGAGGCAGTGAAACAAACCGGAGGTTACTTCTTAAACTACTTTGATAACGACCTGAATGCTGAATTTCACCGCCGCGTAACGGGGCCGAACATTGCACGCGCGACGGGCGGTGCGCTGGATGCAGTTGTGGCAGGTGTCGGCACGGGCGGAACGATTACGGGCGTTGGCGAATACCTGAAGGCGTGGTATCCGGATGTGAAAATCATCGCGGTAGAACCGTATGAAAGCCAGGCGATCGGCGGGGGAATTATTGGACACCACAATATACCGGGGCTGGGTGCCGGTTTTGTGCCGGAAAACTATAATCCGTATATTGTAGATGCGGTAATGGCAGTGCCGAGCCATTCGGCCAATTTGAAGGCACGGGAAATCCTGGAAACGGATGCGGTGCCGGCTTCGCCAAGTGCGGGTGCGGTGCTGTGTGCAGCGCATCAGCTTATGGCAGAACATGAAGAAATCGGGCGAGTTGTCTGTGTGTTTGCGGGGCAAACCCTGTACGAATAGAAAATCAGAATAGGAAAAGCCGCTGCCATAAGACAGCGGCT
>JAHHSK010000087.1 GCA_020025255.1 Ruthenibacterium sp. | reverse complement strand
TAAGGGATATAAAGCGGAAAAACACAGGCCCGCAGGTCATTCGTACCTGCGGGCCTGTGCCGGTGTATCGGAATGTCTTTCCCCTTTCGGGGCGCAGACGCTTGTTTTTCTTTGGACAGGGATCCGAAAAAGCGGCCGCACTGCGTCTGCGTGCGGTCAGGGTACAGTGCGGATCATGCGCACAATCTGTTCGGCGCACACGCGCGAGCCTTCCTCCGTCAGATGCAGCGTATCTTCGCATTTATACAGATCGCTCCGCTGCAGCATGCGGGTATACAGGTCGTTCACCTCGACATTTTCCGCAGCCATGACCGCGCAGGCGGCTTTATTATAGGCAAGCACCGAATCGTTACCGTAAGAATGCATCGGCGTCGGGCCGGTTACAGGAAGCGTTGTTGCAAAAATCAAACGGCCGCAGTTTGCACGGCACAGCTTGATGATGCGCCGCAGATTATGCTGATATTCCTCAAGGGAGGAAAGCGGCTCGTTCATAGGCGGCTCGGCGTTCATATCCCAGTAACCGTTGTTCCAATGCACCACATCAAAATAGCCGTACTTCGCAAACAGCTGATTGGCCTGCCACAGGGTATAAAACGTGAAACGGCCGTTATCGGTATCATCGTAATAAACCTGATATTCGCCGCACAGCATTTCCTTTACGATGCTGTCGTAGCCCATGCGGATGGAATCGCCCAAAAGCAGAACCTTTTTCATAAGTTATCCCCCTTTACACAACTCGATACATCTGCTATTGTAGCTGTAATTTCACACAATGCAAGAGGTTTTGCATTGTTTTTTTCTATAACAAAGCAAAAAACTGTGGAAAAAATCAATTTTCCTTTTTCGGATCGGCGTGCTATACTGAACGCAGAGCAAAAATAAGGAGGCGCAGAGCATGGAAGAGATCCGGTTGACACAAATGGTCAAAAGCGCCGGTTGAGCGGCGAAGCTGGGGCCGGGTGCCCTGAATGAGATTTTGAATGGATTGCCGCGCACAGACTGCGGTGCGCTGCTTGTGGGATATGAAAGCTGCGATGATGCGTGCGCGTACCGTCTTGCGGACGGGCGCGTGATGCTGCAGACCGTGGATTTCTTCCCGCCTATGGTGGATGACCCGTTTGCCTTCGGGCAGATCGCTGCCGCCAACGCGCTGAGTGACATCTATGCCATGGGCGCGCATCCCAGCCTTGCCATGAACCTGCTGTGCGTGCCGGAAACGCTGCCGCCGCAGGCTGTGCGCGCCATTTTGGCAGGCGGCACGGATAAAGTGCAGCAGGCGGGTGCTGTGCTGGCAGGCGGGCACACGATCCGCGACAGCGAACCGAAATACGGGCTGTGCGTTACCGGCTTTGCCGAAGAGGAAACGCACATCTGGCACAACGGCGGCGCGCAGGAGGGCGATGTGCTGATCCTGACAAAGCCGATCGGCAGCGGCGTGCTGAGCACGGCGCACCGCCGCGGCATGCTGGATCAAGCGCAGGTGCGCGCGCTGATAGAGCAAATGGCGATGCTGAACCGCACGGCCTGCGATACGGCACGGGCGGTGGGCGGCGTGCACGCATGCACGGATGTCACAGGCTTCGGCCTGGCGGGGCACGGGTGCGAAATGGCGCGCGCAAGCGGTGTTTCGCTGCACATTGCCGTAAAGGATGTGCCGCTGATGCCCCGCGCAAAAGAGCTGTGCGCACAGGGCGTCCTGCCGGGCGGCGCAACGCGAAACAGGGAGTATCTGGCAGACAAGGTAAGGCTGCAGTGTCCCGATGCCCAAGCGCAGCAGACGCTGCTGTTTGACCCGCAGACGTCCGGCGGGCTGCTTTTGAGCGTCAGCGAAAACAAGGCGCAGGCGATGCTGCGCGCGCTTTCGGATGTTCTGCCGTGTGCTGCGGTGATCGGCTGCGCCGGGAAAAAGCAGGATGCCGCGCTGATTGCAGAATAGGCAGCGCCGAACCGTGCGGGCAAAAGAAAAACGAAAAAGGCAGAGCCGTGCGGCTCTGCCTTTTTTCATGGCGGGAACGTGTGGGAATCGAACCCACCTAAGCGGCTGTTCACCGCTAGCACCGGTTTTGAAGACCGGAAGGCACACCAGCACCCATCCGCTCCCATGAAATACATACAGCATACCATGGATTTCGTCGGGATGCAACGGGACGGCGCATTTTTTTCGTGAAAAACAGGAAATCGTTATAGACTTTTTCTATAAGCATTGCGCTGACCGTGCTTTTCGATTATTCTTATTGTAGAAAAAGCTTACAAAAAAATCAGAAAAAATAAATATTTTTGGATGAAGATGACGGAAGAGACCGCAGAAAGCGGCACCGACGGAATAAAGAGGATGTGCGCAACACATCCGGCTGAAGATCTCAGGTAAAAGGACCGTTATCCGACAAAACTCTGGAAAGCGAAAGCACCGAAGGAGCAATTCCGCACAAAGCGGAAGAATCTCTCAGGTTTCAGACAGAGCGAACTGCAGCGGATGCGGTTCGCTTTTTTATTTTCCTTTTTAAGGGGGTGCACGATGCGCGTATTCACAAATAATCCGCTTGTGCAAAAGAAGCTTTCCGGCATATGCGAGGTATGCTGTTTTGATGTTTCGTTTTTGCAGCTGCTGATAAAGGTGCGCGATGAGGTGCACAAGGGCAGCCGGCTTTTGACGCATCCGCTTTCGGGCAGCGTGAAGCCGAACGAAACCCCGTACAAATCCGTGCTGCTCACAAGCCCGCAGGGGAAAATCGATGTACTGTCGCTGGAATTGATCGAAAGCAGCATCCGCGCAGCGGAACAATTCCCGATAAGGTATCCGCAGATGCCGGATTCCGTGCGTGCGGATTTCCAGCTCATCGATTGGACGCTTTTGCAAAGCGCACTGTAAGCCGTGCAAAAACATCGGCTTTTCATGGTACATTTCCCGCTTTATATTCAAGGAGGTGATCGAAGTGAAATTGGAATTGGGATACATTGATATCCGCGATATTCAATTTTCAACACAATCCAAAGTCGAAAACGGCGTGCTGTATGTCAATAAACAGGAGATCGAGGCGGTGGCGCTGGGTCAGCCGCACATCCAATCGGCCGAAGCGTTTCTGGCGCGTCCGGGCGAAAGCGTGCGCATCACGCCTGTGAAGGACGTTATTGAACCGCGCGTCAAGGTCGAAGGCCCCGGCGGCGTGTTCCCCGGCGTGCTTTCCAAGGTGACGACGGTCGGTTCCGGCCGAACGCATGTGCTGCGCGGCGCGGCAGTTGTTACCACAGGGCGCGTGGTCGGCTTTCAGGAGGGCATTATTGATATGTCCGGCCCGGGGGCAGAATACACCCCGTTTTCCGGGCTGTACAATCTGGTGCTGAAAATGGAGCCGGAGGACGGCCTGTCCCAGCACGAGCACGAATACGCCCTGCGCATGGCGGGGCTGAAGGCCGCGGCGTATCTGGGCGAATTGGCGCGCACCGTGCAGCCGGATGAGATCCGCACATTCGAGACGGATTCGATCCCCGAGGGCATGAAGAAAATGCCGGAGCTGCCGCGCGTTGCCTATGTGATGATGCTGCAAAGCCAAGGGCTGATGCACGATACCTATGTGTACGGCGTGGATGCCAAGCGCACGCTTCCCACGCTCCTTCACCCGACAGAAGTGTTCGACGGCGCAGTTTTAAGCGGCAACTGCGTTTCTGCATGCGATAAAAACACGACGTATCATCATCTGAACAATCCCGTCATCATGGATCTGTTCGACCGCCACGGCAGGGAGCTGAACTTTGTCACCGTCATCATCACGAACGAAAACGTCTACCTTGCGGATAAGGAGCGTTCTTCGGATTGGACGGCAAAGCTGGCGGAGCTGCTGGGCGTGGACGGCGTGATCATCTCGCAGGAGGGCTTCGGCAATCCCGATACCGACCTTATCATGAACTGCAAAAAAATCGAAAGCAAGCACATCCCCACCGTCATCATCACGGATGAATACGCGGGGCGCGACGGCGCATCGCAGTCGCTGGCGGATGCAAGCCCGCTGGCAACGGCGGTGGTTACGGGCGGCAATGCAAACGAAGTGATCGTGCTTCCGCCGATGGATACCGTCATCGGTGATCTTGCCTATGTCGAACGCATTGCGGGCGGCTTCAACGGAAATATCGCACCCGATGGCAGCATCACGGTGGAGCTGCAGGCCATTACGGGCGCAACCAATGAAATGGGCTTCAACCGCCTGAGCGCGCGCTGAAGCCGGAAAGGAGGAGTTGTCTATGGCTCCGGTAAGGATCGTTCATTACATCAACCAGTTTTTCGGACAGATCGGCGGCGAAGAAAAAGCGGATTTTGCCCCCGAACTGCGCGAAGGCCCGGTCGGCCCCGGCCTTGCTTTTGCACAGGCACTGGGCGGGGATGCCGAGATCGCGGCGACCGTCATCTGCGGCGATTCCTATTTTAACGAAAATATCGAAAGCGCAAAGAAAGAGATCATCGAAATGATCCGCAGCTGCCAGCCCGACGCACTGCTTGCCGGCCCTGCGTTCAATGCGGGACGCTACGGCGTTGCGTGCGGCGCGATCTGCGAAGCGGTAAAAAAAGAGCTGGGCATCCCCGTGCTTACGGGCATGTACGAAGAAAACCCCGGCGCGGATATGTATAAAAATGCGGTGTACATCGTGCCGACGAAGAATAACGCCGCGGGCATGCGCGCGGCCGTCAAGGCGATGACACCGCTGCTTTTGAAGCTGGCGCGCCATGAAAAAATCGGCGCATCCGCACAGGAGGGCTATATGCCCAACGGCATCCGCGTCAATTTCTTTGAGCAGCAGCGCGGCTCCAAGCGCGCGGTGGATATGCTGCTGCGCAAAATGGCGGGCAAACCCTTTACAACGGAATTTCCGATGCCGGATTTCGACCGTGTGCAGCCTGCCCCGGCTGTGAAGGATCTTTCCAAAGCGCGCATCGCGCTTGTCACATCCGGCGGCATCGTGCCGAAAGGAAACCCCGACCACATCGAATCCTCCAGCGCATCCAAGTACGGGTGCTATGATATCACCGGCGTCAGCGATCTGACGAGCGAAACGTTTGAAACAGCGCACGGCGGCTATGACCCCGTTTATGCCAACGAGGACGCCGACCGCGTGCTGCCGGTGGATGTGCTGCGCGAATTTGCCGCCGAAGGGAAAATCGGCGGGCTGTACGAAAAATTCTATACGACGGTCGGCAACGGAACCGCCGTAAAGAGTGCGAAAAAATTTGCCGAGGAAATCGCCGCCGATCTTCGCCATGCGAATATTGATGCGATCGTCCTCACCTCCACATGAGGGACCTGTACACGTTGCGGTGCAACGATGGTAAAAGAGCTGGAACGCACAGGCATTCCGGTCGTGCATGTATGCACGGTGACGCCGATCTCAATGACGGTCGGCGCAAACCGCATTGTTCCTGCGGTGGCGATCCCGCATCCGCTGGGCAACCCCGCGCTGACGCGGGAGGAAGAAAAGGACGTGCGCAGAAAGATCGTCGCGACGGCGCTGCGCGCGCTGACAACGCCGGTTGAGGAACAGACGATTTTTGAAGTACAGTAAGCGCCCTTGCCCGC
>JAHHSK010000086.1 GCA_020025255.1 Ruthenibacterium sp. | reverse complement strand
GTAAACGAAAAAATCAGTTACATCCAAGCATGCAAGGATCCCCTTTCCGCTGATATTGGGATCATTCAGGAAAACAATGCTGTCTGGCTTTATGATGTTGGGAATGGGCAGACCCCTATTTCGTCACTGAAGGGAAGCTATCATGTGGTTCTGTCGCATTTTCATCCCGATCATATCGGCAATATCGGCAGGATTGCCGCCGAAGAAATCTATCTGTCGAAAGAAACCTATCATCATCTTCCCAAAGGGACGGATGCTGTGTGCAGCATGCACATTGTTACCGAGCCGATCACCATGGGGAACGTTCGCATTTTTCCCCTGCCTTCCAGCCACGCTAAAGGCAGCCTTGGCTTGGAAGTAGATGAAACCTATGCGTTTGTCGGCGATGCCCTTTACTGCAAGATGTATCATAATCACTATGGATATAATGCGCAGCTTTTAAAAGATGAGATCGATCTGCTGAAAAGCCTGCGTTCCTCTCTTTTGCTTGTGAGCCACTTTCAAGGACTCATTCGCAAAAAAGAGGATGTTCTGCAGGAATTGGAAGCGATCTACGCAATGCGGACCAAGAATTGTCCCGAAATCCCAATCGGCAAATAAGCCGAAGGGCGGCTTTTAAAAAAAGACACGGCACAGTCCCAAGGGGACTGTGCCGTGTTTTTCAGCACGCCTTGCAGCTATTGATTTTATGTTCCGATACGGTGCTTTTTTTATTTGGGCAGGTTTGCCGCAATTTCCCGCATCCGATCGATGCAGTGATCAAAAAAGTACCGATATCCCTCACAAAAGCGATTGATGTACGCATCCTCTTGCGGCAGATATTCGCGGCTTCGCTGACACCCATTGCGGCATAACGGATAGTAGGGGCAGCTTTTGCATTGGCGGGCAATTTTACGGGAACGCGCTACAAACCCGATTTCTTCCCGCTTTTCGTCGATTTGCGGCATTCGATCGGTATTGAAATTCCCCAAACGGTACTCATCCAAGACATAAAAATCACAGGGATATACGCTGCCATCGGCTTCCACCACCAGCTGGATCCCGCATTCCCCGCACTGTTCGCATGATTCCGGCGGGTATCCTGCCAAAATCCCTATATAATTTTCAAACCGCCGGATATACGGCTGCTTCCCCTTTTTTAAATCGCGATACCACAGTTCAAACAGTTCCGTCAAAAATCGGCCATAAGATGCCGCCTGCAGCGAATACGGGCTTGGCACGCCGCCGTGCATCAGGGGATCCAGACATTCGATGTACTGTTGAAAGCCCCAGCCGTTGCGGGCATAGCTTTCATAGATTTGTTTTGCACTGTCTGCCATATCCTCCGTGATTACGGTAAGGATGTTGTATTCCACACCGTATTTTTCCAAAAGACGAATATTTTCGCGCACTGTCTCATAGGTCGGCTTATTTCCCTTTGCGGAATGACGGTAACGGTCGTGCATCTCTTGGGTTCCATCCACCGATACCCCAACCAGAAAATTATTTTCCTTAAAAAAGCGGCACCAATCCTCGTTGAGCGCATATCCGTTTGTTTGCAGCACATTCGATACGGCAATCTGCGCACGGTTATATTTTTTTTCAAATTCTATGACTTTGCGGAAAAAATCCAGCCCGCACAGGGTCGGCTCCCCTCCTTGAAAGGCATATGTGATATGCCTTTGTGTCCGAAGCATCGTTTTGCGGATCACATTCTGAAGCGTTTGTTCCGACATATATCCATAAAGCCCCTGCGTTCGATTTGCCATTTCATCGCAGTAAAAGCAGTACTCGCACCGCATGTTGCAGCTGCCTGACGCCGGCTTTATCATCACACTGGTATACAGCACACAGCATCCCTTCTTTCTGATTCGATTATATCAGGGATCGTTCCTGGATTCAACCGATCAGGGCAGCAAAGATAGAAGGATGCCTGCGGCGCCCGAACTTATCATAACCGCAATCGGGCTTACTTTCCATTTGCGCAGGATGAATAATCCCACAGCAAAAATCAAAAGCGAGGCTGCATTCAAGCCCGAAAGATCTGCCGGAAAACTGCGCTGTCCATACAGTGTCATACTGAAAAGCGAGATTCCCGCGGAAGCGATCATGGCAACCACCGCAGGACGAAGCCCCGCCAAAACACCCTGCACGACATTCATCCCGCGAAAACGATAATAAAGATAAGCCAGCGACAAAACGATCACGCACGAAGGCAGGATACACCCGAAGGTTGCAACCAGCGCGCCCGGAATGCCGGCAATCTGGATCCCTACAAAAGTTGCCGAATTGATTGCAATCGGGCCGGGGGTCATTTCCGCAATCGTCATGATATCTGCAAACTGGGACATTGTAAGCCAGTTGTGCAGATCCACAACCTGCTGCTGAATCAGCGGCATCGCAGCATACCCGCCGCCGATACTGAATAGCCCGATCTGAAAAAAGCTGAAAAACAGTTGAAGCAGCATTACTTTGCCTCCTTTTTCTTTTTTTCGGCATACAGGGTATCTGCCGTACCCACGATAGCACAAACGAAAATGATCCATACTATATTTACTTTAAAGAAATACGTTGCTATAAACGAGCCGGCCAGCACCAGCACCGGCAGGATCCGCTTTTTTTGAAAAATGTTTTTTGTCATGGTATACACAACATCAAAAATCACAGCGGTAACCCCCGCCAACATTCCTGTCATCGCCATGCTTACATACATATTATCGCGGAACGCCTGGTAAAAAAGCGAAATGATCGAGATGATCAGAAAGGGCGGTAAAATCGTACCGAAAATCGTGACGAGTGCCCCCGGAAAGCCTGCCACCCGGTATCCAATCAAAATCGAGGCATTGACTGCAATCGCCCCCGGAGAGGATTGTGCGATCGCAGTCAGATCCAGCATTTCCTGTTCCTCGATCCAGCCCAGCTCTTCCACAAATTTTTTGCGCAAAAGCGGAATGATGACAAATCCGCCGCCGAAGGTGCACGCGCTGATTTGAAATGTGGAAAAGAAAAGCTTTTTGAATTTTTCTGCTTGTTTCAAATTCTTCATCTTCCTTTCAATTCGATAACGCCTTTATTATACCGCTTGAAGAAGCATAAGTAAAATAATATAATAATATATATGTGATAAGTTTTTATATATAAGAGGTGCTTTTCATGACGCTGCGACACATAAAACTATTTTTATCCGTATGCAACCATGACTGCAATACCACGAAAGCGGCCTGCGCCCTGCATATGACACAGCCTGCTGTCAGCCTTGCGATAAAAGAGCTGGAAGAGTATTATGGGGTTCGTTTCTTTGAACGAATGGGAAAAAAGCTGAAAATCACGTCGGTAGGGCTGCGCTTTCAGGAATATGCCCTTCGCATCTGCGGCCTTTTTGACGATATGGAACGGGAGCTTCGCAACTGGGATTCCTTTGGTGTGCTTCGTGTGGGAGCCAGCGTCACGATCGGCTCCCAGTTTCTGCCCGGATATGTCAAGGAATTTTACCGGCGTTACCCCAACACGCAGGTCAAGGTTTCCATAGGCTCTTCGGATCGGATCGAAAACGCCATTCGGGAAAACGAATTGGACTTCGGTTTGATCGAAGGGATCCCGCATGCCCCGGATTTTACCGCCGAGGAATACATGGACGATCATTTGACCGTCATCTGTCCCGCACAGGGGTCGTTTCCGTGCGGTGCCGAAATTTCGATTGACGAATTTCGGCGTCAGCCGTTTCTTCTTCGCGAAAACGGAAGCGGAACGCGCGAGGTTTTCGATCAGGCGGCGCAGGCGGCAGGCTTTTCCGTTTCCCCGATTTGGGAAGCGACCAGCACGGCCGCACTGGTCAATGCCGTCATCAGCGGGCTTGGCATTGCCGTTGTTCCCTATCGCATGGTTCAGCAGCCGATCCGCCGCGGGCTTGTGCACGCTGTTACCGTTCGCGGAATGGATTTTTCCCGCAAATTCCATATCATTTATCATAAAGATAAATTTTTGACGGATTCCGCCAAACACTTTTTGGAGCTGTGCCGAGCTGCTGCAAAAAACACCGCTTCATCCCCTTTGCTTTAACCCGTTCAAGCGATATTCCCGCCGGGCAGCGCGGATCTTTTGGTTTCGACCGCAGCTTTCGTCTCTTGACTGTGTGTTTTTCATCCTGCGTTTTGCGCTCTGGCGATAGTATTTTTCTGTCTGCTTATATCACAAAAAATGACAAATTGGATTTTTTTAGTTGTATCCGCGCTTTTCCTGTGCTATGATAGCTTTAAATTTTAAAAAAGAGGATATCGTTTCGGTGCAGCAAGTGTTTTTACACAGAATATCGGTACCGCCCGGAGATATCCTCGCAAGAAAGGAGAGCGCGTATGAAACAACACAAAACGGTTCTGGGACAACGGGACATGTTTCAAACAAGAGGAGGCTTCATCCTGGCATGCATTGGTTCTGCTGTCGGGATGGGAAACATCTGGCGTTTTCCGATCATGGTTTCCCAGTGGGGCGGGCTTACTTTTCTGCTTGCCTATTTTCTATTTGTCATTCTCATCGCCCTTTCCGGCGTATTGGGTGAATTTGCACTCGGACGCATGACCGGCTGCGGACCGATCGATGCATTCGGTCAATGCACCCGATCGCGCGGCAGCCAAAATGCGGGGCGTGCTGTGGGCATACTGCCGGTTGCCGGTTCCTTGGCTCTTGCTATCGGCTATACGGTAGTGGTCGGCTGGATTTTCAAATATACCTTTATGGGCATTTCCGGCAGCTTATACGGGCTTGGCACCGATCAGAATACTATTATTGAAATGTTTGAGCGCACCGCCCCGGAATGCAGTTCGCTTGCGCAAAGTGTTTCTATCAGCATGCAGGGTTCGGCGGGCAATGCGTTCTGGCTGACTGCCGGGCTTGCTGTCGGTATCGTTATCATGATTTTCGGCATCCGCTCCGGTATCGAAAAGGTCAACAAATTCATGATGCCCGCTTTGTTCCTGCTGCTTTTGGGGCTTGCGGTCTATATTTCCCTGCTTCCCGGCTCGGGCGAAGGCTACCGCTATATTTTTGCACTGAACCCCGCCGCACTCAAAGATCCCAAGATGTGGATCTTTGCTTTCGGCCAGGCCTTTTTTTCGCTTTCCGTCGCAGGCAGCGGAAGTGTGATCTATGGTTCCTATCTTTCCAATAAGGAGGATCTGGTTCATTCCGCGTGCCGCGTTGCCTTGTTTGATACCATTGCCGCACTGCTGGCCGCCTTTGTTATTCTTCCTGCCATGGCTTACGGCGGCGGCGATTTGAGCCGCGGCGGCCCCGGCCTGATGTTCATTTGGCTTGTGCGTGTTTTCAACGGCATGCCCGGCGGGCGCATCGTCGGCATGGTTTTCTTTCTCTGTGTTTTATTTGCGGGGCTCAGCTCTCTTGTCAATCTGTACGAAGCACCGGTTGCCACCCTGCAGGAGGTTTTTCATCTGAGCCGTATTTCCTCGTGCCTTATAATCGGTGCGGTGGGCTGTGCTGCCGCATGGGCCATTCAGGGCATTACCGGCCCATGGATGGACGCTGTTTCCATTTATATCTGCCCCTTGGGTGCCGCTCTTGCCGGGTTTATGTTTTTCTGGGTATGCAGAAAAGAAACCATTTTGCAGGCGATCAATACCGG
>JAHHSK010000085.1 GCA_020025255.1 Ruthenibacterium sp. | reverse complement strand
ATGCGCCGCAGGATGTCTGCGGCGCATTTTCTTTTTAAAAATCTGCTTTTTTCAAGGTGCGCTGATAGCACGGCTGATCCTCCGGTGCCTGCGTCAGGGGAATGAAAATCTCCGCTTCGATCATCTTGTCGATGCGCACAGAAAGCCAGCCGTCACTGATGCACAGCCCTTGCTCAAGCACGGTGCAGATCGCTTCGGCTTCGTTGAATTCCTGCGGCAGTGCATCTATGGCATCCAGCAGGAAGCTGTCGTAAAACGAATCGTCCACGCCCTGCACCCGGCCGTTTACCACAGCGCGCAGGCCGCTTTCGGTTTTGCACAGCGCATGCCACTGTGCGGCGTAATGCTGAAGCATGCGATCGGAAAAGGATACAGCCAGCGGCGCAAAGGATGCCCACAGCCCCGGCTCTACGCCGCCCCAGCCAAGGTTCGGCTCTGCGATGCCCCAGGAATTTTCGATATAGGCGGGCTGGTGCACTGCCGCAACTTCACCGTGCGAAGAAAGGGCTTCGATCTCTGCGCACAGCCGCAGCATCCCGCAGGCTTCATCGGGAGAATCCGAATACCAGATGCGCACACTCTCCCCGGCTTCGATGCGCCGCAGCAGCGCGCCGAGATCGTCCCGCGCCTTTTCCAGCATCGGCGCAAATTTTTCTTTCTGCGCGGGCCAAACGGAAAGCGACTGCAAAAAGGCAAGGCGTGCACGGTCGTACATCCCGTTTTCAAGCGGGCCGAAATTCGGGAAATCCGCGATGCAGTATACATCCTGTCGGCAGCCGCCAAGCGAAGTGCTGCGCTGCGCTGCACGCTGGGCATATTCCTGCGCAGCCTTGTGTGCTTGCGGTTCCGATTCCCCTTCTTCGGCAATAAAGCCGATCGGCGCAAAAGAGGATGCTGTGCCGATCACAGAATCGGCACTGTGCTGGGCAAGCAGGATGCTGCCCTTTGCACTTTCCGAAAAAACAACTTCCAGCATGGGAATCCTTCTCTCTGTTTCGATTTTTACTTAAAATATAGCACGTTCTCCGGCTGGAAACAAGGCGTTTCGTTGACATTCGACGGGGATCGGGGGTATACTGATACCATTGTGAAGAATGCATCACGACAGAAAAAGGTGGGGTGGAAACCATATGAACAACAAAAAAGGAAACCCTGCGGCGCTTTTGCCGATCGGTGTTTTTCTGGTGCTTTTTATCGGCACGGGGATCCTGTTTCGGGATTTTTACACCATGCCGATCGTCATCGCGTTTCTGGGTGCGATTTTGATTGCCTGCGTGCAGAACCGCAGCTTGAGCTTGGATGAAAAATTCCGCGTCATGGGCGAGGGCATCGGGGATAAAAACATCATCACGATGCTGCTGATCTTCCTGCTGGCGGGCGCGTTTGTCGGGGTTGTGGGGCGCTCCAGTGCGCAGAGCGTTGCGTATTTTATGCTTTCGCTGATCCCGGCGCGCTTTGCGGTCCTGGTGATTTTCGTGGTGGCGTGCTTTGTATCCACCGCCATGGGCACCAGTGTCGGAACGATCACGCTTTTGACGCCGATCGCGGTCGAGGTGGCGGCGGCTTCGGGCTTTTCGCCCGCGCTGTGCGTAGGCTCGGTGGTCGGCGGCGCCATGTTCGGGGATAACCTTTCCTTTATTTCGGATACCACCATTGCCGCGTGCAATGGGCAGGGCGTGCCGATGAAGGATAAATTCCGTGAAAACTTCTGGATCACGCTGCCCGCAGCCATTGCGACCCTGGGGATTCTGGCGGTGCTCAGCCTGCGCACACCGGTGACGGGCACCGTGGATATGCCGTACAATCTGGTGCAGATCATCCCGTATGTGCTGGTGCTGATCGGCGGCATCATCGGCATCCATGTATTTGCGGTGCTATTGATCGGCATCGGTTCGGGCATCGTCATCATGCTGGCAGCGGGGCAGGCATCGGCGGCGGATATCCTTGCCCATATGGGCGAAGGGGCAAGCGGCATGTTTGAAACGAGCATGGTCGCGATCCTGGTTTCGGCCATGTGCGCGCTGATCCGCGTGCACGGCGGCTTTGATGCGCTTTTGGGCTTCATCCGGCGCGTGTTCAAGGGCAGGCGCGGCGGGCAGCTTGGCATGGGGCTGCTGGTCGGTGCAATGGATATCGCAACGGCAAACAATACGGTCGCCATTGTTATGGCAAACCCGATCGCAAAGGAAATGAGCGAGGAATACGGCATTTCCCCGCGCAAGACAGCATCGCTGCTGGATACCTTTTCGTGCATTTCGCAGGGGATCATCCCCTATGGTGCCCAGATGCTGGTTGCCGTTTCCACGGCAGTGGATCTTGGCTGCACGCTGACGGCGTTCGACGTTATGGCAAACCTGTTTTATCCGTACATGCTGCTGCTTAGTTCGCTTGTGTTTATTTTCCTTGTGCCGGAAGGAAAGAAAAAAGAATCGTGACGAAAAGACGGTCTGTGCTTTTTGGCGCAGACCGCTTTTTTGCGCATGGCGCGGGGCTTTTCGAGCGGGCGGATTTGTGGTATCCTTAACAGTACATGCGCGCAAAAAACACGAAACGGAGGAAACGACGCATGCAGAAAAAACAGGAACTGCTCAAAGAGGTGTTCGGCTACGATGGCTTTCGCATCGGGCAGGAGCCGCTTGTGGATGCGCTCGTTTCAGGGCGGGACGCCATGGGCATCATGCCCACCGGTGCGGGCAAATCGATCTGCTATCAGCTGCCTGCGCTGATGCTGCCGGGCATCACGCTTGTGATTTCGCCGCTCATCAGCCTGATGAAGGATCAGGTCAGCGCACTGGTGCAAAACGGGGTGCGCGCAGCGTATCTGAATTCTTCGCTGACGGAAGGGCAGACGGCAAAGGCAATCGCCAATGCTGCCGCCGGAGTATATAAAATCATCTATGTCGCGCCGGAACGCTTGTTCACGCCGCGCTTTCAGTATTTTGTCGAAAGGGCGCACATCAGCATGGTGTGCGTGGATGAAGCACACTGCGTATCCCAGTGGGGGCAGGATTTCCGCCCAAGCTATCTGGAAATCGCGCAGTTTGTGGAAAGCCTGCCGGTGCGCCCGGTGGTGGGGGCGTTCACGGCAACCGCGACGGATGCGGTGCGCCGGGATATCGCAGAGCTTTTGAAGCTGAACGATCCGGTGCGCGTGGTGACGGGCTTTGACCGCCCGAACCTGTATTTCGGCGTACAGGAGCCGCGCGATAAATATGCGGCGGTGACGGAGTATCTTTCTGCGCACCCCAATGCCTGCGGCATCATCTACTGCCTGACGCGCAAGACGGTGGAAGAGGTGCACGCGCGGCTGTGCGCGGACGGCTACCGCGCGGCGCGCTATCATGCGGGGCTTTCACCGGAAGAACGCCGCAGCAGTCAGGATGCATTTGTGTTTGATGATGTGCGCATCATGGTGGCAACCAATGCGTTCGGCATGGGCATCGATAAATCGAATGTCAGCTTTGTGCTGCATTACAATATGCCGAAAAATCTGGAAAGCTATTATCAGGAGGCCGGGCGCGCGGGGCGCGACGGACAGCCCGCAGACTGCATTTTGCTGTATGGCAAGCGGGATGTTGTCACAAATCGGTTTTTTATCGAGCAGGATCAGGAAAATGATGCACTGGACGAAGAAACGCGCCGCGCCGTGCGCATGAAAGAGGAGGAACGGCTGCGGCAGATGACGTTTTACTGCCGCACCCAGCGCTGCCTGCGCAGCTTTATGCTGGAATATTTTGGGGAACCGTCCCCGATGCACTGCGCAAACTGTTCGGTCTGCCGCCAAAAGACAGAAAAAGTCGAAATCACACGGCAGGCGCGCCTCGTCTTTTGCTTTGTGCGGGATCTGCGGTACCCCGTGGGCGCAGGGGCAGTGTGTGACGCGCTGCGCGGGGTGGAATCCGAAGGGGTGGTGCGCCATAAGCTCGACCGGATGCGCGGGTTTGGGCTTCTGCGCAGTGTGCCGGCGGCGCGCATGCGCGAGATCATGGAGCATCTGATCGCATCGGGATATCTGATCCGCAGCGGGGGAAAATACCCGACGCTGACGCTGGGGGCACCGGCCTATGAGATGCTGGAATGCGGCGGTACCGTCACGCTGTATGCCGCAAAGGAGGATGCAGGCAAAGCCGCTGCCCCGGCACAGGGAAACCGGCGCATGACGCAGGCATCCGACCCAAGGCTGTTTGAAGCACTGCGCGCAAAGCGTGCGGCGCTTGCAAAAAGCATCGGCATACCGGCCTTTGTTATCTTTTCCGATGCCACGCTGCATGACATGAGTGCGCACAGGCCGCATACCATGGCGGAATTTTTGCGCGTGCCGGGTGTCGGCAGCAAAAAGGCAGAACAGTATGGGCGCGATTTTCTGCATGTGATTGCCGAATATGAAAAAAACAGCGGGAAATGAAAGCAAAAAAGAAAGGCAGCCGGTGTGAAAGCTTCACACCGGCTGCTTTGGGTTATGCGCAAGGATAAGGGCTTAAAGCGAGAAGGAGACAAGCTCCTCTTTCGGCGGCTGCGCAGCTGTGACGCGGGCATCTTTCAGCCACGGGCCTTCGCCGTTATAGATTTCATGTTCGCCGCGCTCCACGACGGCCTCCACTGTCACCCAGGAGCGATGCGGGAAATCGGCAGCATTCGGGCATTCGCAGGCAACGCCGAAGTAGGTGATATCATCGGCACAGCAGATCATGGAAAAGCGTCCGGCTGCAAAGCAGTTTTTCGGAAGGCGGGGTGTCTGGCAGACATAACCCAAAAACCGCACGGTTTTGCCGATATAACGATCCAGATTTTCCATGGCATCAATATACCAAAGACCGAAATCCTGATCATCAATTTCAATGACCGGAGCATCCAAATCAAACGGAAGGGGCAGCTTGACCGGTTCGTTATCGATCGTGCCATCCGTTCGTTCATACACAACGTTGGCAAACCGATTCACCATGCGCACACTGCGGTGCAGCTCGGTTTTATCGGTAGATGCCGAAACACGGTTGAACAGCACAACTTCCGGATCCTGCAGCTTATCGACAACCAGCTGACGCATGTTGGCAAAGTAAACCGGGAAGGTGGAGGCATCGGCAACCAGAATGATCTGATATACCTCCCAGCGCTTGGGCAGCGCATTGTAAAGGGATGAAAGCTGCCACATACCGTTATATTCGATGATAATGCGCTTTGCATGCGCTTGTTTCTGGCAGGCATTGAGGAAATCCGCAGTCAGATCGGATTCCTGCTCCACCGTGCGGAATTTTACATGCGAGCCGGGAAGGGATTGCGCATCATAGGCGGTTTCGCCTTCTTCACACAGCAGAACAAGGGTGTTTTCGGCCGCCCCGAAATCGGGGTCTTCCAGTGCGCGCTGGATATAGGTGGTTTTGCCGGCATCCAAAAAACCGGTGATCAGATAAACGGGGATATTCATGCAGGATCCTTTCCGCTAAACAGCAATTCCAGCGCGGCCTCATCCAGCTTGGAGCCGATGACGCACACCCGCCCGGTATAATCCGAGCTGCCCGTGCGGATGTTTTTTTCGCCGGGGACATAGTCGAAATGCAGCCATTCGCTGCCCGTTGTACTGGGGACAATGCCTTTGGCACGCAGTACGGTGCCGCAGCGTTCGCTGTCCAAGGCATCCAGAATGGCAGAAATCTCATGCTCCGAGAAGCGGCGCGGCGATTCCTTGCCCCAGCTGGTGAATACTTCATCGGCGTGGTGGTGATGATGCTC
>JAHHSK010000084.1 GCA_020025255.1 Ruthenibacterium sp. | reverse complement strand
CGTCAATGAGTTTACACGAAAGGAAGTTTTATACACATAATGTTTACAGATTATCACTTGAGTGTTGTCGCTTTTTCGGGTATCCTATATAAAGGAAAGTATGCAGAGAATGGGGGGATGCGCAATGGATTATAATATGGTTATGGAATATCTGCGCTCGTATGGTGTCATTGCCATCATGGTGATCGTATTTTTGGAATATATGAATCTGCCGGGCTTTCCGGCGGGCGTTATCATGCCACTGGCCGGCGTTTGGGCATCCCATGGTGAAATCGGCTTTTTCACCGTTATGGTCATCACGATCATCGCGGGGCTTGCGGGCAGCTGGGTGACGTATTTCCTGGGCTATTTTATCGGCGGGCCGCTGCTGGAAAAATGGCAGGAAAAATTCCCAAAGCAAAGACCCGTCATTCAAAAGGCAATGAACTATGTGCAAAGCCGCGGCTACTGGGGGCTGTTTGTGGGCAAGCTGATCCCGATGCTGCGCACGCTGATCCCCATTCCGGCGGGTGTTCTGCGCATGAAGTTTTCGGGCTATACGCTCTTTTCTTTGTTCGGCATCGCCATTTGGAATTTCGTGTATGTCGGCGCGGGGTATTATTTGGGGGAACTGATCCTGCCCTATATCCGGGGCTGAAAATACGGAAAAAAGCGCTGTATCCTGCGGTTTTTGCAGAATACAGCGCTTTTTTGATGCCATGGGATGCGATATTACAAATTTTAAACATCTGCAAAGATAATACAAATCGTATAAAACGGCAAAGCCGCGAAGCATCACTTTCCCGGCATGGTTTCAAGGGTTTGCTCGATGAAAGCGGCAAGGCGCGGTGCAAGCTCCTGCTCATACACCTGCGCATACGGGAACGAATCCACAAAGACGACATCAGAGGAAACGCGGTTCCCGTCTTCGCCGCGCGGGGCATGCAGCGAAAGCGTGAAATATGCGGCGGGGATGCCCGTTTCATCACAGGTGCGCCGCAGTGCCAGCAGAATGTCGGCGGCATTTTCGACCGAAACGTCGGGGTCATCCACAAACAGGGAAATTTCCCCGTACTGTGCGGCAAGCTCCAATACATTGTACACGCCGTCCGTCTCAAGGGCGCCGCGGTAATCCAGCCCGTCGGAATCCGGCGAAAGCGCGCCGTTTTCCTCATACGACGCCATGCGCAGCGAACAGCCCGCGGAATCGGCGGCAAACGGCATCAGGGGGCTTTGCAGAATGGGCTTTGCAAAGCTGCGGTAGGCGTCATCCAGCCGCCGCCATGTGCTGAAATGCTCGGCAACTTCGCTTTCATATTCGCTGTACACAAAGCGTCCGAAGGCATCGAACGAAACGGTAAAGGCGTGATCTACGCTGCCGGGTTTGGAAACATGTGCGTCGTACCCGCCGGTTTTGAAGTTGTGCAAAACGTCATCCACCGCGCAGTCGGGATGATGCGCCTGAACGTATTCTTCCGCGCTGTGTTCGGCAAGCATGCGGGAAACGGGGTTGCCCACCAGCGACGACGCGAAAACGCCAAAGAATGCAAGGATGCACAGCGCGCCGGCACCGGCACCGATGCGTTTGCGTGCGGGTTGTGTGCGGCGCAGCACGGTATGCACCAGCGCGGCAAGCCCGACGCCCAGCAGCGCGAACAGCGCGTAAAGGATCGTATAAAACACCATGTCGAACACACCCAGATGATCTTCCCCGCGTACGGCATGGAACAGCGTTGTGCCAGCGTGGGTGACGAGCAGCAGCGCCGGCACCTTTTCGGCGGCGCTGCGGCCGAAGAACAGATAGGCAAGAATCCCCACAAGCGGCATGACTAAGGAATTGTAAAAGACGCCGCTGCCGTTCGTCAGTTCCAGCCCCGCAAGGGTGCACAGCATCAAAAGAAAGCCCCACATCATGCGCAGGCGGCGGGATGTTTTCTGCAAAACGGCATCCTCGGCGGGCGCGGGCACTTCCCCGCCCTGCCAGACGCGCCGGCAGCTTTCGCAGGTTTGGATGTGCGCGTGTACGGCGCGCTTGCTTTCTTCGGCGGCAACGCCGTCGCGCACCAGCGGCATCAGATCAAGACAGATCTCACAGTGGATGTCACGCATCGGTATATCCCTCACTTTCCAGTATTTCGCGTATTTTTTTTCGGGTGCGGAAGTCGATGACACGCGCCGAGCTTTCCGAAATTTTTTCGTGTTCGGCAATTTCGCGGAACGAATAGCCGGAAATGCGCATGCGCACGATGTTCTGTGCGCGCGTGCTTTCCGCAGCCAGCAGTGCTTCGATGCGCGCGGCGGCGGCGCGGTCGCACAAAACGGCTTCCGGCGAACGGGCGCTGTCGGGCAGAAGCTCGGAAAGCACGTCCGAATCCGGTGCACAATGGCTGCGGCGCAGGTGCGAATACCACTTGTGCCGTGCGATCGAAAACAGCCACGTCTTGACGCCGGATTCCCCGCGGAAGCGGTGGATGCAGCACACGGCTTCAAAAAAAACGTCGGAGGTAAGCTCTTCGCTTTTTGCGGCGTCGCGGCAAAGGCTGTAACAATAGCGGTACACGTCATCGTGATACTGTGTGAAAAGCTCTGTCAGCAGCGTTTGCATCGTCATATGCCCCCTTTCACTCTATTTGTCGCCCGGTGCGGCATTTTGTTACACAAACGGCGGAAAAGATACCTGTATTGTAACGCGGTGCGCAAAAGAATGCAAATCGGAAGAAATCTTCATAAGATTTGAAAGCCTCATCCATGCGAAACTGGATAATTGCCCAAAACTGACCTTGCACTGCCGCAAACGGCTTGACAAATGCCCGCAGGCGAAGTAAAATGTTTCTGTAAACGAGTTAGAAGCATCTAACTTGCATCGGCAAGGCACATGGGTATGCCTGCTTTTGGAAAGGGGATGGTATCGTTGATGCCGCTTTCAATGGCAAAATCCGGGGAGACGGTTGTGATCCGCAAAATCACCGGGCGCGATGAGGTCCGCCAGCATCTGGCAGAGCTTGGCTTTGTGGTGGAAAGCAAGGTCACAGTGGTCAACGAGGTGGCCGGCAACATGATCCTGCAGGTCAAGGACAGCCGTATCGCACTGGATAAAAGCATGGCGAACCGTATTATGTTCTAATCTTGGGAGGAGTGTGTGAAATGAAGACGCTGAAGGACGTCAAGGTGGGCGAAACCGCCGTGGTGACAAAGCTTACGGGCGAAGGTGCGGTAAAGCGCCGCATTATGGATATGGGCATCACAAAGGGTGTCGAGATCCTGGTTCGCAAGATCGCGCCGCTGGGCGACCCCATGGAACTGAATGTGCGCGGCTACGAGCTTTCGATTCGCAAGGCAGACGCGGAAAAAATTGAGGTCGAATAAGACTTCGTTTTTTTTGCAGAATGGTTAGAAAGAACTAACTTTTTGAAATGGGAGAGGAGCTTCCGATATGGAATTAAAAATCGCACTGGCGGGCAACCCAAACTGCGGCAAAACCACATTGTTCAATGCCCTGACCGGTTCCAATCAATACGTGGGCAACTGGCCCGGCGTTACGGTAGAAAAGAAAGAGGGTCGTCTGAAGGGTCATAAAGATGTGATCATTCAGGATCTTCCGGGCATTTATTCGCTTTCGCCGTATACGCTGGAGGAAGTGGTTGCCCGAAGCTATCTGGTAAACGAAAAGCCCGACGCGATCCTCAACATCGTGGACGGCACCAACATCGAACGCAACCTGTACCTGACAACACAGCTCATCGAACTGGGCATCCCGGTGGTGGTTGCCGTCAACATGATCGACCTTGTGCGCAAGAACGGCGATAAGATCGACACCGCAAAGCTGGCGGAAAAGCTGGGCTGCGAGGTTGTGGAGATCAGCGCGCTGAAGGGCGAGGGCGGCATGGCAGCAGCCGAAAAAGCGATTGCCAAAGCCCAAAAGCGCAAGCCCGGCGAGCTGCCCCATGTGTTCACCGGCAGTGTGGAGCATGCAATCGCCCACATTGAAGAATCCATTACCGGCAAGGTGGATGCGCGCAACCTGCGCTGGTTTGCAATCAAGCTGTTTGAACGCGATGAAAAGGTGCTGGAAGAGCTGAAGCTGGACGAAAGCCTGAAAAAGCATCTGGAAGAACACATCGAAGACTGCGAAAAAGAGCTGGACGATGACGCCGAAAGCATCATCACCAACCAGCGTTATACCTACATTTCCGGCGTTGTGGACAGTGCTGTTAAGAAAAAGGCCGCAAAGCACAGCCTTTCCGTTTCCGATAAGATCGACCGCATCGTTACCAACCGCATCCTTGCACTGCCGATCTTTGCGGGCATCATGTTCCTTGTGTATGCGATCGCCATGGGCCCGTGGACAGAGGCACCGATGCTTTTCTCGATCGGCACGCTCGGCACAGACTGGGCAAACGACGTTCTCTTCGGGGAATGGATCCCGGGTCTGTTTGATACGCTTTTGACGAATCTTGGCGTTTCGGGCTGGCTGTACGGCCTTATCATGAAAGGCATCGTGGGCGGTGTCGGCGCGGTTCTGGGCTTTGTGCCGCAGATGCTCGTTTTGTTCCTGCTGCTTTCCATTCTGGAAGATGTCGGCTACATGGCGCGCATCGCGTTCATCATGGACCGCATCTTCCGCCGCTTCGGCCTTTCCGGCAAATCGTTCATCCCGATGCTGGTTGCAACCGGCTGCGGCGTACCGGGCATCATGGCATCCCGTACGATCGAACAGGATCGTGACCGCAAGATGACCATTATGACAACGGGCTTTATCCCCTGCGGCGCGAAAATGCCGATCATCGGCCTGTTTGCAGGCGCGATCTTCGGGCAATCCCCGTGGGTGGCAACCTCTGCGTTCTTCATCGGCATCGGTGCGGTTATCATCAGCGGCATCATGCTCAAAAAGTTCAAGGCGTTTGCAGGCGAACCCGCTCCGTTCGTTATGGAGCTGCCCGCATATCACGCTCCTTCCGCAAGCAACGTGCTGCGTGCAACCTGGGAACGCGGCTGGTCGTTCATCAAACGTGCCGGCACGGTCATCCTTCTTTCTTCGATCGTTCTGTGGTTCCTGCAGGGCTACGGCTTTGTGGACGGCCAGTTCATGGCGGTGGAAGACAACAACACCTCCCTGCTGGCTGCAATCGGCAATTCGATCGCATGGATCTTTGCACCGCTTGGCTGGGTGGGCGATATGGCATGGAAGGCAACCGTCGCAACCTTTACCGGCCTGATTGCAAAGGAAGAAGTGGTTGCAACCTTCGGTACGCTGTATAACTATGCAGGCGAGCTTTCCGAAGCGGGCGATGAGATCTGGCCGCTGGTGGCACAGGATTTCGGTGCCGTTACCGCTTACAGCTTCATGATCTTCCAGCTTTTGTGTGCACCGTGCTTTGCGGCGATCGGCGCGATCAAGCGCGAAATGAACAACCAAAAATGGACGCTGGCTTCGGTTGGCTACATGACGCTGTTCGCTTATGTCACTTCCCTGATCGTATATCAGCTGGGCGGCCTGTTCACCGGCGAAGCTGTCTTCGGCGTATGGACGATCGTTGCAATCGCGCTGCTGGCAGGCATCATCTATCTGCTGTGCCGCAAGGGCTATAAGCCGCAGGAAGGCGCGCACAGCCTAAGCTCGGTGGAAGCTGCCCATAAATAAGCAAAATGTGAAAAATCAAAGGAGGCCGTCGTATGATCGCTGATATTGTAGTAATTTCCATTCTTGTGTGTGTATGCGCGCTGGCGGTATACTCCATGAGAAAATCCCGCAAACGCAGCAGCAAATGCACCGGAAACTGTGCCAGCTGCGGATGCAGTCATTGCAAATAAGAAAAAAGGCAGGGGTCTCCCCTGCCTTTTTCTTTGCCCGG
>JAHHSK010000083.1 GCA_020025255.1 Ruthenibacterium sp. | reverse complement strand
CTTTTCCTTGCATTTGCCCTTATGAGCCTTCACGGAAAGCATAAACAGGGGAAGCCGTATAAAGGGAAAAGGTGAGCTGTTTGCGAAAAACCCTTTGTGTGTGGCGGGTTTATAGGATTTTATGAAAGCCCTGCGGCATCCAAAAATCGCAGAGAAACCTGCGTAGTTCAAATCAGAATGTATCGAACACGCATGATTTCGATTACATAAGGGGGAACCGTTGTATGATAACATATCATATTATGACAGAAGCCGAAAAAGAAATAGTCTTGTATTTAGTGATTTGCACTATGATGAAGTGGCAGATGGGGATAAAAGAATCGACGATATATTATCGAGGGCTCGAAAGAAAGAGCTGGATTTTATTGTTTCGTTAGGTGATTTATGCCGTCCTGTAAATGAAAATCAAAAGGTATGGAAGAAGTTTCACGCGTTAGGGATACCCTTTTATCCTGTTATTGGGAATCATGAAACGGATGATTGCAAATTAAGTGAAATATTAGAATTTTTTTCAATGAGCAAGCCGTATTATTCGGTAATATGTAAGGGATACAAACTGATTTTTTTGAACACATGCTATATGCGAAAGGATGAGCAGGAAGAGATATACTATAAAAATAACTATAAAAAGAATTCTTGCATATATCCAATTATTCCGGCGCAAGAGATACAATGGTTACAAGAGGAATTAAGAGATGGCAGGAAAAGCGTAATCTTTTCCCATCATAGTCTTGTGAATGATTTTGAAAAACGGGGTGTCGATAATCGTGAGGATATCCGAAAGTTGTTTGCGCAAAAGCAGGTACTGCTTTGTGTGAATGGGCATGACCATGGAGATGATTATGCTCTGGTAGACGGGATATCTTATCTGACGGTGAATTCTGCGAATTATGCATGGGTAGGCAGGCAAATAGCTCGTTGCCAAGGATTGCAGGAAAAGTATTCGTATTTACATGGCATGCTGCAATACAAACAGGCGATGAGTGCGTACATAGAAATCGATGATAGAACGATAAGAATTTGCGGAATGGAGGGCGAATACGGATCTGTTACGCCGGATGACATTGAGTTATATGATTATAAATGGAATGGGGTATCAATTAAACCACAAATAAGTTCACATTTGATTCCATTGTAAATAGGTAGAAAGAAGAAGGGAAAATTACATTGAAGGAAATGGAAAAAGCGGATAGACCCAACAATGAACCGATCCCGATGATCCCAACGAAAAATCAAAAGGAGAAGGCGCGGCAGGAATACGGCGCCTTCTCCTTTTATGCACAGGCGGTGTCCGATAAACGGCAGGTTATTTTCCTCTTTTCCAATACATGATGCCGCTGAAAAACCAGATCCCCGCCAGGATCCAATAGAGAACAACTTGTTTCCTTGTTCCGGTATCCCTTATGAGGGCGGCCGCCAACAGATTACCCACACAGAGCCCCCAATGGATATACGCTGCCAATTTGTTCTTTTTCCTATCGTTTCCCTGCCCGTAACGTTTTATTTTTTGAAGTGTTTCCATTCTTGTGCTATCCATATTGTGGCATGTGTTGGCTGTGTTTTCGACACCGTTTTTATCCATGCGCCGCTGCTTTCATCAGAACGCCGCTGCAAAGAAAGCAAAGGACTGCGTCCTCTCAAACGCACGCGAAGCTTTTGGTGCAACTTGATTTTTTTCGCTTTAGAGATATAATTAAAAAGGTTCGTGTTTGACGGACTGCTTGGAGAACGAAAATCGTGCATCTGCGAATCGGCGGTGGTCATCCTTGATTTAAGGCAGACCGCTTTTTAAACTCTTCCATAGAAATGGAATCGGATTCATCAAGCTGCCGGCAGCAGGAGGGAAGAAATCAAATGGACATGAAAGAATTTATTGCATCGGTTCTGCGGCAGGATGCTGCGGCAATGCGTACTTATTTTCGCCCGGATGCCGATATCAACTGGCATAATACGAATGAACATTTTACCGTGGAAGAGTACCTCCGTGCGAACTGTGAATATCCGGGCGATTGGACCGGGGAAATCGAAAGAGTGGTGTACGCACAGAATACGATCGCAGCGGCGATCCATGTGACAAGCACAGATCATACCATTTCCTGCCACTGTACTTCGTTCATTCAGCTGGACGGGGATAAAATTGCCCGCATGGATGAATACTGGGGCGATGACGGGGATGTGCCCCAGTGGCGAAAAGAAAAGCAGATCGGAACGCCGATCCGGTAAAAACGATGCATCCTGCTTACACAGACGCACAAACGCCGCATAGAAAATGAATTAAAGGGTTGAAAAGAGGATTTATGGAAAAAAACACAGCTGCGCAAATCGAAAAATCGAAAAAATCATCCGGCATCTTCTGCATTTCCGCATGGGCGGCGGCGGTGCTTTTTGTTCGGCAGAACCTGTTTTTATTTGTTCTGCCGCTTTTTTTTGCTGCACTGGTCTGTGTGTGCGCAGTCAAGGGGAAAATGCATCTGCGCCGAAAGGCAGACCCGGCAGAAAGGGCGGCGGCGCTTGTTTTGACATTGCTGGTGCTCCATGCGGGAATTGACGGCTTTGCAAAAACGTGGCTGCCCTCCAGCAAGGCTGCCCGATTGGCGGCAGTGCTGGGAATTTCGACAAAAGCCCTGCTGACGGCGATTGCGGTGTGCGGCGCGGCGATTGCTGCATATGCGGTGAACAGAATCATACAGCTGGGATTGGTTCTGCTTGCGGATAAGCTGGGGGCGGATAAGGGCGGCAGGATCGCGCGGAAAATCGCGTTCGGCGTGTTGTTCACGGCGTCGGCCTTTGTATTTGTCGGGATCAGCAGTGATTTTGATTCCCAATATAAAATCGCGCTTGGATTTGCGGCGGCGGCAGCAGCTGTGATATCCGGAAAAATGTACGACACCTTAAAAAACCTGCGTCAGAATGTGGAAATCCGCATCGGGATCTTCCTTACGGCGGCGGGTATTTGCCGCTGGGCAGCGGTTCGGCTGGTGCAGGAAATCATGATGCGCGTGCCCGAAGCGGCGCAGAATGAGTGGTATTATACCCGCGCGGCCGCGACAGCAGGGATCCTTTCCCTGTTTTTTGTGTACTGCTGTCTGAGTGTATTTGCGGATTTTATGCAAAAGCTTGTGGAGCAAAGCGGTGTTTTTTCCGACATTCAAAAAGCGGAAATCATACTGTATGGAATTTTGCTGGCACTCAGCATTCTTTTGATCGCACTGGCGTTTACAAGATCAAATGTTTTTTACGGTTCGGACGTACAGTTTGATATCATCTATACAAGCGATTCCGTCTGGCACCAAAGAACGAACAGCTACCTTGCGCTGACGAATCTGGAAAACGATATCCGACAGCCGCTGTTTGCTGTTTTCGCTGCGCCTTTTGTGGGAATCCCCTACCTGTTTGGCAGCTTTTTCGGGGATACGGTACAGGCGATCTGCGTGGCATCCGCTCAGGCGGCGCTGCTTATGCTGACAAACTTTATACTGGCAAAAATGCTTCGGCTTTCCCCGATAAAGCGTATGGGCTTTATGCTGCTGTTCAGTTCCAGCTACATGTATATTTTATCGGTACTGATGCTGGAACAGTATATCATCGCCTATTTCTGGCTGATTTTGAGCATGTACCGATTGTGCGAAAAACACAGGGCGGATCGCTTTGTTGTGTGCGGCGCAGGCGGTACGCTGCTGACAAGCCTTGCGCTGGCACCGTTTTCATCCCAAGAAAAGCCGCACAAAAATTTTGGTGCGTGGTTTCGGGATATGGTGCGATGCGGCTGCATGTTTCTGGGACTGATGCTGCTGTTCGGCAGAACCGACATTTTGATTAACAGTTTGAAAAACGCGAAAAGGCTCGCGCAGTTCACGGGCAAAGAGCTGACCTTGCTGGATAAGATTTACCAGTATTTCGGTTATATCCGAAACTGCTTTTTTGCCCCGTATGCGGGCGTGGATGAAACGACCTATACGCATGTATCCTGGCAGATAAAGCCGATTGTGTCGATCAGTATCATCGGCGCTGTGATTTTGGCTTTGGTGGTTTTGTGCGTGGTGCTGGACAGAAAGCGTACCAGCACCCTTGCCGCGGGGGGCTGGATCTTGTTTTCCGTGCTGGTGCTTGTTGTGCTGGGCTGGGGCACAAAGGAAAACGGGCTGATCCTGTATTCGCTGTACTTCGGCTGGACGTTCCCGGCGCTGCTGTTCCGTCTAGCTGAAATTGTGCAGGAAAAATGGAAGCTGAGGTATTTTGCGCCGGCACTGGCCGTTGGCTTTTCGGTGATATTGGCCGTACAGAATATACCGGCTGTGTGGCAGATCGTACAATTTGCGCAACGGTATTATCCTGTGTAAAGAAGGTGAAAGTGTGAAACCCTATCTGAAGCTGATGCGTGTACATCACTACATCAAAAATTTTTTGGTCTTTGCGGCACTGGCATGCAGCGGGCAGCTGTTCAACGGCAGAAAATTCCTGCTGAATCTTGCCGGTTTTGCGGCATTTTGTCTGGTTTCTTCGATCGTGTACATCATCAATGATATCCGCGACAAGGAAAAGGACAGGCTGCATCCGGTCAAATGCAAACGTCCGATTGCAAGCGGGGCGGTCAGCACAGGCAATGCGTCGATCCTTGCGGCGATTCTTGCCGCAGCGGCAGCGGGGCTGTCCGTATGGATCGGGAACCCGTTGGCAGGTTTGATACTAGCTGTATATTTGCTTATAAATATTGCGTATAGTAATGGGTTTAAGGATGTCCCGCTGCTGGACATCGTGATCCTGGTTTCCGGATTCCTGCTGCGTGTGCTGTATGGTTCGATCGTATCGGATATTGTGATTTCAAACTGGCTGTATCTGACGGTGCTGGTATTGGCCATGTATCTTTCGCTGGGAAAGCGAAGAAACGAATTGAAGCAGCTGGGCGGGGAAAAAACGCGAAAGGTGCTGAAAGCCTACCCGATCGGATTTTTGGAGCAGGGCATGACGATGTGTCTGACGCTGACAAATGTATTTTATACGCTGTGGGCTATGGATGATGCCACAGTGGAACGGTACAGCAGCGGACGTATGGTGATGACAGTGCCGATCGTACTGCTTATCACCATGAAATACAGTATGGACGTGGAGGGCGCGTCCGATGGCGACCCGGTCGAGGTTGTGCTGCATGATGCGGTATTGTTGGCGTTGTGCATTATCTACCTTGCCGCAATGATGTTCATCCTGTACGCATAAAGGAAAATCAAGCAATGAATGTATACGATTTTGACGGAACGATCTATGCCGGCGACAGCACGGTGGATTTCTTTTTGTATGCGGTAAAAAAGCATCCTTCGCTGCTTCGGTACGTTCCGCGGCAGATGTATGGATTTTTGCTGTATGCATGCAGAAGAATCGACAAAACACAGCTGAAAGAATATTTTTACAGCTTTTTGAAAGGCATTGACGTGCAAACGGAAGTGCTTTGCTTTTGGCAAACGCACGAGAAAAAAATCTACGGATGGTACAAAGCGCAGAAGACAGCGCAGGATATCATAATTTCGGCTTCGCCGTTCTTTTTGCTGCAGCCGGTTTGTGAGGCGATGGGCGTTTGCCGTTTGATCGCATCCGGCGTAGATGCAAAAACGGGAAAAGCAACCAGTGCAAACTGCCGCGGCAAGGAGAAGGTGCGTCGTCTTTGGCAGGAGTATCAGGTGGATGCAATCGATCGGTTTTATTCCGATTCCGATTCCGATCTGCCGCTTGCATGCCTGGCAAAGCACCCGTACCGCGTGAAAAACGGGATCCCGCAGCCATGGCACACAGCAGATCGGCAAGGGTAACATCACGCGTAAAAGGAAGGCGAAAACGGATGCGCACATCCGAATGAAGAAAGGAAGGATCTTATGAAGATCATGGCAGTGGATTACGGCGATTCCCGCACCGGCATCGCGGTATGCGATAAAACAGAGTTTCTGGCGACCCCGATCGGAATCATCAAAGAAAAAAACATGTTCAAGGTGGCAGATCGGATTATCCAAGCGTTGCAGGAACAGCAGGCGGAAATGATCGTGCTGGGTCTGCCGAAAAACATGGACGGCACCGAGGGCGCACGCGCGCAGAAAAGCCGCAAGCTGGCCGAACGCCTGCGCACCATGACCGATGTGCCTGTGGAAATGTGGGATGAACGCCAGACAACGATCTCGGCAGCGGGCATCCTTTCCGAAAACGGAACGTTTGGCAAAAAACGCAAAGAGGTTCTGGATGCCGTGGCAGCGACCGTCATTTTGGAAAGTTATCTGACATACCGCAAGAACACCGGAAAAAAATAAAAAACGCCTCTTCGGAGGCGTTT
>JAHHSK010000082.1 GCA_020025255.1 Ruthenibacterium sp. | reverse complement strand
GCCCCGCCCGCGGATATATGGGCACAAGGAGGTGAAACGCCCTTGCGTGATATGGAATCCATTTATAAAGAACACGCGCAGACCGTTTACAAATTTCTGCTTGCGCAGACGCACAGTGCCGATCTTGCCGAAGAACTGACGCAGGAGACGTTTTATCAGGCCGTGCGCTCGATCGACCGCTTTGATGCAAGCTGCAAGATGTCGGTCTGGCTGTGCCAGATCGCAAAGCACCTGTGGTATCAGCATCTGCGCCGGCAAAAGCGGGAGATCCCCTCCGACGATGCCGCGTTCGAGCTGCCGCTGCCCTCTGCCGAAGAGGAATCCCTGGGGGATATCGGACGGCTGGAACTTTTGAAGCTGGTTCATTCACTGGGCGAGCCCGCGCGCGAAGTGGTGTATCTTCGTGCGTTCGGCGGGCTTTCCTTCCGCGAGATCGGCGACGTTTTCGGCAAAAGCGAAAACTGGGCGCGCGTGACTTTCTACCGCGGAAAAGAACGATTAAAAGGAGGCGTTATTGATGAAATATGAGCTGCCGTGCGCCGTTGTGCGCGATCTTATGCCCTCGTATATCGAGGGGCTGACGGAGCCGGAAACCACTGGTGCCGTAACCGATCATCTTGCGGGTTGTGATGCCTGCCGCAGCCTGTATGAAGCCATGCGTGCGCCGCAGCCCGTGCCCGACGCCGCAGAAAACGCAAAAGAGGTGGATTACCTGAAAGCCGTGCGCCGCAAAAACCGCCGGCGCATCCTGCTTGCCGCTCTGGGCACGGCACTTGTGCTGATCGGCGCGCTTATGTGCCAGGTGTTCGTCATCGGGACGGCGGTGCCGGACGGGCGCATGGACGCATCCGCCGAACTTGCGGACGGCAACGGGGACGGCATTGCGGGGGATGCACTGATCATCCACGTCGTGAACCCCGGCTCTGCCAAGGGATACACCGGATGGAAAACCGTCATATCGGACGGCGTTGCCGAGATCACCGCGCGCGAAGTGCTGGTATCCGCGCTGAACCGGAACGGCTTGGCCGACCGCCAGATCTCTTTGGACGGCCTGCACGAGGTGCGGGTGTTCGGCGTGACGGTGTGGCAGGACGGCACCGTGATCCACCCCGCCGTGATGCGCATGTACGAAGCCCGCACCCCGTATATGGGTTCGATGTGGAAGCTGAATCTTGTCGATCAGACCGTGCAGCTGCCGGATGCCGCGTTTACAAACGAGCTGTTCACGGCAAAGGAGCCGTATGCGCGCGCGCTTTATTTTGAACGCACCCTCACACCGGAGGAAAATGCGCAGATGCGCCGTGCGGCGGCGCGGATGCTGGTGCTGGTGGGTAATCTTTCCGAAGTGCGCTGGACATGGCCTGCCGAGGGCGGCACGGAAAGCGCCCGCCTGAACGTGGATGACGTAAACGCCCTTCTGGGCGATATGCTCGCGGCGCATGCAAAGCTGGACCCCGCACCTGTGCCGGGCGGCGCATCCTCCGTCAAGCAGTTCGGGCAAAGCCCGGTCGCCTTGCAGCGGTTCGATGCACTTTTATACGAAGACGTGTTCCGTCTTGGCACGCAGACCCCTTAATGCCTCCCGCGCTTTGCGGGGTCGGCGGCGTCCGTGCCGGTATTCGGATACAAAACAGAAACATCGGCATGCTATAAAATAAAAGCCGAAAAACGGTAACAAACGGCGCGCTTTGCTGTCTTATTCCATAGAACCGAGCGGCCGATGTGCCGCTTTGAAAGGGGGATGCCGCATGAAACGCACCGGACGCATTGGGCTTCTTTGTTTTCTTTCGCTTATTTTGTTTTTTTGCTCCAGCCTATCCGTACACGCGCATGCGCTTGGGCTGTGCCGTGTGCAGGATGCCCTGACGCATACCTGTGCCCAGATCCGCATGGTGCCGGGAAAGGGCGCCGTGGTTTCGGCGCGCGTAGCCACGGCGCGCGGCTATGCCGGGAAAACCGAGATCTGCGTGCTGCGGCAGGACGGCACAGCCCCTGTGCGGCGCAGCGCGGGCGGCAATGCCAGCTCGCTGTCGATTTCACAGCAGGAACTGCACGGCTGCCGTATCTTCGTCACCTTTACGGCTGTGCGCGGCACGCAGCGGCACTCGGTCACACATCAGCTTGCCGCACCGGGCTGAGGACGGTTTTCCCGCATCGAACGCCCGGTTCTGGCTTTCATCCCTCCGCTGCGCTTGTAGATAAACCCCAATTCGGAAAAAGGGATAAAATACGTTCTCATTCACGGGCATGTACCGGGAATGAGAACACTCTGATAGATAAAAGACCCTGTTTTGTGTGCGCAATGCGCAAAACGGGGCCTTTTTTATGCAAACCAAGGCAAATCCTGCCTGCCGCTTGACGTTCGGCACAGGCATGTGTACAATTAAATCCAAGAACATCCACCCTTTGCCGCAAACGGCAAACGCCCGGAGAGGAGAACGCATCCCGTGCATCGAAACGAACCGGTTTTCCGCCTTGTTTTATGGTTTTTTCTGTTTGCGTTCCTGTTCTGCGCGGTCTATTCGGGTGCGCGGCTGTTTTCTTTGCATCAGGATCTGGTTTCGGCGCGCTCCTTGCGCGATTCTCTGCGGGCGCCCGATGACAGCCGCCCCGCTGCGCCGCAAACCGCCGGACAGCCGGTGCCGGAACATGCGTGCCCTGTGGATTTTGCGCTTATGCAGGAACAATATCCCGCCCTGTGCGCATGGCTCACGGGCTGCGGGGGCAAAATCGACACCCCGATCGCACAGGCTGCCGATAATGAATACTATCTGCGCCACCTTTTGGACGGCAGTGCCAATCTTCTGGGCACGCCGTTTCTGGACAGCCGCAATCAGCGCCGCTTTTCCGATGATCAATCCTTCTGCTTCGGGCATCACATGGATACGGGCAGCGGTGTCTTTTCGCCGCTGCTTTCCTATACCGACCCCGCCTTTTTCAGGCGCTGGCCCTATTTTATCCTGCACACACCGGAAGGCTGCTTTCAAGCGCAGGTTTTTGCCGCATTCCCTGCCGGGGAAAGGGATTATCCGTATACGCGGGAATTTGCAGACACCGCGGCAAAACAAGCCTTTTTGGATGAGCTGCGCACGCGGTCTGTGCTGAAAACGCAGGTCGCCGTCACCCCGGCCGACCGCATCCTGACGCTTTCCACCTGTACATCCAAAACCAGCGATCTGCGCTTTGTCGTCTGCACAAAGCTTGTGCCGATCGCATCATCCTACCGATAAGGAGAGATCGGAATGTCCGAACGCAAACCCAGCCCGTTGGATGACGCCGAGCACCAGCTTGCCTGGAGCCGCCGCTATCTCAAACGGGAAAAATTCCGCCACCGCGTATGCACGGCTCTTATCACTCTGGCTGTGCTGGTGCTTTCGGGCGGCGTGTGCGCCGGCGCGCTTGCCGCTGCCGGTGTGCTGCCCCGTGCATCGGTATCCCAGTCATCGTCTGAATCCGATGCCAAAACGGCGGCGCAGCCCGCGCTGTCCGATGCACCGCAGCCTTCTTCCCTGCCCCAGCCGCCTTCTTTGCCCCAGCCGCCGAACGAATTCACCGTATCGTTCGATCTGCGCGGCGGCAGCGGCGAATATCCTGCCGAAACCGTGCTGTTCGGCACCCTGCTGACACCGCCGCAGGACCCCGTGCGGGAAGGCTACCGCTTTGCCGGCTGGTATCAGGATGCCGCCTGTACCGCCGAATGGGAATTTGCCATTGACAGCGTACAGGCCGATCTGACGCTTTTTGCCAAATGGGTGGATGATGCGCCATATGACAGCACACTGCCCCAGACGGGCATCGAAACCCATGCTGTATTCTGGAGCTGTGCTTTCGCGGGTGCGCTCGCGCTTTTCTTTGCCGCCGCTGCGCTTTTGCTGCGCAGCCGCCGTGCGCCTTGACGGCTTGCTTTCAGCTTGCAGATAAACCCCCATTCGGAAAAAGGGATAAAACAAAATGCGTTCTCATTCCCGGGCATGTACCGGAAATGAAAACACTCTGACAGAAAAAAAGCCCGGATATCCGGGCTTTTTCTTTTTGCCTTGGTTCAGCGGCTGAGCCAATCGGCAGCCAGCGAAAGCCAGCCCTCACATTCGCGCTGCACCCCGCCGCCTGCAAAATTTTCCGTCAGATGATTTGCCAGCGAAAGCCCGTGCCCGCCCACGGAATAGATATGTGCTTCAAACGGCACCCCCGCTTTGCGCAAAGCCAGTGCAAAGTACAGGGAATTTTCGACCGGCACGGTCGCATCGGGATAGGTGTGCCACAAAAAGGTCGGCGGCACCTGTGCTGTAACATGCTTTTCCAGCGAGACGAATTCGCGCTCCTTCGGATCTTCACATGGTTCCTGCCCCAAAAGGCTGCGCATCGAAGGCTCGGCCGCGATGCCCGGCTCGCCGGAAATGACAGGATACCCCAGCACCAGTCGATCGGGGCGCATCGATTCGGGCAAAAGCCCCGTTTCCTTTGCAAGAAACGGCGCGTTCCAAAACACACCAAGGCTTGCCGCCAAATGTCCGCCCGCAGAAAATCCCGCCACGGCAATGCGATTTGCATCCAGATGCAGCCGCCCGGCATTTTCGCGCAGCCATGCCACCGTATGCGCCAGCGCACACAGCTGTTCGGGGAAATGATGATTTTCGCCGCAGGGATATTGCAGCACACAGGCCTGGAAGCCGCGCGATGCAAAGGCAAGCGCGATCGGCTCGGCCTCGCGGTCGCTGCAATATTCATATCCGCCGCCCGGACACACCACCAGCGCGGGGCGGCATTCGGACATCTTGATTTCCGGGGAAACTTCCTGAAAATAGGTTTTGATGAATGCGCCGTCGTTTGCGACGGGCACACGTTCATGGATCATGACACCCACCCTTTCCCAATGCGGTATTCTACCCAAAGAATACGCGGCTCTTGGGCAAATGTCAAGAACTATCCGCACTTTTTTCGGCGCAGCCCTTGCCCTATGTGCTATAATAAAAATATGCGCCGTTTTCAGCAGGCAAGGCACCGAATTGCGATCCGCAGAGCGGGCGTTCCCCGCTTTGCTGCGGCAGGCGGAAAAACGGGTGCCGTTTTTCATCGGCAGGCATCCAGCCCTTTGGCTGCCGTGCGCTTTTTGTCCTGTTTTCCGGCCGGGACGGGATGCTTTTCCGTATGCGGTGCTGAATTTTCAGGAAAGCGGCAAAGCGTCTCGACTTCCGTTTTCCGTTATGCTATAATCGGCTTTGTTCACCATATTTTTTATACAATCAGAAAGGGGAGGAAATCTGTGCGGACAAACGAATCCACCATTTCATCGGGCACAAACCAGATCACCGAAGGTGTCATCTGGAAACAGCTGCTCTATTTCTTTTTTCCGATCCTGTTCGGAACTTTCTTCCAACAGCTTTACAACACGGCCGATGCCATTATCGTGGGCCGCTTTGTCGGAACGCAGGCGCTTGCCGCTGTCGGCGGGGCAACCGGCTCGCTTATCAACTTTTTTGTCAACCTGTTCGTAGGGCTGGCATCCGGCACCACGGTCGTTATGGCGCAGGCCTTCGGCGCACGCGATAACAAAGGCGTCGAACACGCCGTACATACCTCGGTTGCACTTTCCCTTGTGGCCGGGCTGGGGCTTACCATTTTCGGCATTGCCATTACGCCGTGGGCGCTGCGCACTATGGGCACGCCTTCGGATATCATGGATTTTTCCCTTTTGTATCTGCGCGTGTTCCTGCTCGGTACGATCCCGTCTTTCCTTTATAATGTCGGTTCGGGCATCCTGCGCGCGATCGGGGATACCCGCCGCCCGCTTTATTTCCTCATCATCGCGTGCCTTGCGAACATCGTACTGGATATCCTTTTTGTCGCCATTCTGCGCATGGGTGTGCTGGGCGCGGCGCTTGCAACGGTTCTGGCACAGGTCACCAGTGCGGTTCTGGTCATCTTTTCCCTGCTGCGCACCCGGGCAGTATATCGGCTGGAACCGGCACAGATCCGCTTCCACGCCCCGACATTGAAGGAAGTGCTCAAGGTGGGCATCCCTGCCGGCATTCAGGGCAACATGTATGCCATTTCCAACATCCTGATCCAATCTGCGATCAACAGCTTCGGCACACAAACCGTGGCTGCCTGCACTGCCTTCAGCAAGGTGGATGCCTTTTTCTGGATGGTTCTTGGCGCATACGGCATTTCCATCACCACGTTCGCAGGGCAGAACTTCGGTGCGCAGAAGTATGACCGCATCCGCAAAAGCGTACGCGTGTGCCTCGGCATGGCGTTTGCCACTTCCTTTGCCATGAGCATCCTGTTCTTCCTTACAGCGCCGTCCCTTCTGGGCATGTTCACCAGCGATGCCGCAGTCATCGACATCGGGCTTGAGATCATGCGCTATATGGTGCCGTATTACTTTACATTTGTGTGCATCGAAATTTTTTCCGGTGCGGCCCGCGGCTGCGGCTCGGCTCTGGTGCCCACCCTGCTTACCTGCGGCGGCGTATGCGTGCTGCGTGTGGTGTGGGTGCTGGTCGTTCTTCCGCTGAACCATACCCTCGGCACGCTGATGATCAGCTACCCCGTCAGCTGGGTGCTGACAAGCATCCTGTTCATTATCTATTATCTGCACGGCGGCTGGCTGCACAACCGCATCAAAAAACTGGGCTATCCGCCGGAGGTGCGCACGAAAAAGCACCATTCTGCCGATTCCTAAGCTTTGCTTTTCCACCGTCCGCCG
>JAHHSK010000081.1 GCA_020025255.1 Ruthenibacterium sp. | reverse complement strand
CACAAAACCCGGCGGCAATTATTACGGGTAAAGAAAAGGAGACGAAGTATGGCTTTAAATATTACAACGAATGATTTCGATACGCAGGTTCTCAACGCACAAGGCCCGGTCATGGTGGATTTTTGGGCAAGCTGGTGCGGCCCGTGCCGTATGCTGGCACCGATCCTGGATGCAGCCGCGCAAGAGCGTCCGGATGTAAAGGTGTGCAAGGTCAATATTGATGAAGAACCTTCCTTGGCAGAAAGATTTGGGGTCATGAGCATCCCGACTGTCGTTGTGTTTGAAAACGGAGCAGAAAAGGCGCGTAATGTCGGTCTTGTTCAAAAAGATCGTCTGCTGGCATTGCTGGATTGATTGCCGGCACAGCCACGTTTTTGATACAGAATTACAGGCAAAAGCCGGGCGGCTGTGAAGACACAGCTGCCCGGCTTTTTGCACTCGGACACAACGATCGCTGCTGTGCCGCAGAAAGCCTGCGGATCGGCGTTTGCAATAGGGAATGGATCTGCAATCAAATGCAGCCAGAGCGAAATAGAAGCGGCCCGGAAGCCGTATCCAAGAAGGATCGGTGCGCAGAGTCGATTCATACAGGCCGCCGAAAATACAATAAAGCCGCAGAAAATCACAAATGATTTTCTGCGGCTTATGGTACACGATGCGAAGGATGCACAGCCCCGCGCAAGCGCGGCAGTGCGGGGGATTCAGCGGCGATTTACACTGCTGGTTCCTTTTTCCATAAGATAGGTAGCCTCCAAGTCGGCAATATGCAGCTTGACCGCAAGCGGATATTCATCATAAGCATTGCTGATCGCATAACTTCCGCCGCGTACGGCATCATCAAAGCCGCCCATGTGCCAGCGAATTGCGATTGCCTCTGCCGGCTTGAGCCGGATAAACCGTTCGATCAGGTAGACGCTTTTTTCGCCGTGCCCGAACGGAAAAGCGTCCTGAACGCTGTAAGAAGGCACTTTTTCCCACTGCCCGGTGACATCATTTTTTACATTCCGAAAGCCTGCTTTGTAGTAGTTGGCTTTGCAAAGATCGTGCAGCAGGGCAATGATCGTAAAGCTTTCTTTGTTTTCCTCCGGCGTGTAATAACGGGACATCAGCGCATGATAAACGTTTACGCTGTGCATTACAAGGCCGTTTTCACAGGCACCGTGAAAGCGCGTGGATGCAGGGGCAGTATAAAAATCCGTGGTTTCCAGCCATTCCAACAGCTGTAAGGAGCCGGGACGGGAAACATTTTCAGAAAAAATACGAATAAATTCTTCTTTGTAATTCATAGCATCAGATTTCAAGTTCATCCAGAATGCCTTTCAGGATTGCCATTTCATCATGGGAAAGACTGATGCCTTTTCCCATTTTGGATCCGTCCGGCGACCAGTCACGGATATCATATTTGGGCTCGCGTTCGTTCCAGCTCACCATGTTCAGCTGACGTTCCCAGCCATTCGGATTTTGGGACAGAACGGCGATCCGCTCTGTGATTTCATATTTGAATTCTGCCATAAGTTCGATGCTCCTTATTTATAAGTTGTTGCTACATCTTATCATAATAGAATCGCGCAGCAAATGCAAGAGCAAAACAAGGAAGTAAATGGGGGAACCGCAAAAGAAAAAAGCTGTACAATAATGAAAAAAGGAAAAAAACAAGTTTTTTTAAAAAAGCTATTGACAAGCAGCGATAAATTTCGTATACTAATAAAGCACTCCGGCGGAACACCAATCACGCCGAGTAATGCGGAATTGTGTAATGGTAGCACCTGCGACTCTGACTCGTATCGTGAGGGTTCGAATCCTTCTTCCGCAACCAAACGGCAGCAGCTGCTGCCGTTTTTCTTCGGGGTATAGCGCAGTTGGTAGCGCGCTGCGTTCGGGACGCAGAGGCCTTGAGTTCAAATCTCAATACTCCGACCAAAGCCGCTGATTGAAAGATCAGCGGCTTTTTTCTTATTTCAAAAAGCATATTCTTTGCAGCAATGTTCGGCGTGCTTTGCATAGCAGCACGCTTTCGGGCAGACAATGAAAAAGAGCCCGCGCGAAAGAGTGCGGGGCTATGGCACTGCGGTGCGCAGCCGCGCTGCATGCTTCAAAAATCGCATCGGAACATGCATCCGCAATCGCTGGATGCCCGCGGATGTGAAGCCGGGAAGGTGCAGCACCCAAAATGAAAAAGTAAGTTTGACAATCCAGACAGAACATTTTATACTGATTTTAAAACACAGATTCTTTGTTCGGATTTGAGTTCGGAAAGAAGTATCCAAGAAAATGCAGAAAGAAGGTTCTGTAATGAAAAAACGTGTAGGCATCCTTACGGCGGGCGGTGATTGCCCGGGGCTGAACGCCACGATCCGCGGTGCGGCAAAGGCGCTGTATCAGCGCATGGGCAGCGATGTGGAAATCGTTGGCATCCTCAATGGCTACGATGGTCTCATCAAAGGCGAATGGCGGGAAATGCAGCAGTATGAGTTTTCCGGGATTTTAACAGTCGGCGGTACGATTCTCGGCACAAAGAGAACCCCGTTCAAAATGATGCGGGTGGTGGAAGAAGATTCGATCGATAAGGTCGCAGCGATGAAAAAAACCTATAAAGAGGCAAAGCTGGATTGTCTGCTTTGCCTTGGCGGAAACGGAACGCATAAAACAGCCAATCTGCTGAGCGAAGAAGGGCTGAATGTGATCGGCCTGCCCAAAACGATCGATAACGATATTTACGGCACGGATGTCACGTTTGGCTTTCATACAGCGGTGGATATCGCCACCGAAGTGATTGACCGTATCCATACCACCGCATCCAGCCATAGACGCTGTATGGTGATTGAAATTATGGGGAATAAAGCGGGCTGGCTGACGCTGTATTCCGGCATTGCAGGCGGCGCGGATATCATTTTGATCCCGGAACTTCCGTACAACATCGATAACGTATGCCAGGCAATTCAAAAACGCACAGAAGAAGGCAAAAACTTTTCTATTTTGGCAGTTGCAGAGGGTGCGTACGATGTTTCGGAAGCAGCGCTCAAGAAAAAAGAGCGCGCCGCAAAACGTGCGCAGGCCGGGGAACGCACAGCAACCGAACGGATCGCACGGCAGGTGCAGGAAGCAACCGGCATCGAAACGCGTTTTTGCGTTCCGGGGCATATGCAGCGCGGCGGCAGCCCTTCGGCGTATGACCGTGTGCTTGCGACGGAATTCGGCACCTATGCGGCGAAACTGGTCGAAGCAGAGCATTACGGTGTAGCAGTTGCTATGAAAAATAATATCGTAACCTCGAATCCGCTCAAGGATATTGCCGGAAAAACCAAATTTGTTCCGGAAACCTGCGATATGCTCACGGTGGCACGGCGCATGGGCATCAGTTTGGGTTAAATGAAAAAAGCACAATAAGCGAGGATCCTTCATAGCATAAGGCAGAGCAAATAAAGGACGGAGGTGCATGCCGAAATGCTGGAAGGGGTGTTATTGATCCTTGTGCTGATGCTGGCAGTGTATGGGGCATACTGTGCAGCCGATTTGGTTTTGAGTGTGATCCACCACAGCAAGGACACCGCGGCACGCATTGTTGTGCTGAAAGCGAAAGAAGGATCGGATGTTTGGGAGGGCGTTCTGGATGCAAGGACCCGATTCCCGGATATTCCGATCGTCGTACTGTGTGAAAAACAAGCGCCCCTGACGCCCCCGGATGCCGGCTGGCGCGGAATTGCCTTTGCACAAGAGGAAACCCTGGCACAGACTGTGTGTGCGATGCTGTGCCAATAAAGAGCGCTGGGCGGCAAGGAAAGGAAAAAGGAGATGGGCAAAATCGGGGAACAGGAATGGGAAACGATATCGGGAACGGTTGAAAATATCATATTCTGCAATCCGGAAAACGGATATACGGTGCTGGAATTTTCCAGTGAGGGCGAGCTTTATACAGCGGTAGGTGAACTTGCGGATGTGAATGTCGGTGAAGAAGTGACGCTTCACGGCCGGTTTATTACGCATCCCAGCTTCGGGGAACAATTCCGCGCACAGGCCTGCGAGGTGCGCATGCCGGAATCGGTTACCGCGATCCGCCGATATCTTGCAAGCGGAGCACTGCCGTATATCGGCAAAGCCCTGGCACGGCGCATTGTCGATGTGTTTGGACAAGAAACGCTGGAGGTGATTGCAAGTGACCCGCAGCAGCTGACGCAGATTAAAGGAATCAGCGAGGATAAGGCGCTTGCCATTTCCAATGAATTCAAGCGTATTTTTGGCGTTCGCGAAGCCATTGGCTATCTTTCTCAATACAATGTGCCTGCCGCGGCAGCGGTTGCCCTGTTTCGGGAATACGGCTCGGATACTGTGGAGCTTGTTTCGCATAATCCGTATGTGCTGTGCGGCTCTCCCGCGTATCAGGATTTCGGCATGGCGGATGCCATAGCGCAAAGCATGTGTCTGGAATACAATTCGCGGGAAAGGGTAAGCGCGGGGATCACCTATGTGCTGCGTCATAATCTGCAAAATGGGCATACCTGTCTGCCGCAGGATAAGCTGTGTTCGGCAGCATCTGCCTTTCTGTCCGTAGAGCCGGAAACGGTGGAAGAAACCCTGCACTTTCTGCTGGAAAACGAAGATCTGGCGCAGGCGGAATACCGCGGCAGACAGTGGATCTATCTGCCGGAATATCTGCATGCGGAATTTACAGCAGCACAGCATCTGCGGTGGCTGGTACGGTATCCCTGCGCCGGTACGGCACAAAGCGCGGAACGTTTGATCGGCCTGATCGAACTGGCACAGGGAATCACCTATGCTCCGATGCAGCGCAAGGCCATTGCGGCTGCTTTGAGCAGTAATGCGCTGGTACTGACAGGCGGGCCGGGTACCGGCAAGACCACGGCTGTCAATGGGATGCTGGCAGCGTTTGAACAAAACGGAGACCGCGTTGCTCTGGCTGCCCCCACAGGCCGTGCCGCCAAGCGTCTTTCTGAACTGACCGGGCGGGTGGCTAAGACGATCCACCGCTTGCTTGAGGTGGATTATTCCAAAAACGATGTGGTTCGTTTTGTGCATAATGAAAAGAACCCTTTGAAATGCGACGTCATCATCATTGACGAAATGAGCATGGTGGATGTGCTTTTGTTTGAAAATCTGCTGCGTGCGCTTCGGCCGCAGTGCAAGATCATCATGGTGGGGGACGAAGATCAGCTGCCCAGTGTCGGTGCGGGGAATGTGCTGGGAAGTGTGATTGCATCCGGGATCGTACCTACCGTGCGTTTGACGGAAATCTTTCGCCAAGCGGCAGAAAGCATGATCGTTTCCAATGCACATCACATTGTTATGGGGCAGCTGCCGGAAAAGGGTACCCGCGACAGTGATTTTTTCATGCTGGAGTCGGATGCATCGGCGTGTCAGGAATTGGTATGTGATCTTGTGAGCCGCCGTCTGCCAAACCGTTATGGATTTGATCCGCTGGAGGATATTCAGGTGTTGTGCCCTTCCAAAATCGGCCCGCTGGGAACCGTGGCGTTGAATGCCGCATTGCAGGAACGTCTGAACCCTGCGGCCGCCCACCGCCCGCAGCTGACGGTTCGGGATCGAGTGCTGCGTGTAGGGGATAAAGTAATGCAGGTGCGCAACAACTATGATATCCCGTATACAAGACCCGATGGCGGGGAAGACGGCACCGGTGCGTTCAATGGAGATATGGGGATCATTGTGGATGTAGACCCGCGTGCAGGCAGTGTGACGGTTCGCAGCGAGGATCGGCTGCTTGTGTATACATCAGAGCATATCCGGGAGCTGGAACCGGCTTATGCCGTTACAATTCATAAAAGTCAGGGCAGTGAGTTCCCGGCGGTGATTATCCCGATTTTGGATGTTCCGCCGAAGCTTTGCTACCGGAATTTGCTGTACACCGGTGTTACCCGAGCAAAAAGCCTTTGCATACTGGCAGGGCAAAGTGCACAAGTAGGGCAGATGGTACGCAGCGTGCGTAGAAACAAGCGCTTTTCCTGCCTTGCCGATCTGCTGCAGGATGATGCGCTATGAGAGAAAACCGTGCAGCCCGCCCCAATGGGCAGAATATGGAAAGAATCCGTTCGATCGGGGAGTGGATCGTGGAACTGCTGTTTCCGAGACGATGTCCCTTGTGTGACGAGGTGATCGGATTTGCACAAAGCTGTGCCGACTGTGAGCCGGAACTGCGCCATTTGGTACGCCAGACCGTGTATGTGGAAAGGCAAACCCATGAAATGACCGCATTGGATGCGGTGATTGCAGGGCTTTGGTATGAGGATGCAGTGCGGGAGGCAATCAAACGCCTGAAATTTGCCGAACGGACGGATCTTATCGAACCGTTTGCAAAACGGGCTGCGCAGACCTTGCGGGATGCCGATGCAGTGCATCCGGTCGATTTCGATATCATTATACCTGTGCCTTCTTCGGCAAAGGAACTTCGGGAACGCGGATATGATGTGCCGAAGCTTTTGGCAAAAAGGATCGCGAAAGAAACGGGACGCCCGATGCAGTGCGCATTGGATAAGATCCGTGAAACCCAGCGGCAAAGAACGCTTTCCGGCGCCCAGCGCAGAAAGAATGTCAAAGGAGCCTTTGCACTAAAGCCGACGGTTTCGGTACAGGGGCATAGCTGCCTTATCGTGGATGATGTGTTTACCACCGGTGCCACGATGAATGAATGTGCGAAAATGCTCGTGCAGGCGGGTGCCGCACACTGTATTGGGCTTGTGATTGCGGTTACACGGTAAAAAAGTATAAGAAATAGATCGGAAAAAGAAAAAGAAGCATTGACGGATTCCGTTCGATTTGCTATAATAAAAAGGCTTTAGCGATATATGCTAAGGAAAGCGAATCGAATAGGGAGAGTTGTCCGAGTGGTCGAAGGTGCAGCACTCGAAATGCTGTGTGGGGAAA
>JAHHSK010000080.1 GCA_020025255.1 Ruthenibacterium sp. | reverse complement strand
TGGTGGTTTAATCATTCGTATAATTGTCAGGATCAGGCCAATCTGTTAGTGCGTCCGATTTCTGTTTTTCCCGCTCAATCGACTTTTCCAATTCCTCAGGGGACATATCTGTATACACCGCGTAATCAACCACTACAGTTCCCTCCATTCTATCCCATAGAATATCTCAAATTGTTTAAGCGTTTCAATGTATGCCTTCATTTCATCATAATTGTAAGGACTTTTTCTAAATTTGTCAACTGTTTCATCATAGAATCGAGCGGTAAATGGCCTTGCTTTTTTAGTTGAATAATAGTACACCCGTCCGTCATGACATGCAACAATACCAAAAGCATATTTTTTTGAACCAGCACTTCCAAAATCAGCTCCAGAAGGTGGAACATTTGTGCCATGATCATGGATAGAAACTAAACTGTATGGTTCTGCCGATAACACTGCCCTCTTTAATCTCTGGCTGTATTGCGTTTCGTAGGCAACTTTAGAGGACGTGGTTCCGATTAAGTTCCCCTGTAAATCAATAATAGAAAGATCTTCTGTAAACTTTCCTGACTGGTGTGTAACCGCAGCTTTACATCTCTCATATATTGCTCGATTAAGCTTTGGATTGTCCGAAATTGAGGAGAATTTTGCTTTATACTCCTCACTTTCTATGTAATTCAGGTCAGTTCTGGGACTTCCTATACCTCCGGCATAGGTTTGTTCATGCAACTTCTGCCGCTTTCGTCCAAACCCTGCCACCCATGCCCGTTCCTCTTGCAACGGCAGCCCCGCCGCTTTGCTGAACGCCTTATAATGCCCGCGCAGTATTTGCAGCCGGATCTGGGCGGTCTGCTTTTTCGTCTTATCTTCCAGCTGCTCCGATACAAGGATGCGGTTTTTCTGCGTTCGCATATTCCGCTCGATCTGCCGCTGCTTCTGCGTGGCCTCATAGCCGGTATAGTGTCTGCCCTCGTAGGTGATCCCCTTTGCATTTTCCTCGCGCATGGCGGCAAGCTCTGCATCCGTATACTGCGGTGCGTTGACGCCGAGGATGATCGGCATCGCATGATGATTACAATTCAGCGTCTCGATTCGGCGTTTCAAAATGCCGGGTTTTTCCGGCGTACCGTTGAGCTTTGCCCATTCGGCATCGGAAAACTGCTTTCCCTGATACGGCTCATGATCCGGTGCACTGTTGCGGTGTGCTGTGATTTCCCAGCCGTTGCAGCCTAATGCATCATGGTTTGCCTTGGTGATCTGCTCATCCAAAAGCCCCATACCGCCCATAAGGTTACGCCGGACGGCGGCTTCGATGCTTATGGAACGTCCGCTTGCATAGTCGATCGTGCGCACCCCGGCATCTGCCATTTTTGTTGTTGCCTGACGAAGCGCAGTCTGGTAATCCGCTGCGCCGGTAAACACCTGCTCAAAGGCGAAGTCCATTGTTTCCTGATAGAACCGCCGCAAAGGCTGCACCTTTCCGCCGGGTGTCATCATGCCAAGGGTCTGCGTCAGATTCGTAAAATCCTTTTGGGCAAGCTGAATGGCTGCCGCTGTCATCTGCGCGATATCTGCACCGCCCGTCAGCCCCACACGCTCTTCATCGTTATCGCGCGAAAATCGTGCCGCCTGCCGAAACAGCCGCCGGATTTCTTTGTTGGAAAGCCCCAGCTGCCGGCGCATAAATGCTTTCATTTCGCGTTCGCTTTCGCCCATTGCCTTTGCGCGCCACAGCTCGTAGGCCGCCGTGCGCGTCATTTTGCCGCCCGTCTCTCCGGCATATTCTGCCGCCTGCCGGATCCGCCTTGCGGCATCCTGCAAAAGCCACTCGTTAATCGGCTGCGCGATCTTGCCGAATGTCTCTTTCAGCCCGTCGATCTGCTCTGGCGTCAGTGCCATGCGCTATCACTCCTCGCCGTCCGATGCTTCGCTCAAAATCTGTTCCATGGGCGGCATATATTTTTTTCGGATCGCTGCAAGATCGGCTTGCGTCTGTGTCGGCATCCCGTATTTTTTGCCCAGCGGATATTCCGGCCGCAGCAATCCCGCCGCAACCATTTCCAGTTCCTGCGCAAGATCGGCATCGGGGTCATAGAGTACGCCGTTGCCCCACGAAACGGAAAGATCCTTTTGCGGATCAAATGCACCGCTATGCATGTGGTACATTTCGCCCAGCACGGCGCAAAGCTGCAAAGCCTCACGGTCTGCCTTTTCCCACACCCGCCAAAGATCCTGCACGGTCAGACTGTAATCGCCTGCACTGGATGTCACTTCGGTGGCGGTGCGCTGCACATCGGCAACGTCACACAGCAGCCCGTGCTTGATTCCGAGAATGCTTTCGGCATTGCGAAGGTACTCATTTTTGCGCCGCAAAAAGCTTTCATCCCGCAGCTTCGGGGCAAATTCCTTCACCCCGGTGTTTTGCGGATCATCTTCGATGCCGACAAAAAGTCCTTGCGGAAGCTCCCGTGCACCGCCTTTTTTCTGACACAGCAGATCTGAAGATGCAAAAATGCGGAATGCGCCCAGTTCAAACTCCCGCGAAAGCTGCCATTCGTTGCGGTTGATGTTATGAATCAGCCCGACAGCCGGAGCATAAATGCTGACGGCGTCCGCAGAGCCGTCCACCGTGTTTTCAATCGGCATCCGCAGCGATACAAGCCCGATGCTGCCGATCGGTGCCGGAAAGGTATATTCTGCCGCAAGGGCGGCATACTGCGGCAATGCAGCCAAGGCAGCCGGCACGCCCAGCGTGCTGCCGTTTGGGCTGCGGTACAGCTTGTTGCGGATCGTCAGATATCCGCCGCTGTCCACCGTGCGCCGTTCCAGCAGCGTGTATATCCCGCTTTGTGCCTGTGTTGTTTCGCCGGAAATCATATCCGTTACGCGTCCCTTACCGTCCCGGCCAAGAACAGCCACAGCATCACGCTGGACCACCGTAAAGGTGAAACGATCCTTAGCCGGAATCGGTTTCAGCCAGCTTTCCCCGCCGATCATCGCAAGCTGCACCGCTTTTTTGCATTCCTCATCCAGCTCCCGCTGACAGCGCGAAAAAAAATTATGCTGCACCGATGCTTTGTACTCTGCAAAGCAGGCCCGATACAGCTTGGAAACGATCGTAAACGGGATTCGCTGACAAGGGTCCTCCTGCCCGGCATCGTCCTTTTCCGATGCGTAATAAAGAGAAAACCATTCCTGCACCGCTTTGCGCATTGCAGGGGATGTGCAATCCCGCGTGCCGGGAAATGCTTCGCACCAGTGGTGCATCTGCCCCGAACGGAACAGGGCGTTCCATAATGCCATGCTTATGAATCCCCTTTCTTTCGCTCATCAATAATTCGGATGCATCTGCCGCTGCGCAAAACCGCGTTCATTCCGCGAATGTAGCTTTCCAGCTCTGCGTTTTCCCGCTTTGCCTGCGCAAGCTGACGGCGCAGCCTTTCGTTTTCTTCGGTAAGGCTCTGGCGGCAATACTCCGGCAGAAACCTTTTCCAAAGCCAGTCTTTTACTTTCCCGATCATGCGCCCCTCCGTTTCCATACTCGGTTCATTGCATAGCGCACCGCATCAATGTGGTGGTTGGCCGTATCGGGATAACCTTCCAGCACTTCGCCGGTGCGCTTATCGGCTTCATACTCGTATTCGGAAAATTCACGGGCGGTATCCGGGCAGCGGCCGGGGTCGATAACAATGGCCGAAAGACTTTGCAGCCACTTCATGCCCGCACGAACACTGCCGGGGCCCTTTTCGGCTTCTCGGCAGGGCAGCCCCGCTGCCCGGTAATCGCCGCAGCTCTTGGGTTCGGCACTGTCAGCGGTCAAATATTCCTCGGCATCCGAATCCTGGCACACCTTACGATCTATCAGCAGCTTTGCGGTGTCCGCATTAGAAGTTCGCAGCCGGGTCAGTTCTTCATAGATGTACAGCACCTTGCGGGCCGGATCATATCCGCAGGAGTTGAACGCCCACGGGTCAGGGTACCAGCCCCAGTCCACACCATGATACCGGCGCTCGAAAGTCTTGATCTGCTCTGCCGGGATCGGCTCCAGTTTCAGATTTTCAAACACCTGTGTGCCGTTGCCCACCGCCTCGCCCAGATATTCGTGCCGGTATGCCGTTTCATTCGTGGCCTTGAGATGTTCTGCATCCGCAAGGAAACGCGGCCCCAGCCACTGCGGCGGCGTTGTCAGATACGTGCTGCGCACCACCAGCTTGCCGGGCACGCTTTCCAGCGCGTAACGGTTTGCCCAGCTGCGAGCTGCCGCCGGCGGGTTGAAGCTTTTCAGACTTAAAGAAAAAGAGCCGCCGCGAAAAAGCGACTGCTCCACGTTACGGATCTCTTGCGGCCCTGCGAACTGATCCAGCTCCTCGAACCATGCGATTCCGATATAGCCAAACGGCGTTTTAATAGATTTCACCTTGCCCGGATCGTCCATGCCGAAAAAAAGGATCTTTTGTCCGGTGGGCAGATAGGTGCATTCCATAGGGCTGACGGTGCAGCGGAATTTGCCGTACAGCCCCAATGCACCGATTGCCCAGCAAACCTGTGCGTACACGCTGGTGCGCAGGGTGTTGCCCACCTTGCGGAAAACAGCTGCGTGACATTCCGGATGCAAAATCAGCTGTAAGATCAGCTCGATGCTGCATAAGCTGGATTTCGTGCTGCCGCGCCCGCCGGGAAGAACGATTTCGCGCACCTCGCCCGCTTTGATTTCCCGGTGCACATCATAAAACGCCGGAGATATGATTTCTGACAGCTTACACATCGTCAATGATCTGCACCTCCGATTCATCGTCTGCTGACATATTCGGCTTGTCCATTCCCAAGTTCTTGCCTATCAGCTCCAACGCTTTCAGCCGAGCTGTCATGCTGGGTTTGCGTTGGTGTTCTTCGCCAAACATATCGTAAGCCGGATACTCCCGCTGCCCAAAGCCAATGTCGGCCAATTCAAGAATCACCCGTTCCGGTGTCACGGTCTGTTCCGCCAGCTCTTTGCGGCGGCTTGAAATATATATCTGGATCCGTTCATCCCGCAGCAGCTCATAGCTGCGGGATTTTGCGGTGCTTTCTGCGTATCCTGCTGCAAGAGCGGCTTTGTATGCATTGGCCCCGTTGGAAATGTATGTCTCGGCAAAAATCCGATGCCGCGTGCTTAATTTTTTCTTTGTTTTTACCGTAACAAACACCTCCTTATTTTGATATATGGAAAAGCGGAACCCGATGCCAGGGACTTTTTACAGCACGATGCGTGCAGGCATTTCCCGCCGGGTTCCGCTTTGCGGCAATAAAAAAGCCCGCGCCGCAAGGGCACAGGCTGAAAATATTTTTTAAAAAGATAGACAAAAGAGTTGACTTTTACGTTACGTAATGGTATAATAGAATCATGGAAAGGAGGTAAAACAGTGGGCAAACCAAAAAAGAAAAAGCCCCAAAGCAAGCGTGAGATTGTTAAAGATGTTATCGAAATCATTGCTTATATCGCAAATATCATCTTAGTAATCTACACTATACTAAAGGGCTAAGAGTACGGGGAGCGAAAGCTCCCCAAACTCCTCAACTATATTATACCCACTGGCATGACTATGTGCAAGAGGAATATTCCGCTTTATATGCTGACCGCCGCAAATGTGATTTACGCTGTCATGCATGGTTTCAACTGGCTTACTTGGCTTGCTGTCGGACTTTCAGCTATTGTTCTGGTTTTGGATTTGAAGGAGATGCACCATGAAAAAAAATGAAGGAAAGCCATTGAAGCTTTCACCTAAAAAGGGTGGAAATGGTTATGTATCCAGCTATACCGTAAGCATCGGTGTAGCAGAACTGCGAAATGCCGGGTTAATTTCCGAAGACGGAACGCCCTTCCGCATTGAAAAAATCATCGATGAAAAAAATCATCAAATCATTATCAGAAAAAACGCCGGGGAATGATCCTCGGCGTTTTTTTGCAAGCTTTGATAGAGAAAGAACCGGCGGCAGGCGTCCCTTCCTGCCCTTTTGCCTATTTACACTATATCACGGATAAACAGGGGCTTTAAAGGGCGTATTTTGGAAAATCCGGATTTGTTGCCTTTCGTAGCCACGATCTACCACCTTCCTTTTCTGAAATCCCCATACCCACCCGTCAGCATCTGTTATACCGACATTCCCATATTTATAAAGCCGTTATCCTGCCGGATAACGATTTAACTTTTTGTTTGGTTTGCTCCGTTTTTTCTTGACAATACGTATTACACGTGTTATAATTAAAGCATAGATAGGAGATGATTTCATGCCGATGACCCCAAAGGAAATTGCAAAGCTTCTTGAAGCAAGCGGTTTTGAATACATAAGTTCAAATGGGTCACACCGTAAATACTTTAATTCCAATACGGGTCAAACAGTAATTGTTCCCTTTCATGCCAAAGACCTGAAAAAAGGAACTGAACAAAGCATCTTGAAGCAAGCGGGGCTGAAATAAGCCCCGTGCCTTCATTCCACATATTCAAACACAATACACAGAAAGGAAAATGTACTATGCTTTTTTACCCTGTCATCTTTCATCCTGAAGCCACTGGGTATTCTACCAGCGTTCCGGATCTAAACGGATGCTTTTCTCAAGGCGATACCTTGGAAGATGCATTCGCTATGGTTACAGAGGCAATCGGTTTATTTCTGGACGGTGGGAAAGAACCTCCGGCAGCATCAGCACCTGATGCAATTCGTGTTTCCGCAGGTGACTTCGTGGTAGTAGTGCCATTTGATATGCTGGCCTACCAACGCAGACACAACACCAAATCAGTAAAGAAAACGCTCACGATTCCCGCATGGCTCAATGAAGCTGCCGAAGCGGAACATGTGAATTTTTCAGGGATCTTACAAGATGCATTGAAGAAAAAACTGAATATTGAATGAAAAAACGCCGGGGAATGATCCTCGGCGTTTTTTTGCAAGCTTTGATAGAGAAA
>JAHHSK010000008.1 GCA_020025255.1 Ruthenibacterium sp. | reverse complement strand
GCATCCTCTTTGGTGTCAAATGCAACAAACGGCGTCTCTACCTCGCACCCGCAGCACGGGCAGAAAACAAAGCCTTCGTTTTCCGTATTCGCCGCAAATGCAGACGGATCAACGGCATCCGGTTCCCATTCTTCTTTCTGCTTTTCCGGAAGTTCTTCCAGTGCTTTCTGCATTGCAAGAATGGCGGCTTCCATTGCTGTAAGCTGTTCGATCTCCCTGCGAACCCTGCATAAAGTTTCTTTCAAGTCCTTTTCAAGCGGGGAAATATCAGCAAGTTTCAATGCCAAGCACCTCCAAAACCTCTTTTTTGTAAAAACGCCACAGCTTCGGCCCCACTTTGTGCGCCGGGATTTCGCCCGTCCCCGCTTTGCGGCGCACGGTGCGTGCATCGATGCAAAGCAGCGCCGCCACCTGCTTTGCGTCCATGATCATGGGCAGCCGCGCCGGATCCATTGTATTTGTGTTGATTCGTTTCATTTTCCTGCTCCCTTTTCAATCCAAATAGTTTTTTCCGAATTCGCGGATGAAGTCTTCCACGCCCCAGCCGTATGCATCCATAGCCGCGCGCTGGGCGCATTCTTTGATGTATCGGGCAGCTTTTGCATTCTGATGCACAGCGTTCGATCCGTTTTCGTGGCATGTGTTTCCGTGCAACCAGCACCACAGCCCCAGACGCTTGCTTTTTTCCCGCAGCGCGCCGCCAAAGGCTTCGTGCCGATGCAGTTCATCCCAACCGTCCCAGACGTCCCCACCGGCTTCGCCGCATAAAAAACAGTGGCTTTCATCCTTCTGCATGATGCTCGGGGCATAGCCGTTGCGGTCAAGCTGGATGCCGTATTCATTTTTCATAAGCGGCATTCTCCTTTTTCACTTTGATCAGTTCTGCAAGAGCTGCATTGAACTTTGTCTCTGCGTTTTTGGGTTTGCGCTTTCCATTCAGTACCATGCTTACATACTCTGGCGTTAAGCCTAACTGGCTTGCCAGTTCAGCATGCTGAATCCGGTTGGCGTGTAATTTACCAACAATTTCTCCCGTCCATTGTGCAGGCATACAAATTCCCTCTTTTTCATTTTTTATGTTGATATTCTTAAACATTTAGAGTATTATATAAGCAGAAACAATCCATGGGCTTATGTTTTGTTTCTGTTTAAGGCTTATTCTGTTTAAGTACTCAACCTTGCAATTTCATTATAGCAAACTACTTAAACAAATCAAGCTATTTTTGTTTGTGTTCTTTATGTTTGTGTACTTCAACAAATAATGGCGGTGTTTTTGTATGTTTTATGATATTTTTTCTGCCTTGTGTTCTTCAAAAGGGATTAAGCCGGGCGCAGCTGCAGAAGCTTGCGGCATTAACCGCTCCAATGTTTCCCTTTGGAAGTCTAAAGGATATACCCCCCGAAGCGATGCTTTAAATGCTATTGCAGACTATTTTGATGTTTCCGTCGATTATCTCCTTGGCAACGAAGAAAAGCCCGCCGCCCCGAAGGACGACGAGCTTTATAAAGATGAACTGATTGCGTTTTATGGAGAAGTGAAAGAGAATCTGGATGCACAAGACATCGAAGATTTAAAAACCTTTATGCGCATGAAAGCAGAAATCAAAAAAAATCGTCTGGAAAAGAAGTGATTCTATTTGTTCAATGCACTTTGTGATCTATATGCTGATTTGGATTCGGAAGACATCACCGTTTTTTCTTGCCCTCTCTGCGGGCGTAAAGCGATATCCTCTGCCGACGGCTTCATCGGAATGGATTGCTCGCAGTTTGAAACCGAAGCAGAAGAAGCCACCGTCCTGATCCATGAGGAGGGGCATTTTACAGCCGGTGCATTCTATACTCCGTTCAGTCCGTTCCAAGTTCAGGCACAGGCGGAATATCGGGCAGATAAGGCTGCCGTTTTGAAACGCATCCCGCTTTGTGATTTAATAGATGATTTGAAATTCGGATACTCTATATGGGAAATTGCCGATCGCTTCAATGTGCAGCCGGCCTTTATCTGGCGTGCATACACGATATATCGGGATCATCTCGGCGTTGATTTTGAAAATATCATATGTTAAAGGAGTTGTTTTCGTGTCACCTATTATCAATTTTCTTGTTACGCTGTTTTTAGGTCCTTTTGGTGTACATAAATTTTTACAGCATCAAACAGGCATAGGTTTTGTGTATCTTTTTACCTGCGGATTGTTCGGCATCGGCTGGCTTGTTGATATCGTAAAGGCCGCATCGGCCTGCTTCGGGCACAGGGACAGGCCGCAGAAAGAAACCGGTGAGTACACAGAAGAAATCTTTTTCGCAGTTGGCATGGATTACTATCAAGAGGCAATCGGAAAGCTTGCTGTGCGCAATCCGGATTGGAAACAGACAAATAAAGCCCTTCTTAACGCTGGCAAGGGACAACAGAAAATTTTCCGCTATAACTATATCCACAAGCCGGTATATCTTGTTCCGGAACCGGAAAATCCACACGATGATAACGCAGTCTATGTGCAAGTGGCTGGCGAAAAGGTCGCATATATCAGCCGCGCGGAAAACAAACATGTTTTGGACATTCTCCAAAATCATGAAGTCCAATTTGTTTCGGCATTCATCGGCGGCGGCGATTATAAAGTCATTTCCGAAAATGGAGAAATGCTGAAAAATCAAGACGACATCTTTGTCAAAGTGAAAATTGGATATAACTAAAAAACGCCCCCGGTGCTGGAACACCGAAGGCGTCAATAGAACCGGCTCGCCCTTGCGGGGTCATCGCTCAGCTACCACATAGCGATTATACCTCTTTTGGGCAGGCTTGTCAAAGTGTACCCTGAAGGAGGTATTTTTTATGGCACGAACCAAAAAACGCACAGACGGCCGCTATGCAAAGCAAGTGTATCTCGGCAAAGATGAAAATGGAAAGCGGAAATATAAGACATTTTATGCCGCCACGCTGAAGGATGCCGAACAGCAGGCGGCTGAATACCGGGCGGCGCTGGGTCGTGGGCTGGATCCAAACGCAGAAGGGCAAACCTTCGGGCAGCTGTTCACGCACTATATGTGCGTAAAGCGGGCGCAGGGTATCGGCGTCAGCTGGCAGCACGCGCTGGCGTGTTACGGCAAACGGCTTGCCCCTTTGTATCCAATGCGCGCTGATAAAATCCGCACCGCCGATGTGCAGCGTGTGCTCAATGATCTTGCGGCGGCGGGGCTATCGCACAAAACCCTGGATCAGATTACCGGTACCGCAAAGGCGGTTTTTGCATTGGCCGTTCCAGAAATTATCCAGTATAACCCGTGTGATCGCGTGATCGTTCCGGCCGGGAAAGCCCCGCAGGAACGCGGCTGGCTGGATGCCGAGCGGCAGGCATGGGTGCGTGATACGCCGCATCGGGCGCAAAGAGCCGCAATGCTGATGATGTATTCCGGCTTGCGGCGCGGCGAAGCTACCGCGCTTACCTGGGCAGATGTGGATTTCGATCATCGGACGATCACCGTGAATAAATCATGGGATTTCGCGGCAGATAAAATAAAAAAGCCCAAAACGGCCGCCGGTGTGCGAAGCGTGCATATCCCAAAGCTGCTTGCGGATTTTCTTTCGGCCGAACGCGCCGCAGATCCTGCAACGCTCTATGTTGTGCATAACGCGAAAGGCGGCAGAATGACCGAAACGGCATGGCGCAGGATGTGGCACAGCTATATGCTGCATTTAAATGCAAAATATGCTTTTGACGGTGCGAATGTTTTTGCCACGCAGTCAAAAAACGCAGACGGCACATCGCGCGGCGCGCTGCCGATGCTGATTAAAACATTTACCGCGCATGAGCTGCGGCACACCTTCTGTACCCTGCTGTATCAGGCGGGTGTTGATGTGCTGACCGCCCGCGATCAAATGGGGCATAGCGATATCAGCGTGACCATGGGGATCTATACGCATCTTGATAAAAAATACAAAGCACAGAAAATGGATGCTCTCGATGCCTATCTTTCGCAATCGGTTTGACATGCATCTGACTTGCATTTTAATGTGTTTCCCTGTTTTTTATGGTGTTTTTTCGGATATAGGAAGATAATAAAAAACCGCAGAACCAGCCGAAAATGGCTTGATCCTGCGGTTTTTTCATGGTAGGGCCTCAGGGATTCGAACCCTGGACCAATCGGTTATGAGCCGAGAGCTCTGACCAGCTGAGCTAAAGCCCCACATCTGCTGTACACAGCATAATGCTTTTATATTATACTCTACTTTTGTTCCAAATGGAAGAGTTTCCTGCAAGTTTTTCTGATTTTCTGCGTCACTATACTCTCTTCGGAGAGTATAAGCAGCCGGAAGGATCGAGCCATCCTTCCGGCTTTTCGTTTTTTCGATGATCCCGACCCTACGGAATATACACCTTGACGGTTTTTACCCCGTTTGCTGCCGATTCCGCATAGGTTTCGTAATACAAATCAACCTGCATACGGTTTGTATGGATAAATGCGCCGGTATCCGTTGCAATCGCCCACCCATATACAAAGCGGCCATCCTCTGATGTGATATAGACCTTCGTTCCATACGGAATCAGCGTGGGATCACATGCAAACGTACCGTAATACAGCCCAAGCCCGCTTGCGCCGCGTCCCCCGCGCGAAGAATATCCGGTTGCCTTCATGGTATAAACCGTGCTGTAGCTGCTTGGCACATTATTGACGACCGTAATGCCTTCCGGCGGCAAAAGCGGGCTGACCGCATTCGTCTTATAACGGCGGTACACCTTGGGCACAGCCGGTTCGATGACTTCTCTTTCCACCACCTGTGTGCTGTCATAAATGCCGTCGATGAATTTCTGCCGATATGTGACATTGGTTTTTCCATCTTTGCCGTTGCTTAGCAGCACTTCGTGCGTATATTTTCCGCTGGTGGTTTCCGTTTCGTCCTGGTATTGTGTTTCAAACGGAATCGTCTCGCTTTCCACATGGTCTTCAAATGTCACACGATGAACCTGAATTTCCATGTCCTTGTGCACCGGTGCACTGAGCTTTGGCGTCGTAAAATCATTTTCATCCAAAGCCACACCCGCACGGGTCAGCACATCCCGAACGGTGCCTTCGCTGATATCTGCCTGATAATTTTTCCCGTCTGCCCGCACTGTAACCGGAAATGCACGCTGAAGCGAAAGCAGCAGTGTGCCGTCCTCGGTTCGCTTCATGGTCGTCGTATCGTTTTCTTCCAGCTCCATGCCGGCCAATTCCAGCAAATCTTCGTGCTGTGTCACTGCCGTCATCAATGTGCGTGCCATTCCGTCGGAATCCTGAACCTGCACCGTATTGACGGCTGTAATAAGGGTCGAGCACACCACGCACAAGCTAAGCACCGCTGCCGCTACCGCCGTTATACGGGGTGCTGCCGCGTGCAGCCTGCGCCGGATATGTTCTTTCAATTTTGCCATTCCATTCTCCTTTTGTATTCCATTGCTGCCCCGGTCCACTCAGTCGGCGTTCCGTCTGTGATCATTCCCGCGACAATGGAAGCATCGCACTTTCCTGCCGGGCACATGCCCCTTCCGGCAGTGGGAACGATCGGGCTTGAGGTAGTGCCTTGCGCATGTTTCCATACACAAAAGACCCACGCTCTGTTCCGCCGCATGCAAAGCATACAAGCTGCACTTGCTGCGAATACAAATCCGAAAGCATTGTAGCAAATTCGAACCATTCTGTCAAACCGGCATCCTGCGCACAGCTTGCCGCGAACGCTTTTATGTGACAGCGCACTGCCTTTTTCTTTTCTGTTTTTTCAAAGAATCCGTCTGCTGTTTCATGCATTTCATGCTTTCTGCCGAAAAAGAATCGAATTTCGAAACCGGGCGCAGCCGGTGCTTTTTATGCCGCACAGCAAAACAAGCCAATTTCTTATATATTATATGTTGCAGCTTTCACCGCAACATGTTATACTAAATGTTTAGAAACCAAAGATTTACCCTAGGATGATCTATTACCACCTATCGGACGGAGGAACACCCTTGACACAGAAAAACATTCGGAACTTCTGCATCATTGCACATATCGACCATGGTAAGTCCACCCTGGCCGACCGTATTCTGGAATCCACCAAAGCGGTCGATGAACGCCAAATGGAAGCCCAGCTGCTTGATAATATGGAGCTGGAACGCGAACGCGGCATCACGATCAAAGCGCGCGCCGTCACATTGAACTATACTGCCCAAAACGGCGAAGAATACGAGTTCAACCTCATCGACACTCCGGGTCATGTCGATTTCAATTACGAAGTCAGCCGCAGCCTTGCTGCGTGCGAAGGTGCTGTGCTGGTTGTCGATTCCAGTCAGGGGGTGGAAGCACAGACCCTTGCCAACACTTACCTTGCGCTGGAGCACGATCTGGAGCTTGTCCCGATCCTGAATAAGATCGATCTGCCGAGTGCCGATCCCGACCGCGTTGCGCAGGAGGTCGAGGATGTCATCGGTCTGCCGTGTTTGGATGCCCCGCGCGTATCCGCAAAGCAGGGCATCGGCATCACCGATGTACTGGAACATGTTATCACGGATATCCCTGCTCCTTCCGGCGACCCCGATGCTCCGCTGAAGGCGCTGATTTTTGATGCGGTATACGACCCTTACAAAGGTGTCATCGTTTATCTGCGCGTATTTGATGGCAAGCTTTCGGTCGGTGAACCGGTTCGGCTGATGCAGACCGGCGCTGTCTTTTCGCCTGTGGAGGTCGGCCGCATGGGGGCAACGGCTCTTGCACCATGCCGAACGCTGAGTGCCGGTGAAGTCGGATATTTCACCGCTTCGATCAAGACGCTTGCCGACACCCGCGTGGGGGATACGGTAACCGGCGTTGCACGCCCCACTTCGGAAGCACTGCCCGGCTACCGCAAGGTAACGCCCATGGTGTTCTGCGGCATTTATCCGGCGGACGGTGCGGATTACCCCGATTTGAAGGACGCATTGGAAAAGCTGTGCCTGAACGATGCTTCATTAAGCTTTGACCCCGAAACCAGTATTGCGCTGGGTTTTGGCTTCCGCTGCGGCTTTCTTGGCCTGCTGCATCTGGAAATCATTATCGAACGCTTAGAGCGTGAATTCGATTTGGATCTGATCACCACTGCCCCCAGCGTTGAATACCGCATCACACAAACAGACGGCACTGTCCTGCTTATTGATAATCCAACCAATTATCCCGATCCTTCCATGATCGAAAAAGCAGAAGAACCGTTCGTGGATGCTCATATCTACACCCCGACAGAATATGTGGGCAGCCTTATGGAGCTTTGCCAAAACCGCCGCGGCATCCTGCGTGATATGAAGTATCTGGATGCCGAACGCGTCGATCTGCACTATGAACTGCCGCTTGGCGAAATCGTATATGATTTCTTTGATGCGATCAAGAGCCGCAGCCGCGGTTACGCAAGCTATGATTACGAAATGAAGGAATTCAAGGAATCCAAGCTCGTCAAGCTGGATATCCTGCTCAACGGCGATATGGTTGATGCCCTTTCGATGATCGTGCATGCCGATATGGCTTACGGCAAGGGGCGCCGTCTTGCCGAAAAGCTGAAGGAAAACATCCCGCGCCAGATGTTCGAAATCCCCATTCAGGCCGCAATCGGCGGAAAAGTCATTGCGCGTGAAACGGTTAAGGCCATGCGCAAGGATGTGCTTGCAAAATGCTACGGCGGTGATATTTCCCGCAAAAAGAAGCTTTTGGAAAAACAGAAAGAGGGCAAAAAGAAAATGCGGCAGCTGGGCACGGTTCAGGTTCCGAGCGAAGCTTTTACCGCTGTACTCAAGCTCGACGAATAACGCAAAGCAAAAGCGTCCGAAGGATCGATCCTTCGGACGCTTTTTTCTATCTCACCGGCTTTGTGCAAGCAGTGTTTTTGCGATTGCAGCCGGGTCTTTGCAAACACTGTGCCGATCGCGGACAATCGCCTGAAGCAGATCCGCCTCTTGTGTGAAAATGCGCGGGTCGTGCACCATGGGTTTTGCACTGGGATTTGCAAAATACACCGCCGTGCGCACCGGAAGCTTCCTTCCCAGCCCGGAAATAAGCTCTTGCACGATGCGCTGCTGCCGTTCGATCTGCAGCAGAGGATTTTTCATCTGCTTTTCTTGCGAACGCTTTTCCTGACGCCAGTATTCCTGCTTCGGCGTTCCTGTGATGACCCCTGAGTGATTTTTTGTTTCCACGATCCACACGCCGGATGTCCCGATCAGCAGCACATCAAGTTCCGCCTGTCTGCCCCGCACCGTAAATACAGGGTTTGCTAAGATGTGCCAGCTGTTCGGCAGCGCACGAAGCATTTTTACCGTATTTTCTTCCCCTTGGATCCCGCTTTTGAGGATCGCCGCCCGTTTGGCGCACACATAGCTGCCGCCAGCCGCAGCCAACACGCCGATCACCACCCAAAGCAGCCCTGCGGCAATCGAGCGGCTGTGCAACGCCGCGATCCCCCACCCCGCCGGCACAAGCCCCAGCAGCGCGGAGATCACCTGCATCAGACGCAGGCCGAAATACTTGCGTTTATTCCGATTGAACCTGCGGTGTACAACTGCCATACGCGATTCACTCCAGTGTAAACTTATATGCCGTTGCCTCGTGATATTCCTCACCCGGGCGCAGCACTATCGATGGAAAGTTTGGATGGGACGGTGCACACGGATAATGCTGTGTTTCCAAACAGAAGCCGCCGTACTTCGGATAACGGCACCCTCCCTTTCCCAAAACCGTTTCCCGGGCAAGGAAATTGCCTGTATACAGCTGGAGCCCCGGCTGTGTGGTATATACATCCATACGGATGCCTGTCGCCGGCGAATGAGCCGATGCCGCAAAGCCCAGCATGCCTTGTGTTTTATTCAGCACAAAATTATGGTCGTAGCCGCCGGCAAGGCGCATCGGCTCGCTGCCGTCCTCGATATCCCGCCCGATTTCCTTTTCCGTTTCAAAATCGAGTGCGGTGCCTCCCGTGGGCAGGAAGCGTCCGGTCGTACACAGGCCTTCCCCAATTTCGGTATACACATCGGATGCAATCCGCAGGGTCTGCCCCAGTACCGTGCCGGCCGCATGGCCATCGAGATTGAAATAACTGTGATTGGTGAAATTCGCAAGCGTAGGTGCATCCGTTACCGCAGAATATTCGATAACCAATGCATTTTCCCGGGTAAGCGCATAGGTCACTGCAACATCCATGTTTCCGGGAAAGCCATCATCTCCATGCGGGCTGTGCATGCGCAGCACCAGCTTTTCATCCTCGATGCTGCCTTCATACTGCTTTCTGGAAAAAGAGCCGTGCAGATGATTGCGTCCTTCATTTCGTTCCAGCCGGGTCACGATGCCATCGATTTCGAACTGTGCGTTTTCAATGCGGTTTGCACAGCGCCCGACAAATGCCCCCATAAATGCGCCTGCATGCTCGTAATCCCGCAGGGTATCGTAGCCAAGCACCACATCGCGCAGGTTGCCGTTTTTATCCTTCACGCACAGATTCGTCACCGTGCAGCCGTATTCGATGATCGAAACCGACATTCCGCTGCTGTTTTCCAGCCGGAACTGTTTTATCTTGCGTCCATCCTGCATATATCCGTAATCCTTGCTTGTAATCATGCTGTTCCTTCCTCTCCTCATCCGTATTGGTGCACCGGCACATTGATTCACAGGGCAGCTGCCTGTACCAGACGCACGGCAGCCTGCCTTGTTTTTTCTGCATCTCCGAAACCCGTCAGGCGAAAGCAGCCTTCCCCGGCCGAACCAAACCCGGAGCCCGGTGTGCCCACAACGCCCGCTGTCTGCAAAAGATGATCAAAAAACTGCCATGATGTCATCCCGTTCGGACACTTCATCCAGATATACGGGCTGTTCACCCCGCCGCAGCATGGGATCCCCGCACTTTGCAGTGCGCTCGCGATGACTGCGGCATTCTTTTTGTAATAGCTCACGGCATCCTGTACAGCCTTCCAGCCCGGCGGGGTATAAACCGCCTGTGCTGCACGCTGGATCACATACGCCACGCCATTTGTGCTGACCGCTTTCCTGCGTTCCCACATCGCATTCAGATTCTGCCCGCACCGGCACAAGCCGCGCGGCACTACGGTGTATCCGCACCGCAGCCCGGTAAACCCCGCCGTTTTGGAAAAGGATGCAATTTCGATCGCGCACGTCTGCGCGCCGGGAATCTCATAAATGCTGTGCGGGATACCATGCTGTCCGATAAATGCCTCATATGCTGCATCAAAAATCAGCACCGCATCGCATGCAGCGGCATATTGCACCCACTGTTCCAGCTGCGCGCGCGAATACGCCCTGCCGGTTGGGTTATTTGGGCTGCACAGATAGATCAGATCCGCGCCGCCGTCCTTTGGCGGCATCGGAAGAAAATCATTTTCCGGCTCTGCGCGCATCCATACGATCCGGTTTCCGGCAAGGATATTCGTATCCGCATACACCGGATACACCGGATCCTGAATCAAAACCGTATTTCCTGCGCCGAACAGACTGAGTATCCCGGCAAGATCATCCTTTGCCCCGCTGCTGATAAAAATTTCATCTTCCTGCAGCACCGCGCCATAGCCTTCCAGATGGCTGCGTACTGCCGCACGCAGAAACGGATAGCCGTGTTCCGGCGCATAGCCGCGGAACGTTTGTTTTTCCTTCATTTCCTCCACCGCATCGTGCAGCGCCGCTACGATCGGCGCAGCAAGCGGCAGGGTCACATCCCCGATCCCGAGCCGGATCAGCTCTTGATTCGGATGCATTTCACGAAATGCCCCAACCCTTTTTTCCACTTCGGAAAAAAGGTAGCTGCGGGAAAGACTGCGATAATTTTCATTGAGCTTCATACGCTCCCTCCCTTTTGCATCCCGATAAAAATAAGGCGGAATGCCCAAGGTGGGGCATCCCGCCTTATTTCAATTATACTGTGCCGGAATGCGGGATGCAACCTGCTTTTGCGCTGCCGTGCAAATTTCACGCAATCGCTTCGTTTATATTTCCATAGTCCCTTCAAACACCTCTGCGGCATCTCCGGTCAGCAAGATCGTTGTCCCGGTATCGCGCACCCGCAGTACCCCGCCGGAAAGCATGACCTGTATATCGGTATCCTTGCGGCAGCGGCCGCTGCGCACACATGCCGCCACTGCTGCGCATGCACCCGTTCCGCAGCTTTGTGTTTCCCCGCTGCCGCGCTCCCATACGCGAACCTTCAGCTGCGCGGGGCCCAGCACCTGCACAAATTCCACATTTGTTCCCTCGGGGAACCATTGGCTGTGCTCGATTGCATAGCCCTGATACGCTACATTCGCGCTTTTCACATCCTCCACATACAAAACACAGTGCGGATTGCCCATAGAAACGCATGTAAGACGCACTGCCCCGCCGTTAATTTCCGCCAGTGCATCCACCACCGGGACCGAAAAGCCCGATACCGGCACGGCTGCCGGTTCAAAGCACGCCGGTCCCATATCCACCTGCAAAAGCCCCGGTGCCTTGCGCTGCACGGTTTTTATCCCGCTTTTCGTACAAATCCTTGCGGTATCCCCGCGTACTCGCTTGCGGCGAAACAGATATTCTGCCGCACAGCGAACCCCGTTGCCGCACATCCGCGCTTCGCTGCCATCCGCATTGAAAATACGCATTTCGGCATCCGCCTCATCCGAAGGCAGGATCAGAACGATCCCATCCGAACCGACACCGCGGTGCCGATCGGAAAGCTTCTGCGCCAGATATGCCGGCGATGCAGGCAGGGCTTTTGTTCGGTCGTTCCAATCAATGTAAATATAATCATTGCCGCAGCCCTGCATTTTTGTAAATGAAATGCGTGCCATACCAACGCCTCCCCTTCTTGCAGACAACACAGCGGGCGAAGCAAACGCCCCGCCCGCCTGATTTTCAGAATGTACCCGGAATGATCCTGCGCTGCTCATCGAACGTGATCGGCTGTGCGGTATTCTGCGTATAACGCAGCATATCGCGCACACGGCTGCGCTCTTCCTTCGTATACAGCACATACGCTTCCCCCGCATGCTTTGCACGGCCCGTGCGCCCAATGCGGTGCGTATAGTATTCGTTCGAATCCGGCACATCATAGTTGAACACGGCATCCACCTGGGAAACGTCAATGCCGCGCGCCGCAACGTCCGTTGCCACCAGCACCGCAATATTGCCCGCTTTGAACTGCGCCATGATCTTGTTGCGCTCATTCTGCGAAAGATCGCCGTGCAGACAATCCACCACAAAATTCAGCCGTGCCATCTGGTTTGCAAGCATTGCTGTCGTATATTTCTGGTTGCAGAACACCATAATGCGCTGATAGCCCTTTTGCACGATGATTTCCGCCATATCCGCCAGCTTGTTGCGCCCGGTTGTCAGCACCAGATACTGCTCGATCTTCGGTGCCGAAGCCTCTACCGGCTGCACGGTGATTTCCTGCGCATCGCGCTGATACAGCCAGCCGATGTCCATGACCTCGCGGCTGATCGTTGCACTGAACATGGCAAGCTGTTTTCTGGATTTGATCTGCTCAAGGATCTTGCGCACATCCTTGTAAAAGCCCATGTTGAGCATTTCATCCGCTTCGTCAAGCACGATGCTTTTCACATGGGAAACATCGATCGTCCGGCGGTTGATGTGGTCTTGCAGGCGACCGGGTGTTGCCACCACGATCTGCGCTGCTTTTTTCAGCTTTTCGATCTGCTTTTGGATATTGGCACCGCCGTATACGGTAACGATTTTGATTTCCGGATAAAAATAGGCAAGATCCTTGAGATCCTGTGCAATCTGCTGCGCAAGTTCGCGTGTGGGTGCCAAAACGATTGCCTGCGGGCATGGATTTTCCCGTTCGATCTGCAAAATCAAAGGGATCCCGAAGGCGCAGGTTTTTCCGGTTCCGGTCGGTGCCTTCGCAATGATGTCGCGCCCTTGCATCATCGGGGGGATCGCTTCTTGCTGCACCTGCGTCATTTCGGTAAAACCCATTCGCGCCACTGCCTTGTGCAGTTCCTGCGGCACATTCAGTTCACTGTAATTCATATTCTGCTCCTGATGATAATTATGATTCGATATGCGTTTAAGTATAGCATATCATCCGCAAAAAAGAAAGCGTCCGGGGCTTTGCTCCGGACGCTTTTGCAAAATACGGTTTTATCAGATTTGAGAAATATCGATCAAATCCACATCCTCCAGCGTGCGGCCGCTGCGCAGGCACTTGACAAGTGCACGCGCTGTATCGATCGATGTCAGACACGGAATCGACAGCTCCACCGCTTTGCGGCGCATCTTCACGCTGTCACGCGAAGGGATTCTGCCCTTGGACGAAGTGGAAATCACATAATCCACCTTGCCGCTTTCGAACAGATCCATAATGTTCGGGTGTGCCTCGCTGATTTTGCGCACTTCGTTGCAGGCAACCATGTTCTGTCCCAGATAGTATGCCGTGCCGGATGTGCCGTACAGCTTGTAGCCCATATCCTTGAGCTGCCATGCGATATCGACAAGCTCACGCTTATCCGCATCCTTGACGGTAAGCAGCACGCACTTGCCTTCACCGGGCTGTCTCAGGCTGTATCCTGCACCCGCAAGGCCTTTGATCATCGCATCTTCAAACGATTTATCGATGCCAAGCACTTCGCCTGTGGATTTCATCTCCGGCCCCAGCTGCGTATCCACATCATGCAGCTTTTCAAAGCTGAACACCGGCACCTTGACAGCGCAGTAATCCCCTGTGGGATAAAGCCCCGTACCGTAGCCCATATCGCGCAGCTTTTCGCCCAGCATGCACCGCACAGCCAATTCCACCATGGGAACGCCCGTCACCTTGCTGATGTACGGAACCGTACGGCTGGAACGCGGGTTCACCTCAATGATGAACACTTCGTCATTATACACAACGAACTGAATGTTCATCAGACCCACAACATTCAGTGCACGCGCCAGACGGCCTGTGTAATCGACGATCGTGCCCTTGATTTTCTGCTTGAGGTTCTGGGGCGGATAGACCGAGATCGAGTCGCCGGAATGAATGCCCGCACGTTCGATGTGCTCCATCATGCCCGGAATAAGGAAATCTTCGCCGTCGCAGATCGCATCGACTTCACATTCGGTGCCCATAAGGTATTTATCCACAAGAACCGGGTTTGTCATATCGACATGGCTGGTGATAATGGCCATGTATTCCTTGACGTCGTTTTCATTGTAAGCAATGATCATGTTCTGGCCGCCCAGAACGTAGCTCGGGCGCAGAAGAACCGGATAGCCCAGCTGTGCACCGGCCTTGAGTGCTTCTTCGCAGGTGAACACGGTATGTCCCTGCGGACGCGGGATGCCGCATTTTTCCAGCAATTCATCAAAACGCTCGCGGTCTTCGGCCTCGTCGATCGAATCCGCACTGGTTCCAAGGATCTTCATGCCAAGCTTTGTCAGGTGCTTTGTCAGCTTGATCGCCGTCTGGCCGCCGAACTGCACCACACAAGCCCACGGCTTTTCGGTTTCAATGATGTGCTCGACGCTTTCTTCGGTGAGCGGATCAAAATACAGACGATCGCCGGTATCGAAGTCCGTGGAAACCGTTTCGGGGTTATTGTTGATGATAACCGCTTCATAGCCGTGCTCTTTGAGCACCCAAGTGCAGTGTACGCTGCAATAATCAAATTCGATGCCCTGGCCGATGCGGATCGGGCCGCTGCCGAAAACAAGCACCTTTTTCTTATCGGAATTGCGTTCTTCGATAAAGCGCTTTGCTTCGTTTTCTTCATCGAACGTGGAATAGAAGTACGGCGTTTTTGCCGCGAATTCGCCCGCGCAGGTATCCACCATTTTATAGGATGCATGCAGCTTTTCGGGCACTTCGGCGCCCGTCAGGCGGCGGATCGTCTTATCCAAAAAGCCCTGACGCTTTGCGGTACGGAACAGGGTTTCATCCACCGGTGTGCCGTTTTTGCCGCATTCTGCCAGTGCAAGCTCCGTTTCGGCAAGCTTTTGCAGCTTGGAAAGGAACCACGGGTCGATCATCGTTGCCTTATAGATCACATCAAACGAAATGCCGCGCTTGATTGCTTCGTACACCACAAACGAGCGGTCGGAATCGCACACGTTCAGCTTTTCCGCCACCTGCTCGTCCGTCAGCTCAGCCAGCGAATCCAGCGTCGGTGTTTCAAGCCCCAGCTCGATGCTCTGCACCGATTTCATGAACGCATGCTCGAAGCTGTTGGCAATCGCCATGATTTCGCCCGTTGCCATCATCTGGGTGCCCAGCGATTTCTTGGCGTAAACGAATTTATCGAACGGCCATTTCGGGAATTTTACAACGCAGTAGTCGATCGCCGGCTCAAAGCAGGCGCAGGTTTCGCCCGTGACGTCGTTGGTGATCTCATCCAGCGTATAGCCTATGGCAATGCGCGTTGCGACCTTTGCGATCGGGAAGCCCGTCGCCTTGCTGGCCAGTGCCGAAGATCGGGAAACGCGGGGGTTGACTTCGATGACCGCGTACTCCATGCTGTCGGGCTTGAGGGCGAACTGGCAGTTGCAGCCGCCTTCGATCTTCAGTTCGGTGATGATGTTCAGCGCGGCGCGGCGCAGCATATCACATTCCGGTGCGCTGAGCGTCTGGGTCGGGGCGGTTACGATCGAATCGCCCGTGTGAACGCCGACCGGATCGAAGTTTTCCATGTTGCAGATCGTGATGACGTTGCCCTTGCTGTCGCGCATGACTTCGTATTCGATCTCTTTCCAGCCGGAAATGCACTTTTCGATCAAAACCTGATGGATCGGGGAAAGGCGCAGGCCGTTTGTGCCGATTTCATGCAGTTCTTCCGGCGTTGCGCAAATGCCGCCGCCGGTGCCGCCCATGGTGAATGCCGGGCGCACGATGATCGGATAGCCGATCTCTTCTGCAAATGCCAGCGCATCCTCCAGTGTTTCCACAACCTTGGAGGGGATGCACGGCTCGCCGATCTTATCCATGGCATCCTTGAACAGCTGCCGATCCTCGGCGCGGTCGATCGTATCGGGCTTTGCGCCCAGCAGGCGCACGCCGGTCTGTTCCAGATAGCCGCTGCGCGCAAGCTCCATGGCAAGGTTCAGACCTGTCTGACCGCCGAGGTTGGGCAGAATGGAATCCGGCTTTTCCTTTTCGATGATGCGCTTGAGCACCGTAATGGTCATCGGCTCAACATAAACACGGTCGGCAATATCCGGGTCGGTCATGATCGTAGCCGGGTTCGAGTTGATGAGCACCACTTCGATGCCTTCTGCTTTCAGCGCGCGGCAGGCCTGCGTACCGGAATAGTCGAATTCAGCTGCCTGCCCAATGATGATCGGGCCGCTGCCGATCACAAGTACCTTTTTAATTGACGAATCCTTCGGCATATCAGCAGCCACCTTTCATCATAGTAACAAATTCATCGAGCAGCGCGTTTGCGTCAGCGGTGCTTCCGTTCAGTTCGGGATAGAACTGCACCGTGAAGCAGGGCATCGTATCATAGCAAAGCCCCTCGATCGTCTTGTCATTCGCATTGATATAGCTTACATGCGCACCGGCGTTCTGTTCCGTGCCCGCCTTGACGGCATAGCCGCAGCTTTGGCTCGTAATGTAGGTGCGGCCGCTTTTCACCTCATAAACAGGCTGGTTTGCGCCGCGGTGGCCGCGCGCCGTCTTTTCTGTCTGTGCACCCATGGCGATTGCCAGCATCTGATGCCCTAAGCCGTAGCCGAACATCGGCTTGCCCAGTGCCGCGATCTCCTTGAGATTTTCAATGATCGCGGTGTTGTCTGCCGGGTCTCCCGGGCCGCCGGAAAGCAGGATGCCATCCACCGAAAGTTCCTTGATTTGCTCCGCCTTTGTATCCGCAGGCAGAACTGTCACCTTGCAGCCGCGCTTTTCAAGGCTTGCCAGTACACTGCGCCGCACGCCGAAATCCAAAACGGCAGCATGGCAGCTTCCTTCCCCGAAGCTTTCCGGTGCTTTCACCGTCACCTGCTCCACCGCATTTTCCACGCGGAAGCTTTTGATTTTTTCCATAAGTGCATCGTCGCTGCGCAGCGCATCCGCACTTTCATATTCCGTGGTAATCGCGCCGTTCATGGAACCATGCCCGCGCAGGATGCGCGTCAGGCTGCGGGTATCCACACCTGTCAAACCCACAACGCCCTGCTGCGCAAGGTAATCACCCAGCGTGCCCTGGCTGCGGAAATTGGACGGTGCATCGCACACTTCGCGTGCAATGTAGCCCAGCGCCTTTGCGCCGTTCGATTCGGAATACATATCATTCACACCATAATTGCCCGCCAGCGGATAGGTCTGTGTGACGATTTGCCCAAAGCATGCGGGATTGGTCAGAAGTTCCTGATACCCTGCCATGCTGGTGTTAAATACAACTTCGCCTACGCGCGTGCCGGCGGCTCCGACGGATTCACCCTCAAAAACGGTGCCGTCTGCCAGCAGTAAAAAAGCTTTCATATACGCTCCCCCTTTTTTGATCGCATCCGGATCACAGCGTCTGCTTCGCCTGTTCCTTCATTTTGCGGCTGCCCAGATGTACCAGCGGCAGCTTTCCCTCTTTGCAGATCGGGCATTCTTCCGGCGCATAATTCGGCAGATCCAGCTTTGCAGCGCTGGCCAGAATGGGGATCGGGGACGGTGCTTCCGCCTTGGTGCGATCCACCACGCACACGATGCCCAGACATTCGCCGCCGGCCTCTTCAATCACGCGCTTTGTTTCCAGCGAAGAGATGCCTGTCGTGACAACGTCCTCGGCAATGATGCATTTTTCGCCCGGCTTGATCGAAAAGCGCTTGAGCGTCATGACGTTATCCACACGCTCGGTAAAAATGGCACGCTTATTCATCTGGCGCGCAAGCTCATAGGCATACACAATGCCGCCCATAGCCGGCCCGACGATGACATCCACATCCAGCTCTTTCAGCTTTTCGGCAACCGGAGCCATTGCTTCGGCGCACAGCTGCGGGTGCTGCTGCAGGTATGCCATCTGGCAGTATGCAGAAGAATGACGCCCGGAGCTCAGCAGGAAGTGCCCCTCCAGAAAAGCATCACAGGATTTCAGGATTTCAACAGGATCTCGATTCATATTCTATCTTCCTTTCCAAATATCGGGTGGGATGAAGCATGCGCTTACACCTGTGCGCAGCCGCGGATCTCTTCCAGCGATTTGACGCCGTGTGCCGTCATCCATTCGGCAATGCCATCCGTGATCTGTTCACATGCATGCGGGTTTGAAAAATTCGCTGTGCCGACCTGGACTGCCGTTGCACCCGCCATGATGAATTCCAGCGCATCGTTTGCCGTGGCGATGCCGCCCAAGCCGATGACCGGCACCTTTACCGCTTTGCATACCTGATAGACCATGCGCAGCGCGATCGGGCGGATCGCCGGGCCGGAAAGCCCCGCAAACACATTATTGAATACTGGGCGGCGTTTTTCAAGGTCGATCGCCATTGCCTGAAACGTGTTGACAAGCGAAAGTCCATCCGCGCCCGCGGCTTCGCACGCAAGTGCCATTTCGGTGATGTTTTCCGCATTGGGGCTGAGCTTTACGATCAGCGGCTTCGTGGTGCATGCGCGCACGCGGCCGACGACCTCTTTTGCGCTTTCGGCCTTGATGCCGTATGCAATGCCGCCCGCCTTGACGTTCGGGCAGCTGATGTTCAGCTCGATGTAATCGACGTCCGTTTCATCCAGCAGACGTGCGCCTTCCTCGTAATCCTCGATGCAGCCGCCGCCCAGATTCGCCATAACAGCAGGGCCGAGCGTGCGCATCACCGGCAGTTCGTTTTCGATAAAATGGCGTACGCCGGGGTTCTGCAAGCCGATCGAGTTGATCAGCCCGGAAGGGGTTTCCCAGAGCCGTTCGCCCTCGTTGCCGTATTTGCCGTTCAGCGTCAGACCCTTGCCGGAAATGCCGCCGAGCTTTTTGAGATCGGCCATGCCGGAATATTCCACGCCGAACCCGAAGGTGCCGGATGCAGCGATCACAGGGCTTACCAGCGTTTTACCACAAAGAGTGATTTCAGTCAAGCTCATACAGAACGCTCCCTTCAAAAACAGGGCCGTCCTTGCATACGCAGACGCCGCCGCCCTCTTTGGTTTTGCAGGTGCAGCCAAGGCACGCACCCACGCCGCAGGCCATTTTGGCTTCCTTGCTGACGTAGACCGGCGTACCCGCGCGCATGCACATCAAAGCCGTTTTGCGCATCATGATCTCCGGCCCGCAGGTGCATACCGCCGTATAGGCTTTGGGGTCGAACAGCTCTGTTACAAAGCCGTGATGCCCAAAACGCCCGGAATCGGTTGCAATGCCCACGGTGCGGCACAGTTCGCGGTACGGCTCCATTTCATACGGCTCATCGCGAAAGCCTGCAAAGAAATCAACCGTAACACCCTTTTCGGCAAGCTCGCGCACCAGCTGCAAAAGCGGTGCGGTGCCAATTCCGCCGCCCACCACGGCAACGGTATCGCCCAGTGTCCCGTCCAGCGGGAAGCCGTGCCCGGAAGGACCCGTCAGCTGCACGCTTTCGCCCGCTTTCAGCGCGGCGAGCTTTTGCGTGCCGAGGCCTTTTACCTCATACAGAAATTCGATTTCCTTTTTTTCGCGGTCGAAGCGGTGAACGCTGATCGGCCGGGAAAGCAGCGGTGCTTCGTCCGCCTTCCATGCGCGCAGCATGTAAAACTGCCCGCACACCGGAGCCGGCGTCGTCTCATCCCAGCGCGCAGTCATCCGCATAACGCTGCCGCTTACAGCACCGTTTTCCAGAACCTGTGCATCATAATTTGCTGCAGGCATCTGCAATAGCCTCCTTCATATTAACACATTCATTATACGCAGCCTCGGCATATCCGACACCGGGCTGTTTTTTATACGCAAGCAGCACGCCGCGGCTTGAATTCACAACGCCGCCGTTGCCTGCACAAAGGTACTGTGCAATATCCTCCGCTTTGCCGCCCTGTGCGCCGTAGCCGGGGATGAGGAAGAAGCTGTCCTTATATTTTGCGCGGATCTCCTTTGCTTCTTCGATATGCGTGCCGCCGATCACAAGGCCGATCGAGGAATACCCGTGCGCGCCGATATAATCGCGCCCCATAGCATTCAGCTTATCTCCAACCAGATCATACACATGGCGTCCGTCCGCCAGCGTTTCGTATTCAAAATCCTTTGCGCCGCCGTTGGAGGTGCGGCACAGAACGAACACACCCTTGCCCTGATTCTTCATATATTCGGTATACGGTGTAATGGAATCAAGCCCCATGTACGGCGCAAGTGTGATGAAATCGGCTTCAAAATCGCCTTCAAAATGCGCCTTTGCATACATTTCTGCTGTTTTGGCAATATCCCCGCGCTTGATATCCGCAATCGCAATCAGCCCTTGGCGGCGCAGATAATCCAGCGTATTCTTGTATGCGATCATTCCGTCCAGCCCAAACGATTCATAATAAGCGATCTGCACCTTGTAGCAGCCTGCGATCCCGCGCGTTGCTTCAATGATTTCGCGATTGAAACGGAAGATGTTTTCCCCTTTTGTCAAGGTCGTATCCACCTTGTCCTCGGGGATGTAGGAAAAATCGGTGTCAAGCCCCACGCACACCGGGCTTTTTTCGGCAACTGCCTCATACAAACGGTCTACCTGTAACATAAAAACGTCCTCCTGATTGATCTTGAAAATTTAAATGCATCGTGCATCATAGGTCATCGTTCCGCCCTTGATCGTGCAGACCACACGGCCGTAAAGGGAAAGCCCGTCATACGGCGTATTTTTGCTTTTTCCTGCAAAATCGTCGCGATGCACCGTGTACGGCTCGCCCAGATCCACAAGAACCACGTCGCCGTCAAAGCCTTCTTCCACAAGCCCTTTGTTCAGTCCCATGATCTGTGCCGGGCCGCGGCTCATCATGCGGCTCAATATCTCAAGCGGCATATGGTGTTCGCGGCACAGCTTTGTGTACGAGATGCTGAAAGCCGTCTCCAGCCCCACCATGCCCGGTGCGCCGTTTTTCTTATCCTCTTCGGAATGCGGCGCATGATCGGTGGCGATCGCATCCACTTCGCCGCGCTTCATTGCCGCGATCAGCGCATCCACATCCCGCTTTGCCCGGATCGGCGGGTTCACACGGTAATCCGTATCCGCAAACCAGATGTGATGCGGCGTAACTTCAAACGTCACATCGACGCCGCGCCGCTTTGCTGTCAGGATATCCTCCAGCGCTTCGATCGTGGACACATGGCACATATGCAGCTTTGCGCCGGTGGATTGCGCCAGATACAGATTGCGCGCCGTTTCCAGATTTTCCGCAAGGCGGTAATCCTGTGCCGAAAGATCCATATCCTCGGCGTGGCTCATCACGGTCAGCCCTTTTTCTGCCGCTGTCTGCATGGCGCGGTACATGACGCTGCTTTCGCGCACGCCCTTGCCATCCTCGCTGATGAAGCGCAGCTCTTCGGGCAGCTGCCGCAGGTGATCTGTTGTTTTTCCATCGAAATCCTTCGTTATGGAAATGCATTGATTGATGTCACACAGCCCGATGCGCTTGGCTTCGTCCATGACACGCAGGGCAATTTCCGGTGTCGAGCACACCGGCCTTGTGTTTGCCATGCAGTTGACGAAGGTATAGCCTCCGCGCGCCGCCGCACGGCTTCCGGTTTCTATATCCTCTTTATATTCAAAACCCGGTGTCCGGAAGTGGCAGTGCAGGTCGATGAATGCAGGCAGCAGCATATACCCTGCAGCATCCACCACGGTTTCCCCTTCCTGCGGCTGAATTTTCCCCACTGCGGCAATGACACCGTTTTCGATGCGGATGTCACCCGCACGCGTTCCCTTTGCATCCGTAATGCAGGCATTTCTGATCAGCATGCACGGTTCTCCCCTTTCCACAAAAAGGCAAAAAAAAACTTTTCCCATATAAAAGGGAAAAGCTTTAAAATGCAGCGTTCAAATAAAACGGGATGGAAAACAAAAAGCCGCATTCTGTGCAATAAACCACCAAGCACTTGGGCATATCTGCTTTCCTCCGTTCCAAATTACTTTTTCTATTTTATCATTTCACGCAAAAATTGTCAATCGAACGGGTGTGGAGAAGATAACGTCCCGTAACCGGATTTTTCTGTGTGTAATCAACAAACGCCGCTTTTCGTGCACCATATAAGATCGCAGCGCCGCGCTTCACGCCCGGCTTGGGTGCTGTCTGCGGATCGGCTGCCAGCATGCGCACCACTTTGCCGAGCATCGGATCGGCCACATGCAGACAATGCGGCAGCCGTCCCGAAGAATTGGTCGTCAGCCGATCGCACACCATAGCATCACGCAGCAGCGGCTGCTCGACACCCGGCAGTGCAGCGCACCATTCATACAAAAGCTGCGTGTATTCATCCAGCGGGATATTCGCCGTTCCGCGCCTGCTTGCCGCCGCGCCGAAGCGGCAGTAAAATTCAAACGGCGTCATTGCCGAAACGCGCAGCACATACGCCACGGTGCCGCGAAAGCGTCCGCTGTTATAGCATCGTTCCAGTGCATCCTCTGCGCCGCGCAGCACATCCAGCTCCTTGGGCGTGATCCACGGTGTACGGATGACTTCATACGGCGGCTCGGGTGAAAATTCGCACGGGTATTCTTCCGGCTCTTCCCGCATTGCCGCGCCATGCAGCAGCTTCAAAAAGCCAAGCTGCATCATCTGCGCGCCCAACGCATAGCCGGTATTGAAGCTTTCCCCAAAGCCGGCCAGATCCTCATACGGCAGCCCCGCGATCAGATCGATATGCACATGCATGTTTCCCATGGCAACCAGCCGCCGGATATTGTCCTGCAGCACACGGCAATCCGTTTTCCGCCGCACTGCCGCCAGCGTTTTTTCGCAGAATGACTGCATGCCGATTTCCAGCTGGAACGCCCCGGGCGGTGCTTTTTCCAGCAGCGCAAACGTACTTTCCCGCAGGATATCACCCGCCAGCTCAAAATGAAAGCAGATCCCTTCGGGGATCTCGCGCCCGTAATGCTCTAAGATGAACGAAAGGATCGCGTCGGCATGATGCACGTTTGCATTGAATGTGCGGTCGATCAACTTCACGGTCTGCGCACCGGAATTGGCAAGCGTGATGATATCCCGGTATGCCTGTTCCAGCGGAAAAAAGCGCGGCTTTCCGCATCGTCCCGAAAGGCAGAACGCACAGGAATACGGGCAGCCCCGGCTCGTTTCCAAATACGCGATGCGCCCGTTGAGCGTATGCAGATACTGCTGTGAATACGGGCTTGGCGGAATCTGTGTCAGCACACACGGCTCCCGTTCCAAAACGGAATCCCCCACCCGCGCGCACAGCCCCGGGATCTGCGGCTCACACGCGGCCGGATCTTCGCCCTTGGCAAGACATTCAAGCAGCATCGGGACGCTCGTCTCGCCTTCGCCGGAAAGGATATAATCCACCTGTGGATTTTCACGCAGCACCTGCGCCGCATTATAGCTTACTTCCGGCCCGCCCAGCACGATCCAAACCTGCGGGCACTGCTGCTTTACTTGTTGTGCCAGCCGCAGTGTTTGGCGTATGTTCCACAAATAACAGGAAAAGCACACCACCTGCGGGGCGCAGTCAAGAATGCGGTTCAGCACGTCGGATTCCTTTTCGTTGATCGTTCCCTCCCGAACCACCACGGCAACCTGTTCCGGCTTTTCCTTTTCCACCCCGGCCAGCAGGCACCACGGTGCAAGCGATGAATGAATATATTTTGCATTGAGCGCAAACAAAACAGCGTTCACACACTTTCCTCCGATCCTTCCTTACGGAACCTGCATCCCTGCTTGCGGCGCACGATCGTCCGCCACACTGCGCGCACCGCAAGTGCCAGCACGATCCCGGCCGCAGCCCCGGCAAAATCGATCAGCACATCGCGCACTTCGCCGCTGCGCCCCGGCACAAACAGCTGGATGCTTTCATCCAGCACGCCCACACTAAGCGCCGCAAACAAGATCCAGCCAAGTTCGCGCAGGGGCTTTGCTGTAAAGCTGCACAGTGCCGCCAAAAGGCAAATGCCAAGCAGTGCAAATTCACTGAAATGGCCTAGCTTTCGTATCATAAATTCGGACGGGCAGCTTTCGGCACGCAGCCCCAGCGCCGCAAATACATGTTGGATGCATTCCATGACTGCACCGCTGCGCGAACCGGACTGCGGCCCGGTTTGCAGGGAATTGCAGAAAATAAACAGGGCAGCAGCCAGCGCGCTGCCCAGCGTCAGTACGCGCACCGCACAGCGTCGGTGCGCCGCTTTCTTTTTCCATTTCATTATAATAGCTGCACTCCCGCTTGGGCGCAGATTTTGCGCGTCTGCTCATCCCACAGCGAAACCTGCACCTCTCCCACATGCGCCTTGCCCAGCAGCAGCATGCAAAGGCGGCTTTGTCCGATGCCCCCGCCAATCGTCAGGGGCAGCTTGCCCTCCAACAGCATTTTATGGAACGCAAGCTCTGCACGGTTTTCGCACCCGGCTTGGGCAAGCTGATGACGCAGTGCGCTGGGATCCACGCGGATGCCCATGCTGGAAAGCTCCACCGCGCAGGAAAGCGTTTCATCCCAAAACAGCAGATCGCCGTTGAGCGTCCAGTCGTCATAATCCGGCGCGCGCCCATCGTGCGGCCTGCCGGAAGCAAGCGCACCGCCGATGCCGATGATGAACCCGGTTTTATATTGCTGTGCAAAGGCGTTTTCGCGCTGCTTTGCCGTATAGTCGGGATAGCGGTCCTCCAATTCCTGCGCGGTTATAAAGGTGACCTCGCGGCACAGCCGAATCTTTTCCAGTGCCGGGAACTGCCATTTCAGTTCGTCGAGCGTGCCGCAGATCGCATCCACGATCTTCTGCACGGTCTGTTCCAGATAAGCGCGCGTGCGCTGCTCGGGAGCGATGACCTTTTCCCAATCCCACTGATCGACATAAATGGAATGCAGGTTATCCATTTCCTCATCGCGCCGGATCGCATTCATATCGGTGACCAGTCCATTCCCGATATGGAAATCATACTGTGCCAGTGCCATGCGTTTCCATTTTGCCAGCGAGTGCACCACCTGTGCATCGGCGGCAAGTGCCGGAACATCAAAGCTCACCGGCCGTTCCACCCCGCTCAGATCGTCATTCAATCCGGTTTTCGGGTCAACGAACAGCGGTGCCGTCACACGCTTGAGATGAAGCGCACCGCACAGCTTTTCCTGAAAAATATGCTTGATCTGCCCAATCGCTTTTTGTGTATCATACAGCCCCAGTGCCGGATGATACCCCGGTGGGATCACCGTTTTCGACATGCGTTTTCCTCCTTTTCCCTGTTCAACGAATATTGAAAACAGTATACCACTCCCGCCGCCTGCGTTCAACCCGCACATTTTTGTTCTTTTTTCAATGCTGCCGCAATGCTGTATTTTTGCTTGTGCTGCGGCACACATCATGCTATACTGTCAGCATCCTGCCTATACAAATTATGAAAGGACGGTACTGCTATGCTTCGTTTTGCCATTCTTTCTGCCGGAAATATCGCGCATCGAATGGCGCGCACCTTAAACGGTCTGCGCAATGTCCTCATCCCCTATGCGATCGGTGCCTCCGACTATGCGCGCGCGCAAGACCTGATGCGCCAGTATCACTTTGAAACCTGCTGCGAGGGCTACGATGCGCTGCTGGATGATCCGCTGGTCGATGTCATCTATATCGGGCTGATCCATCCGCTGCATGCCCCTTGGATCGAACGCGCCCTTGCTGCGGGCAAGCATGTTCTGTGCGAAAAGCCCCTGACCCTTTCTGCCGATTGTGCCGAGCGCCTCTTTGCTCTTGCGCGCAGCAAGGGTCTTATCCTGGCCGAAGCCATGTGGACACGCGCCCTGCCGTTTGCTGCGGCACTGCGCCGTGCTCTGAACACCCCCGCGCTTGGAAAAATATGTTCGATGCATTTTGCTCTTGGCAGCAATATGCAGGATATCCCGCGTATTGCCAAGCCCTCTTTGGGCGGCGGCATCCTAATGGATATCGGCATATATGCACTGACCCTTGCCGACCTTGCCGTTTTTACCATGCCCAGCTCGATCTCCGGCAGCTGCATCAAAGGAAGCCTCGGCGCCGATCTTGCCGACAATATCCGTCTTTCCTATCCCGGCGGCATACAGGCTTCCATTCTTGCAGAAGGGCGCTGCGATATCCCGGATCTTGCACAGATCTTTTGCGAAAACGGAATGGTCCTTGTGCACGGCCCGCTCTGGTCACCGGAACGCATCACGGTGCATCTGCCCGAATCGGTGTACGAGGTTCCCTTTCCCAGTGCAGCCGCTTTGCCCGGTGCAGGGTTCGAATACGAAGTGCTTGCCTTTGCCGACGCTGTGCGCCAGCACAAAGCGGAATGTTCTGTTTTGGACAGCAGCAGCTCCCTTCGCGTGCTGCGCACCGCCGATTCACTCCTTCATTCCTTTGGCATTCCCTATCCTTAAACGTCCCTCGTGGTATTTTTCTATTTTCAAAAACGGTGCAATATGATAAAATAAGGTATCATACACAAAAGGAGGCTTCGTGCGATGAAGCTCAATTACAAACGCACCTTTTTTGTAGGTCTTGCGTTCATGTCGATCTGCGCATTCTGGCAGATGTACGACAACGCCATTCCTTTGATCCTGAAAGATGAATTCCACATTCGGGACAGTCACATCGGCATTGTCATGGCTTTGGATAACATCCTTGCGCTGTTCATGCTGCCTTTGTTCGGCAAGCTGAGTGACAAGACCCGTACACGGATCGGACGGCGCATGCCTTACATCCTCGGCGGCACGATCCTTGCTCTTTTGTGCCTGACGCTTATGCCGATCGCACAGCGCCGGCACAACGTTGTGCTGTTCTTCATCGGGCTGGGGCTTGTGCTGTTTGCTATGTCCACCTACCGAAGCCCCGCTGTGGCTTTGATGCCGGATGTCACACCAAAGCCGCTGCGCAGTCAGGGCAACGCCGTCATCAATCTTATGGGTGCCGTTGGCGGCATGCTGATGCTTCTGACGATGCTGATTTTCCCCGTAACAGGTGAAAACCCGCAATACACCACAGTCTTTGCGATTCTGGGTGTTGTTATGGCGCTGTGCATTGCGGTGCTTTTCTGGCAGATCAAGGAACCGCTGCTTGTGGCACAGCGGGAAGAAATCGATGCCCAAGCCGGGGTTTGCGAACAGGATGAGGCACTTTCCTCTGAAGGCGGCAAAATGCCAAAGCCGGTATTCCGCAGCTTGGTTTTCATCCTGATGAGTGTGTTTTTCTGGTTCTTCGGCTATAACGCCGTCACCTCGGCCTTCAGCCGTTATGCCGAACAGGAGCTTCAGGGCAACTTTGCCTTGGTGCTGATGGTATGCACGGTTGCAGCGATCGTCTCTTATATGCCTGTCGGAATGATCGCCCAGCGCATCGGGCGCAAGCGCACGATCCTTGTGGGCGTATTTTTCCTTGCCTCCTCTTTTTTTGCAGGCATATTCTTCCACCGCGTCACTCCGCTGCTGTACTTCTTCTTCGCCCTTGCCGGGGTGGGCTGGGCGTTCATCAATGTAAACAGCTATCCTATGGTCGTCGAATTGAGCAAGGGTTCGGATGTAGGCAAATACACGGGATATTATTACACCGTTTCCATGTCGGCGCAAATCTTCACTCCGATCCTTTCCAATATCCTTATGGAACATGTCGGCTACCGAACGCTATTTCCATACGCTGCCTTTTTCGTAATGGCCAGTTTTGTCACCATGCTTTTTGTCCGCCACGGCGATGCCAAACCGACTGCCAAAAAAGGACTGGAAGCATTGGATATCGATGACTGACCGATTTTCTCTTCATTTTAAACAAACAGGCCGCCTGATGTTGAAAGTCCGGCGGTCTTTTTGCTGATTTTTTGCCTCCCCCTTTTTTTCGCTGTAAAAACGCGCTATCATAGGTTGCAGAGAAACGCACGTAACACGGTTCCATTTACTTTATGCTGTAAGGAGAATTCACTTGAAAAGTCAAAACGATCTCGGAAACGGGAAAATTTCATCGCTTATCTGGCGCATTGCGCTTCCCAGCATGCTTGCGCAGTTCATTGCGGTGTTCTACAGTATTGTCGATCGTATCTTTATCGGGCAGATCCCCGGTGAAGGTGCGCTGGCGCTGGCCGGTGCAGGGGTCTGCGGCCCGGTAGTAACCATGGTCGGCTCGGTTGCCTTTCTGATCGGCGCCGGGGGCGCGCCGCTTTTGAGCATCAAGCGCGGTGAGGGCGATGTCGATTCTGCGCGCGCCATTCTTGCCAACTGCTTTTTGATGCTGTGTGTTTTTTCGGTCATCCTGCCCGCTGTCATCCTGCCGCTGCGGGAACCGATGCTGCGCCTGTTCGGCGCAAGCGATGCCACCTATGCGTATGCCGATGCCTACTTTACCATTTACCTTTTGGGCACGCCGTTTGCGCTTTTGGCATCCGGTCTCAACCAGTTCATCGTGTGTCAGGGCTTTGCTTCGGATGGCATGAAATCAGTGGTTCTCGGCGCAGTGCTCAACATCATTCTTGACCCGGTATTTATCTTTGTTCTGAACATGGGTGTGCGCGGTGCCGCCATTGCAACCGTGCTTTCCCAGCTGGCAAGCTGCCTGTATACCCTGTGCTTTTTGTTCGGGCACAAGCCGCATATCCGCATCACAACCGGCGGTTATTCGTTTGCCATTATGCGCCGGGTTCTGACGCTTGGGCTTTCCCCGTTCATCATCATTGCACTGGATAACGTTATGATCATTGCCATGAATGCAGTACTTCAGCACTACGGCGGCGCGGCAAACGGCGATGCACTCATCACCTGCGCCACGATCACCCAGAGCTTCATGCTTGTAGTGACCATGCCTTTGGGCGGCATCACCGGCGGAACCCAGTCTATTTTAAGCTATAACTATGGCGCATATCAGACAGACCGCGTAAAAAAAGCCCAAACCTATCTGTTCGGGCTGTGTCTGCTGTTCACCGGCATTATGACAATCGCCGCCCATACCGCCGGGCCTCTTTTCGTTCGTCTGTTCACAACCGATGCCCACATTGCCGAAATGGCCTTTTCGGCTATCAAAATCTGCACCATGGCTTTGCTGCCGCTGGGTATTCAGTATGAAATCATCGATGGCTTTACCGCCTTGGGGCTTGTCAAGCTTGCCCTTCCGCTTTCCATGTGGCGCAAGCTCGTTTACTTTGCCGCTGTCTTTATCCTGCCGGCTGTGTATGGTGCCCAGGCCGTATTTTATGCAGAGCCGATTTCCGATATCCTTGCCCCGCTTGTCTCGATTTTTATTTATGTCAAATGCATCCGCGGTGTTTTGGAACGCCGCCGCGCGCTTGCCCCGGACTCCGTTTGATTTTCAAAAAACACAAAAAGCCTGGCTTTCCGTACGGAAAGCCGGGCTTTTTATATTATCGGAGATACAATCCATCTTCCTGTGCATCGACTGTGATTTCATCACCCGGTGCCGGATCGTTCTGGATGATATGGCGTGCCACAAGGGTTTCCACCTTCTGCTGAATATATCGCTTCAGCGGACGTGCGCCGTACACCGGATCGTACCCGTTGTCCACGATCTGCCGCTTTGCCGCATCCGTCACATGCAGCACCAGCTGCTTTTCGGCCAGCCGATGCAGCAGATCCCCCAGCATCAGATCCACAACTTGTGAAATTTCCGTCTTTGTCAGCGGTTTATAATAAACGATCTCGTCCAGGCGGTTGAGGAATTCCGGCCGGAACGACTGCTTGAGCAGGGCGTCCACCTGTGCACGCGCCTGCGGTGTGATTTCGCCGTTTTCGATGCCTTCCAATAGGAACGATGACCCCAGATTCGATGTCAGAATGATGATCGTATTTTTAAAATCGACCGTTCTGCCCTGACTGTCCGTGATTCTTCCGTCATCCAATACCTGAAGCAGTACATTGAATACATCCGGGTGTGCCTTTTCGATTTCATCGAACAGCACCACACTGTACGGCTTGCGGCGCACAGCCTCGGTCAGCTGGCCGCCTTCTTCATATCCGACATAGCCCGGAGGCGCCCCGATCAGACGGCTGACGGAGTATTTCTCCATATATTCGCTCATATCGATACGCACAATGCTGCGTTCATCATCAAACAGCACTTCTGCCAAGGCTTTTGCCAGTTCGGTTTTGCCCACGCCGGTCGGCCCCAGGAACAAAAAGCTGCCAATCGGCCGGTTTGCGTCTGCAATGCCTGCACGGCTGCGCAGAATCGCTTGCGTCACGCGTTCTACGGCTTCATTCTGCCCGATCACACGGCGATGCAGGATATCCTCCAGCTTGAGCAGCTTTTCCCGCTCGCCTTCTACCAGCTTTGCCACGGGGATACCCGTCCAGCGGCCGACAATGCGTGCAATTTCTTCTTCCGTCACACGGTCATGCAGCAAGGTCGTATCCTTTTCTGCCGCTGCTGCACGCTGTTCTTCCTCTTCCAGCTCTTTTTTTATCTGCGGCAGCTGCCCGTATTTCAGTTCCGCTGCCCGATTCAAATCATATTCGCGTTCCGCTTTGTCGATTTCCCCATTCACGCGCTCGAGTTCTTCGCGCAGATGCTGCACCTTGCCCAAAGCCGATTTTTCATTTTCCCAGCGGGCACTCATTTCGCTGAATTCCTCCCGCATGGATGCAAGCTCTTTGCGCAGATCGGCAAGACGTTCTGCCGAAAGCTGGTCGGTTTCCTTTTTCAGTGCCGCTTCTTCGATTTCATGCTGCATGATCTTGCGGCGCAGATCGTCCATTTCCGCCGGCGAAGAATCCAACTCGGTGCGGATCATCGCACACGCCTCATCCACAAGGTCGATTGCCTTATCCGGCAGGAACCGGTCGGTGATATACCGATCGGAAAGCACGGCCGCCGCAATCAGTGCATTATCCTGGATCTTGACGCCGTGGAACACCTCATAGCGTTCCTTCAGCCCGCGCAGGATCGAAACCGTATCCTCCACCGTCGGCTCATCCACCATGACCGGCTGGAACCGGCGCTCCAGTGCGGCATCCTTTTCGATATACTGACGATATTCATTCAATGTGGTGGCACCGATGCAGTGCAGCTCTCCGCGCGCAAGCATCGGTTTCAGGATATTGCCCGCATCCATGGCTCCGTCCGTTTTGCCCGCTCCCACGATCGTGTGCAGCTCGTCGATAAACAGGATGATCTCGCCTTCGCTCTTTTTCACTTCCTGCAGGACACTCTTGAGACGCTCTTCAAATTCGCCGCGGTATTTTGCACCCGCAACCAGCGCGCCCATATCCAGGCTGAACACCTTGCGGTTTTTCAGATTCACCGGAACATCTCCGCGCACGATACGCAGTGCCAGCCCTTCGGCGATTGCCGTCTTGCCCACGCCCGGCTCCCCGATCAATACCGGATTGTTCTTTGTTTTGCGCGAAAGGATTCGGATGACATTTCGGATTTCGGCGTCCCGCCCGATCACCGGGTCCAGCTTCTGCTGCCGCGCCAATTCCACAAGATCCTGCCCGTATTTCGCCAGCACGTCATAGGTGCTTTCCGGGTTGTCACTCGTCACGCGCTGATTGCCGCGAACCTGTGCCAGCGTTTCCAAAAAACGTGCTTTATCCACCGAAAACTGGCGCAGCACTTCCTTTACTGCGGCATTGGGGGCATCCATCATACCAAGCACCAGATGCTCCACCGAAACATATTCATCCTTCATGGCGGATGCCGATTTTTCCGCCGCGGTCAGCGCACGATCCAGCTCCGGCGTGATATACACCTTATCTGCTTCGCGGCCCGAACCGGTAACATGGGGCAGCTCACTCACTTTCTTGGCAAATGCCGCGGCAAGATTGCCCGGTTCAACCCCCATTTTGGTAAACAGCTGCGGAATCAAGCCGTCCTGCTGATTGAGCAGTGCACAAAACAAATGTTCGGGACAAAGTGCCTGATTTTCATATTCGATTGCAAGCGTCTGCGCCGCCTGCAATGCTTCCAATGATTTCTGCGTCATTTTCTGTGCATTCATAACCTTCACTCCTTTTTGCATGTTTCAATTCAGTTTATATCGTATCGCTGCGTGATCTTATCCGCCCTACAATTCAGCCGTTTGCGCATCCAGCCCCGCACGGTAACAGCCTTCCACTGCACGCGATGCCGCCGGCGGGTCTTGCAAATGATCGAAGAACGTCTGCATGCAGTCGTCAAACAATCCGATATACGCCGCGATCGCACGCCCGGCTTCCTGCGCTGTTGCCATCGTCTGCGGCATCCTCAGCCGCCGGGTGAAGCGTCCGCCCTGTGCCGTGCTGCGGCGCGGCTGCGGCAGATACGCCTGTTCCAGCTGCATCCACAGCTTGTAAAACCGCCCGATATATAAAAGCAGCGACGGATTCTGTGTGCGCAGCCCCGCACGCATCTCTCCAATTTCCTCGCCCGTATGCGGGAAAATTTCCACTGCGTAACGCATGCTGGGATTATACTTATAATGAATGGCCGAGCGCATCGAAAGCATGGCATCGGATGCCGAAAGCATCATCTGCAGCGCATTCTGCCGGCTGACCGCATCCGTGATCGAGGAAAAAATATCCTGAATCCGCTGTTCCGGCGTTGCCAGCTGGGCGTATTGTGCAAGAATCCGGTTGATCATATTCGAACGGTTCGTGCCCGCTTCATAGGCCAGCCGATCAATTTCCCGAACTACATCATCCATTAAAACAACACTGTAAACACTTTTACTCACGCGCCCCGCCTCCTTTTCCTTGCAAAATCATTGTATTCCAGTTTCAATAATTTGTCAACACTTTTATATAAATATTAAAACGAGTTTTGTTTTACAGAAAAAATCCGCACCGGAATAGGTTTCCCTTTCCGATGCGGATTCATACTGCTTGTATATGCTTTTATGGATTTTGCGATTCCGTCGTCCCTTTCTTTTCCGCCTGCCGTTGTGTGATCTGGAACAATTCTTCCATAACGGGCCACGCCCAAAGATCCCCCACCAATGCGGTAATGGCCGGCAGCCCCAGCAGCAGCACGATCGGCAGGAAAGGCACCGGCGTATACAGGAACACACCGCCGAAAATCAGGATCATCAGCAGCCCTGCGGGCAGTGTGCGCTTAATATATCCGCACAGGATCAGCAGACTGTTTTTCACCATAACGCCAAGCTTCATATCCAAAAACAGCATCTGCAGGCAGGTAAAGGTCCAGCTGACAACCAATGCAAAAAAGCTGAACATAACAACCGCAAGGAACACTACGCGCAGATTCGACTGCACGCGCAGATAATACCATGCCGCAACACACTCCAGCGCCAAAACGGTGCCGAACAGGGCACCTGCGGACATGCTTTGCTTCCAGTTGTCTTTCCAATAGCGCTTGAATTCATGCCACATATAAAACGGTTCATCGCGCACCACTTTTACAAGTATTCCATGCATGCTTGTCATGCCCATGCCCAGCAGCAGGCAGCTCAGCAGATACAAAACCACTGCAATCAGGAGCATGCCAAGATATTGGTGAAACAGATATCCGAACAAAAGCGTAAGCGTCATTGGAATACAGCACAGAAGAAACAAAAAATTCACCTTGACAATATTGCCGTAATCCCGGAAAAGCACTTCAAAAAAACGAGCCAGCCCTTTTTTCTTCGGTTCATCTTTGCGTACGCCCGGTCCCTCTTTTGTGAATCGTGCTGAAAACAAACCCATTTCCATCGTCTCCCCTATATAAATCAAGCGATGCGTTATCCCCATCGCTTTTAATCCTGTGCAATGTATAACTATACTATATCCAACCGGAAAATTGTTTACAAGATTGTAAATCTTTCGTCCCGCGTCCTCATTTTCCGCCCGTGTGATGAAAATAAGACGTTCCTGCGATGTGCGGGCTGCGGCTGCGCTTCCTTTGGTCGGGTATGTCCCTTATAGACTCTCGCCTCATTTTTGTTATTTGCAACAAAAATCGCACATTTTGGTTGTGTGTTTTATGAACTGTTTCAAATAATCTAACGATATCGTATCAAAAAAAGGGCATCCGTGTCAATACCCGTCAAAAGCCACGGCGTTTTTTCATTCCTTTTCTTTTCGCCCTTGGGGTGCAGGGAAGCCGTCCGCATTTTTCGGTGCGGAATAAAACTCTTTGACCCCGACGATACTAAAGGAAAATCGGTTAGGGAGGAATTTTTATGAAAGCAACCGGAATTGTACGCCGAATCGATGACCTGGGGCGCGTTGTCATTCCCAAAGAAATCCGCCGCACTCAATTCATCCGCGTCGGAGATCCCCTTGAAATTTTTGTAACCGATACCGGAGATGTCGTATTTAAAAAATACAGTCCGATCAAGGAAATTTCAGACTCTGCCTCTCTTTGGTGCGATATTATGTATAAAACAGCATCTCTTTCTGTTGTTTTTACCGACCGAGACCGTGTTGTTGCCGCCTGCGGCACGGCGCGCGGATGCAGTGATCATTCTCTTTTGCCGGAATACTGCCGCATTATCGAACAGCGCCGCACCGTTTCCTCTTTCGAGGCGGAAAAGCCGCGCATCTGCCGGAATAACGAAACCGTGGCACAGGCAGTCATCCCCATTGTTGCAGGCGGGGATCTTGTCGGCAGCATCGCGCTTGCCTCCCCTCAAGCCGGGGAACATAACACCCAGCTTTTAAAGATCGCTGCCGCCTATCTGAGCCGTCAGCTGGAAGAATAACAAAAGCGCTTTCCGTTCAAGCGGAAAGCGCTCCTTTTATTGTAAATCGTAACCAAAAACGCCGTTGCAGCAGGCTTCTTCAATCACACGGGCAAACGCATCGAGCCCCTGCTCATCCTCCGGCGTAAAGCGCGCCGCAATCGGACTATCCAGATCCAATACGCCGATCACACGGCCCTGCCTGCGCAGCGGCAGCACGATTTCAGATGCCGATGCCGCATCGCATGCGATATGTCCGGGAAAATCGTGCACATTTTCCACACGCAGATTTTCATTTTTCTGCACTGCGGTGCCGCACACTCCCCTGCCCGGTGCGATCCGCAGGCATGCCGGCTTGCCCCAGAACGGCCCCAGCACAAGCTGGCCATGATCCATAAGGTAGAATCCCGCCCAGTTGATCTTTTGCATCCGTTCACCCAACAGTGCCGCCGCGTTGGCAAGGTTTGCCACCATGTTCGGTTCCCCCTGAATCAAAGCCTCCGCCTCTTGACACAGCATTTCGTAAAACTCGTTTTTCATTCCATTCCCTCCGCAACATCCGCGGCAAGCGCCGGTACAAAAACCTCGCTTGCATCACTGAATATAAATCGATAATACGGCCGCAAGGTATCCCCTTTGAGCCGATATTGTATTTCCCGCGCACATGCATCCGCCGCATTCCCGGCCTGCATCGCCTGTTCTGCGCCGATAACCTGCATCGTTTCCACGGTTTGCGGATGCACGGGATAAGCCAGCGACAGCAGGGCATCATTCTGCGCATCCATTGTCAGTTCTACGCGGCAGAAGCTGTATTGCACCAGCTGCTGTGCCGCACTGCCTTCCTTTGCCTCAAACACCGTTAAGCGAAAATCCGTTTCAGAGGGTTCGGTCTGCATCGCCGGCGATTCAAACCCACAAATGTTTGCCGCGAGGGCATCGCAGTAATACATCCCCTTTTCCTCAGGCGTCATATCCTGCGGTGCCTGCGCCAGCACCCCATGTTCCCGCGTAATATTCACCCGCTGTCTGTGCATGGCAAGGCGATAATCCCCCGCCGCCGCAACGGCACTTTTTTCCTGTGCATCATAGGCAAAATCCTTCATGGTCTGCCCCAGTGCCTTTGCCGCTTGATCCAGCGCCTGTTTCATTTCTTCTTCCGACTGCGTCACGGCAAAAACGGGCAGCTGCTCCGGCAGGGCGTCATTTGCAAGCATCTGCGTCGGATTGCCCGCCATATCCATCATGCTGCGCGCAGAAAACAGTGCCGCGCCGCCCTTTTCCGGCTGCATGTCCTGCGCTGGCTGCGGCTGTGCCGGCTGATTCTGGTTTATCGGTTCCGAATCCGTGCTTTCCTGCTCCATGCGCACCCGCTCGGAGGTATCCTGCCGTGCAGGGGCCGCATCCGCCTGCCGTTTGGTGTTCGGATGCATCAGCACCGGCACAACAGCCAGCATCAGCACAGCCGCCGCCGACAGTGCCGCACGGTGCATCTTTTTTGCCGAACGGCGAAGCGTCTTTTTCTCCGGTTCCTGTGCCGCGCGCATGGCTTCCAGCGTTTTTTCACGCCATGCCTCGCCGGGTTCCACTTTTTCCATTGCGGAGCGATAGTCACTGCTGTTCATCCTGCAGCTCTCCTTTCAGCGAAATTTTCAGCTGTTTTCTTGCGCGTGCCAGCTGGGAAAGCACGGTATTCTGCGGCAATTCCAAAATGGAAGCAATTTCGTTTGAAGCATATCCCTCAATATAATATAAGTAGATCACACGCCGGTATTTCAGCGGCAGACGCTCTACGGCATCCATGACATCCAGCTCGCTTTGCGTAAACCGAGCATCGGGGAAATCCTCTTCGATCCCTACTGTTTTCTGCTGCCATGCACTGCGGAAAAAGCTTTTGCTTTTATTGATCGTCACGCGCAGCATCCACGCCTTGGCATGCTCCATACTTTCAAAATGCGGTTTTGTCCGAATATAGCTGACAAATACATCCTGTGCGATATCCTCGGCATCGTGCCGGTTTTTCACCATAGCATACGCCGCGGAAAACACAGTACGGCCAAAGTGCTCCAGTATCGCCTGGGCATCATCCAGCGCAAGCGCGGCTTGTGTCTGAACATGCTGTTCCTGATGCGGTTCCATCGTGCTGCTTTGTCCTCCTATTTCAATACGAATCATCTGTACGGTATATTGCACAGTTCGGTTCTATTGTATCACAAAAAGCGCGCACGGCAAACTGCCTTCGTTTTTCGGATCATAAAAACGGGGGCTGCCGCAGAATTTGCATTCTGCGCAGCCCCCGTTTCCCTGTTATTCTGTTTTCACCCGATCCTTTTTCAGATCGCCCAAACGCCGTTTTCGAAGATCAGCACCGTTTCACCGGTTTTGGTTTTCCCTGTGATGCGCGTATCTGCAGCGCCGACCATAACATCCTCGTGGATGATGCTTGTGTTGACCCCGTGTGCGCTCAGCTGTTCCGGCGTCATGGCGGTGCCGCCCTTTACCGTACCGGGATATCCCTGTCCAAATGCAATGTGGCAGGCCGCATTTTCATCAAACAGCGTATTGTAGAACAATACGCCGCGCTGATTGATCGGGCTTGTGGCCGGCACCAGTGCAATCTCCCCAATGCTGCGCGCACCCTCATCCGTATCCAAAAGCTGCCCCAGCAGTTCCTCGCCGCGGTCGGCCGAATATTCCACAACCTTTCCGTCGCGGAATGTGACCGAAAAATTCTCAATCAGATTTCCATTGTAAACATACGGCTTGGTTCCCTTCACCACACCGTTGACACGATCCTTATGCGGCGCAGTAAACACTTCCTCCGTCGGGATATTGGCAATGAACGGATAGCCTTCGGGCGTTTTGCTCTGCGCCCCTTCCCAGACATGATCCTCGGCAAGGCCGATCGTCAGATCGGTGCCGTTCGCGCTTTCCATGTGGATGCTTTCCAGCTTCAGCTCATTGAGCTTATCACGGCGCACCATCATGTTTGCAACATGCTCTTTCCACTCATTGACAACATTTCCGTTCTTCACACGGCACACATCAAAAATAGCATCCCACAGCTGTTCCTGCGCCTGCTGCGGCGAAACATCCGCAAACACCTTCGTCGCCCAGGCTTCGCTCGGGATCGCCACGATGCTCCACTGGATCCTATCATTCATGGTATAGCTGCGCCATTCTTCCTGTGCCTTCATCGCTGCCTGATTGGCACGGTCGATTTTTTCCGCATCCAGTCCCTTGTAAATTTCCGGGTCGCGCGCCACGATCGAAAGCATACAGGCACCGCCGTCACTTTCGATATAATCCAAAAAGCTGCGCTGAAGCCAAGGCTTCACATCCTCCAGCACTTCAACTGCCGTATACTCCATTTGAATGCGGGAAAGCTTTTCATCCTGATAATGCACCACCACTTCGCGCGCCCCGGCCTCATAGCCGGCCTTTGCACATTCGCGCGCAAAAAAAGCGCCTTCGATCGGTGCCCGGATAATCAGCGTCTGCCCCGGCTGGGGATTCGCACCGATTTTCACCGCAAATTCCGCATACTGTCGAACCAATTCACGATTCATATTGTTACCAACTTTCTTATATTCCATTATTCTGCCTTACAGGCTTTTTTCCAGCCGCGTAAAAAACTCCACCGTTTTCGCTATTTCCGTCAAGGGGATGCGTTCATCGTTATTATGGATATAGCCGCGCTGCTCTTTTGTCAGTGCCATGGCGCTGAACTTGTAAACATCCTTGCATATTTTGCTGAAATGACGGCTGTCGGAACAGGCCATCATCAAATACGGGGAAACGATGCTGCCCTGCCAGGTATCACCGATCGCCTTCGACAGCTTATCCCAGTGTTCCCCCTGCGATGATGCATACGGACTTGCCGGCTGCGAATAGGTGGTTTTGACCTCGACCTTATCGTTATTGATCACACTGCGCAGCCGTGCCTCGGCACGTTCCGGGGTATCTGCATTGATCAGCCGCAGGTTGATGCCTGCCGTTGCCTCGTTGGGCAGCACGTTGATCTGCTTTGATCCCTTTGCCATGGTGAATGCCATGGTCGTGCGCATCATTGCCCCCAGTTCCCCGCCCAGTTTTCCCGCCAAAAGCGGAAGCAGCGGCCCAAACAGCCACATATTTGCCGTCAGGATGCGCAGCCCGAACGGGGCATGCGGGCCAACATTATTCAGCAGTTCGCGCACGGGCTCTGTCAGATGCGCCTTGAACTGGTGCGATTCGCAATCCGCCACCGCACGGCACAGCATGCCCAGCGTGGAAGGAACCGCCGGTGTGCTTGCGTGCCCGCCCGCAGCGCGCGCCGTCAGCTCCACGTTCATAACGCCTTTTTCCCCAATGCCCACAACGGCAATCGGCTTCGTAACCCCCGGGAACACGCCTTCGACAACGGCGCCGCCTTCATCCACGACCATGGCCGGACGAATCCCATTCGCCTGCATATATTCCACAATGGCCGGTGCGCCGTTTCCGCTTACTTCTTCATCCCCCGCGAAGGAAAGATAGACATCATGCTCCGGCACAAAGCCCTGCTTCATCAGATTTTCAGCCGCTTCCAGGATGCCGACCAGTGTGATCTTGGTATCGATCGTGCCGCGTCCCCAAAGTTCACCGTCTATGATCTCACCGCCGAACGGGGCATGCTTCCAGCCTTCTTCGTCCACGGGGACCACATCGTAATGCGCCATAAGCACCGTGGGCTCTTCTTTGCTTTTTCCTTTCCAGTGAAACAGCATCCCTGTGTGATCAAAACGCATCGGCGGACAATTCGCATGCACAGTCGGATAAAGCCTTTTTAATTCCTCACGGAAATGTTCAAACACTTTTTCATCGAATTTGGCAGCATCCGGATTGGAAACTGTCGGAATCCGCACAAGCTGTGCCAAATGATCCACAGCCGCAGCGCTGTCCACCGATATCGGCTGCACTGCTTTGCTGTCCGTATGCACCGGTTTGCACATGGCTGCACGAATCAGTACGATTGCAGCAAGTACTGCCAGCGCCGCTAAAATAATCCAACCAATCATAATGAATCCCTCGCTTTGTTCTGCTTTTCTGCCGAGCGGCTTTTGCGTCGAACGGCGTTTTTTGTTCACGGGCTGCCAAACCATAAAGCCGGGTTTCGCCCTTGCTTTCCAATATTGTACCATACCCGGAAAAAAATTAAAAGCGGACGCCCGGAAAAGGCGCCCGCTTGCTGCTGAAGAATGCAATAAAATCAGAATGCGATCTTGTTTTCGATGTAGCTGCGCAGATCTTCGATCTTCACGCGTTCCTGCTGCATGGTATCGCGGTCACGCACCGTTACGCAGCCGTCTGCGGGGGTAGCATCATCCCCCACTGTCTGGAAATCGACCGTGATGCAAAGCGGAGTGCCGATTTCATCCTGACGGCGGTACCGCTTGCCGATCGACCCGGTTTCGTCGTAATCGATCATAAAGTACTTGGAAAGTTCGGCTCGAATCTCCTGCGCTTTTTCCGACAGCTTCTTGGAAAGCGGAAGCACGCATGCCTTGAAGGGAGCCAGTGCCGGATGCAGGCGCATCACAACGCGCATATCGTTCTTTTCGGCATCGACCACTTCTTCGTCGTATGCTTCGCACAGGAAAGCCAGCGCAACGCGGTCTGCGCCAAGCGACGGTTCCACAACATACGGGATATACCGTTCATTTGTTTCGGGATCGAAGTATTCCAGGCTCTTGCCGCTTGCTTCCTGATGACGGCCCAAGTCATAATTGGTGCGGTCTGCAATGCCCCAAAGCTCACCCCAGCCGAACGGGAAAAGATATTCGATATCCGTCGTTGCCTTCGAATAGAACGAAAGTTCTTCTTTTTCATGATCCCGCAGACGCATGTTTTCTTCCTGGATGCCCAGATCCAACAGGAATTTCTTGCAGTAATCCTTCCAGTAATAGAACCAATCCAGATCGGTATCCGGCTTGCAGAAGAATTCACATTCCATCTGTTCAAATTCGCGGATACGGAAAATGAAGTTGCCCGGTGTGATCTCGTTGCGGAACGATTTGCCGATCTGACACACGCCGAACGGCAGCTTGCGGCGCGTTGTGCGCTGGATGTTGGCATAGTTGACAAAGATGCCCTGTGCGGTTTCGGGGCGAAGATATACTTCGCTTTTGGCATCTTCTGTAACGCCCATGTATGTTTTGAACATCAGATTGAACTTGCGGATATCCGTAAAGTTCTTGCCGCCGCATTCCGGACATGTGATTTCATGTTCGCGGATGTACTCCAGCATCTGCTCGTTTGTCATTCCCTCTGCATGGCCGCCGTTATCCTCAATGAGCTTATCGGCACGATGACGCGCATGGCAATCCCGGCAATCCATAAGCGGATCGGAAAACCCGCCCACATGACCGGAAGTGACCCAGGTCTGCGGATTCATCAAAATCGCAGAATCAAGGCCGACATTATACTCGGATTCCTGCACGAATTTTTTCCACCATGCGCGCTTGACGTTGTTTTTGAATTCAACGCCCAAGGGGCCATAATCCCAGCTGTTTGCAAGGCCGCCGTAAATTTCGCTGCCCGGATATACAAAGCCTCTATTTTTGCACAGAGCTACGATTTTCTCCATTGTTTTTGCACTGTTTTCCATCGTGACACACCTTTTCTATATAATTGAGCACAATAGTACAAGAATTATTGTACGGCAGTAAAAGCAGTTCGTCAAGGGTTTCCCTTGACTTCTCTTATATTGTAGCTTATAATTAGGAAGCTGTTTATTTGTAAGCATCGCTTTTCGATATGCCTGTCTGCCCGTGTAACGCGGCGCATCCGGCCGTACGCCTGCTTTGGGAGTTCAGGCAAAGTTCCAGCAAAATTAAATAACCGGGTGTAGCGCAGTTGGT
>JAHHSK010000079.1 GCA_020025255.1 Ruthenibacterium sp. | reverse complement strand
GCGGCATTGCCACGACTTCCGGGCTGAAGTAAGCGGGAAAGCGGCTGAAAGAAAATAGGAAAATAGGAAAACCGAACAATGCAAATCGGCTGTCAAAGCAAGTGAATGCTTTGACAGCCGATTTTTGTGTATTTTTTTGAAAAGAGCTGTTTTTCAGCAGCTCTTTTCCGGTACAGTGCAAACAGCCTGTCTATTCGTTTTTATCCTTTTGAAATACAAAATTCAGCCCTACGCAACCGGATAGGATTCCGAAGAGAGAAAAAGGAAAATCATTGAAAGAAGCAAGAAGAATATGGTTTATACCCTGCTCGGCACAGCAAAGAAGAATGCCGAACAAAATGAAAGCAATGCCCTGGATCTGTTTTTTCAATTCAAACAACTCCCTGAATCGTAAAAATTATAGGCTTGTGATTGGTGGAAGTTTTAAGTTTCGATGTGCGTTTTGGGTTGAGAGCAAAGGCACAGTGCAATATAAATGATATTTGCAGCACAGCGCACCAATTCCTCGCGAGAGATTTTTCCGGCCTTGAGTGCTTCAAAAATATTTTCGCATTCCATGCGGCTTCCCTGCATCAGCAAGTCATTTCCGGCATGGATACAGCCGAATGGGGTGCATCGGGAGGAGGCGGTGGTACCCCAGTCTGTCATGACAAGACCATCAAAGCCCCATTCCTTACGCAGGATGTCAGTGCATAAGCGCACAGAATTGGCGGAATGCTCCTCGTTTACCAGATTGTAGCTTGTCATTACCGCAGCAGGCCGGCTGTTTTTCACTGCAATTTCAAAGCCGCGCAGATAAATTTCGCGAAGGGCGCGTTCGCTTACCACGCTGTTCGATTCCAGACGAGAAGTTTCCGCATTATTGCAGGCAAAATGCTTGATCGTCACCCCGCAGCCCGGTATCGACTGCACCCCGTTTGTGACAGCACACGCAGCAAGACCGCTGACAAGGGGATCTTCTGAAAAATATTCAAAATTGCGCCCGCACAGCGGATCACGGTGAATGTTCATTCCCGGAGCAAGCCATAGGCTTACGCCGAAGATCTGCATTTCACCGGCGACAGCCCTGCCCACTTCCTTTAAAAGCTCAGCGTCCCAGGTCTGGGCGAGCAGCGTGCCAATGGGAAACGCCGTGCAGTACTGATAGCAGCGTGTTCCGCCGGGGTTGAATTCCTCGCGCGCCAGATAGCCGCTTTCAAAGCAGTGCTCGATCGAGCCGGTGAGCAGCAGATCATCCTTTTCAAAATAATACGGCTTGAGACGCAGCCCGGCAGGGCCATCGGCCAAAACCATAGGCTGCACCCCTTTGGAAATCAGGATATCCGTCGTTTCGCCTGCGGAACCGGGAACACTGATGCCCCCGGCGCCAAGCTGGCTTTCTTCCACAGGAGCCCAGTGCCCGACACAGGTGCGGATCAGTTCTTCCACCGAAAGGGATTGGGCAATATCGTCAGCCTGCTTTCGCAAAACCGGCTGCGCAGGCGCAGCCGTGCAGGGGGAAGGGGCTTCGGCAATGCGCTGGGCATCCAGTGCGGCACAAGGCAGCTGATGCAAAAGCGCGTGCTGTTCCAGCGATATACGCAGTGCGGTGCACGCAGCGGGATCGGGGAAAAGAGTGTCAGTATCGTCGAACCCGTCCCATAGACGGCTGCACTTTTCCAAAATAAGGCTGGAATTCAAAGAAAGCGATCCAATGGGCTGTGCGGCATCCAGAGAGGAACCGACCCAAAGATAATAATTGCCCTGGCAGAGCACCTGATCGCCGTTGTCATAGGAAGCAAAGCGATCCAGAGGAATCGAAATAGTCAATTCCTGCGCTTTTTGCGGTGCCAGAAGATCGGTTTTTGCAAACCCGACCAAACGGCGGTTTTCTTTATGCAGCCCGCCAAGAGGGCAGGTCGCATAGACTTGGACAACTTCGCGCGCAGAATACTGTGTACCAGCATTGAAAACAGAAAGAAGAAGGTTCACACAGGGAACGGGGTCATACACCGCCTCGATACCGACGGTTTTGATCGAAAAATCGGTATAGGAAAGACCGTGTCCAAAGCAGTAACGCACCGGGACGCCGAAAGTATCGAAGTAACGGTAGCCGACATAAATGCCTTCCTGATAGCGGATGTTTCGCTGCTGCACAGCGTTTCGGTTTTCCGGCTGCATGCAGGGATGATCCTTTGCGGCAATGGGCCAGCTGTCGGTCAGCTTGCCGCAGGGAGAAAAGCGTCCGGAAACAAGATCCGCAAACGCACTGCCGCTTTCGATACCGGCCTGCGAAAGCAGGATAACGGCTTTGAGCTGCGGAAATTCGTCCAGAACCGAAAGATCGATCATACCCCCGGAGTTTATCACCAAGGTGACAGCGGGGTACAGCGAACACAAACGGGAAATATCACGGTATTCGGAATCGGAAAGAAGATAATCCCCCTTTTCCAGTGTGCGGTCTGCACCTTCCCCTGCGTTGCGGCTGATCACATAAAATACAGCATCACAGTCGCAAAAGGTGATTTCCGGGCCTTCGGGCATCCCAAAAGGGGTGTTGAAGTAGGCGGCAAAGAAATACGGAAATTCGTGGCGATCGAATCGCTTCCAAATCAAATCGCGCCATTCGGAACGCTTTGTCTTGTAAATTTCTTCGCAAGCCGCAAGATATGCTTCATTTGCAATCGAAAAGCCGGCTGCGCGCATGCCATCGCAGATGCTTACCATTTCGCGGACGTTGACATCGCCGGAGCCGGTGCCGCCCTTGATCGTGTGCAGCGCCCCGATTCCATACAGCGCAACGCGGCACGATGCAGCAATCGGAAGGGTGCTGTCTTCATTTTTCAGCAAAACAATTCCATCGCGTGCGGCACGGCGGGCAAGCTCTCGGTGGCGCAGCTCGTAATCCTGCACAGCGGGATCGGTAAAACGTTTGGAAGAAGCAACAGCCATAGTTCCCTCCTTTTAGATACGGCAAGCAGAAATGCAGTCGCCCCAAGCATAGCACCCATTGAAGCGGCCTTCGGGATCGGTGATATAGCGCAGTTTTTCGGTACACAGGGTTTCAATCGATTCGATTTCCCCGTTTTGCAGTGCCGAAAATTCGCGTGCGGCGGTTTCGAAACGTCCCTTCAAGCCGGAAAGCCGAATGTCGATGATTTCAAAGCCGAAGGGCCGGTTTGTCTTTTTCCAAAGCGTATACCATGCCAGCTTACAGTCATTGCAGCTCTGTGCGCATTTTTCGGCAAGCGAAACAGCCATGCCGGCATTGGAACGCTGGATGCTGCCAACCTGTTCGCGCCACAGACACTTGAGCGATAAAAGCTCGGCAAGGGATTGATAAAAACGGTACAGCGCTTCAAACGCGGGATCCTCGCTTGTGTAACCGGTGTAGGATTCAGCAAGGTTACGATAATGCTCGGCAAAGGAAAGCCCTGCGGTATCCGCGGTGAATAGAGGAACAAGCGGATCTTCATACAGCAAAAACTTCGATGCATTGACGGGATCTTCCCCGTGCGCCAGCATGCCCGGAAGGAGATTGAACTCATCCATGCGGGAAAATGCATCTGCGTGTTCGCCGGTGCATGCGGCAAACCGTTCGGCAAGCGTGTGTTCCTCGGTACAGCCGGTGTAATCATATTCGGCATACAGCTGCATTCCGTACAGGGCTGTCAGCAAAGAGGCTTCGGCACCGTTGTCGCCCCATGCGGTTGCAAGCACCTCGCGGACCCCGCGTGCTTCGCATTCCTTCAAAGCGGGGATAGAGGTGCTGCGCAGCTTCTGCGGATTGGGAACAGGCCCGGTCCATGTCCAAAGGCCGCCGGCAAAAATGATTTTGGAATCGAACTGCTCATGGATTTTCATCAGCCGCTGATATTCTGCGGGGTCATTGTGATAATAATCCCAATATACAAGATCAACATCGGGGCGGGCGGCATCCAGCACATCCTGAGGCAGCACATCCGGCGCATCATAATATCCGCCCGTGGGCGAGCACGCGCGCAGATACATATCGCTCCACATCATAGGTTCCAAACCGTGCTTGTGCACCAATTCACAGACCTTGGAAAGATGTTCTTTCATCAGCTGCGAGGCGGGAACAAATCCGTTTTGGAAGCGGTAATTTCCAAGGCCGAGCGACCATGCCTCATCCATGCCGATGTGAATGCGCTTGGTGCGGAATGCCTTTGTGACAGAATCCAGCATTTCATCAATGAACTGATAAACTTTCGCCTGCCCGACCATCATGATATCGGGGGTATCCCGAAGGTCAGGATCGACCTGCGGCCAGTGAAGAGCACGCTCCAGATGTGCCAGCGTCTGGATGCAGGGAACCAGTTCGATACCCAAGCTTGCGGCATAATCATCCAATGCACGGATATCCTCCAAAGAATAGCGGCCGCGCAGATAGCCGAAATAAGGGCGGGAGGGGATCTCGTAGGTATCCTCGGTATAAAGCATGGCGGTATTCAGCCCCATAAGTGCCATTTTGCGCAGGATCGAGCGAATCGTATCCAGTGTGGGAACGGCATTGCGGGAACAGTCCAGCATAATGCCGTTCCGCTCAAAAACGGGCTGGCGGTGAATTTCGCACGGGGAAAGATCACACTCTTTCAAATAAGACAACGCCCGGAAAAACTGAACCGGAGTCTGATACGAAACGGTAAGCCCATCGGCACTGCGGCGAAGCCAATACGTTTCGCCCTTGTGTGCTGTGATAGGAATGCCATCGGCAGCAATGGCAAAGCCCTCATGGGCTGCGATTTCTGCAAATCCGGCGGATAATTCCTCCGGCAATTCGCGCGGGAAAACAGGAATACGTTTCATGTGTAAAATCCTTTCAATTCATCTTTCAAAACGCCGCTGTAAAGTCCGGCGATGATTTCTGCAACGGTCCAGCCGCTTTCGATCGCCCATGGCCCCCAGCCGACATCGTTGGGAATGCCATAAACCTCCATGAGCCGGGTATCGAAACCGCGTGCCCAGGCGCCATCGATCTGCGGGTCATCACTATGGAGCTGCGCACGGGAAAGAAAGCGGGCGTGCCTTTCGAATTTTTTATATAATTCCGGATCCCCGGTGACAAAATACGCCTGCATCATGCCAAGAGGAACCCAGTTGTTGCTGTACAGAAGATCGACCACCGGGTCGCCGTTGCAGCCCAAAAGCGAACATTCGCCGTCATTCTGCTTGCTGCATGCAGCCGAATAATCGCTGTCCCATTCCAGATAGGCGCCGCTAGCATCCAGCATTTTTTCAAGGTCTTGCACAACGGTGTAGAGCATGGTGCGATCCTCTTCTTTCCCGGTGGCATAATACAGCCAAGAAAGAGGAAGCAAAAGCCGGCATAATTCTTCTGTTTCGCTTTGCTCCCGAATGGTCTGCGGATAGGCTTTCAGAAGGGAGCGCATGCCCTGTTCTCCGACCGCAAGGCATCGTTCGTCCCGTTCCATTTTACCATATATAAGCAGACATGCAAGATAAAACGCATTATAGTGGGCACAGGGAAAGGCTCCGTCTTGTTCGGAAAGGGCGCGGTACTCGTCCTGCGTCATGTTCAGAATATCAGTGCGGGCAGCACGCAGGCCATCCGGCCCGGTAGTATCCATTAAAAATCCGAGCGCTTTGCGGCACTGGGGCAGGTATTCGCGCCCTTTATTATAAAGGGCTTTGAACAGGGTCACGAACATGGCGCGCGCCATATCATCGGGATAGCATACGGTCCACGCTATGTTTGTCCAGCGCAGCATGCCGGCAAAACGACCGGATCGAATCTGCATGCGCTCGTATACAAAAGCTTCCAGAAGGCTGGCGCGGCGCAGGCTTTTGGGATCGTGAGAAACAAGATAGTGAAAAAAATATGCCATGGCAGCTTCGCCTGCGCAGTCGGTGCGGATCGGATCGGCAGTTTTCTGGTGTCCATTGGGCAGGATCTCCGTGGCCATGCCCTCCCGGATGCCTTCGGCGCCATCTTCGATCAGCATGCCGGCGCGTTCAAACCAGCCAATCGCAGCATCCGCAGTTTCCCGAAGCGAGGCGGCTTGGCTGCAGCGGTAATAATCCCAAAACGGAAGGCTCGAAAAAAGCGGGATATCACAGAGCCAGCTGAAAAGGGAGGCAATGAGTTTGCGCCAAGCCGATACCGGTGAAAAACGGGCGTTTATAAAATTGGAAAGGCAGAATGAGCATACCGCAGTGCGGGGCGTTTCAAACCAGATGCCATATTGGGTGAAATCGGCACGATCTTCGGCGCAAAGCGTTTGGCAGGCGTGGGCAGAAAGCCCCTTTTTGTACACCAAAATGGGCTTTGCCGTGCGGCAGTGATAGTAAGGGGCGATCCGAAGATTGCATTGATCATCCAAAAGCGTGCCCTCGGGTAGAGCGGCAAGCTGGCTGTCCGCGCATACAAGACGCAGAAAACGCGTGGATTCCGGAGCCTTACAGTAATTTTCGCAGAAGCTGGATGTGTATTCGAACAGCACCTTTTTCCCCGCTGCGGCAAACTCTTCCACAAGGGTGCGGCTTTTGGCGCAAAGAACCAAAGGCTCCTTGCGTGTGCCGCCCAAAATGCACGCGCAGTCAAATGCATCCAGGCAGCCATCGGTAAGCGATTGGGGGTCAAATACGGCAACCGATATACCGGTACAGTGTTTCAGAAGGGATAATACATTGCTTTCATCCCTTGTTATCACAGCAAGGCGAGTGGACATGAGCATTCCTCCTTGAGGTTTTGCCAAATGGATTCATTTTAAATTATAAAATAGGCAAAAGCAAAGTCAATGGAATGCAAATATTGTGCGTCATGAAAAAAATGTTCAACGATGTGCATATATTTTGCGAAAGCGGAAGTTGATTTTATGCAAAATAACAGATATACTAGAGAATATATAAGGATTTTGGAAAACATATGCAGGATGTTCGTTGGACGGATGCGTATGAAAAAATGGTTCGATATTATTGTCGGAACACAAAATGAGAGGGCGTGCACAGCAAAACGCTGCTTCACAAGGCAGGCTCATTGCCGCAAAGATGATTTTTTACATCCAAAGCGGCTGGCGCGGGAGGGTGCCCAATGTAAAAAGAAGGAACAATG
>JAHHSK010000078.1 GCA_020025255.1 Ruthenibacterium sp. | reverse complement strand
GCGGTCAAACGATAGAGGTTCGATCTTCTTTTGTACGCAATGGAGTTCCGTTTGCACTGTTTGCGAAAAATCCCAAAACAGGAAGGCAGTATTTTGATGTTATCGGCCCATATCATAACCCGGGATACAAAGTGAAAAATGAAATCTGCAAGGATTATTTTTTTCGTGTGCTATATAAAGGGGATAAGGAGGATTTCTGTGAGCGTGCGATACGGGCGGATGATTTTGAAGTATACATCATTGGCGGCGTAAACCGTGCGATGATGCAGGATCCGGCCGTATGCTATTTTAAATACATGATCCCCCCGCAGGAGGATAAGCAGGCAAAAAAAGGCGAATATTCGGCAGTGCCTATCGGAAAAGCACTGGATATCGTGGAATTTGTACAGGATCTCAGCCATACATCCGGCGTCGCACTGACGCAATCCTACCGTCAGCTGGAAGACCGGATTTCCAGACAGTAAAAATTATAACCGCAAAAAAAGCATAGGGTTTGATTGCGCGTGTATCAGACCCTATGCTTTGTTTGTTTCAATTGAACCAAAGAACTGCGCAATTCTTTCTTTGCCGATCGATTCATTGCAATATACAAAATTGAACTCTCCTTCCATGTGCAGCTCCTGCACATCAAATGTGGTCAGATCTCTGCGCTGCTGGGCAATCGGCTGATATGCAAATGTGATCGCATCATCATTTGCCAGCAGATCCATAATAACCGAAAAATTATTAAGGGAAACCGTCCGTGCAAAACAGCGAAGCGAATAGCCTTGGTTGGTGATTGCCTGTTCGAGCAGACTGCGTGTGCCGGAACCTTTTTCCCGCACCAGCAGCGTTTGGCGGAACACTTCCTCCAGCGGCACGGTTTTTCCCGCAAAGCGGTGTGTGCGGGAACAGATTCCCACAAAGCGTTCTTTTTTATACAAATGATATCGGTAACGGCTTTTGTCAATGATGCCTTCAATCACTGCAAAATCCAGTTCATTGTTTTCCAGCTTTTGCAGCAGGGCGTTGGTGTTGTCGATCACAAAATTCAGATTATGGCTTGAATCAGACAGAAACCTTTTTACATCCGGAACCAGAAGGAACTCACCGATCGTTTTGGTTGCACCGATGTTGAGGAGGATACTGCCATCTTTTGTGAATTCGCTGCGCATAGCGCGTTCCTCCGCCATCATGCTGTCCAAATGCCGTTTGAAGATTTCCGCCTCCGGTGTGCGGGAAAGAGTGCGTCCCTGATAGTGAAACAGCTTTATGCCGTACGTTTTTTCCAAATGCTGGATGTGCTGCGTGACACCGGGCTGGGTCATACGCAGGAGTTCGGCTGTCTTTCGATAATTCATCTGTTTATAAAGGGTCAGAAAGGTGTGGATGCGTGTATCAAACAAAACGGCTCACCTCAATAATTTCAATTTATCATATGATAATAAATAATAATTAGATTTTATCACAAAACAAGACTATAATAAAGACACACCAGAAAAAAGGAGCGTTTTGAATGAAAATTGTCATTGTCGGCGGCGTTGCGGCAGGCACAAAAACAGCGGCAAAGCTCAAGCGGGAACATCCGAAGGATGAAGTGGTGCTTTATACAAAGGGAAAGGATATTTCCTATGCAGGGTGCGGCCTTCCGTATTATGCAGGCGGTGTGATCGAATCGAAAGAGGAACTGATCGTGAATACACCCCAGCAGTTTGCTGCCTTGACCGGGGTGCAGGTACATACCGAATGTGAAGTTACCGCAGTGGATTGTGCGGCAAAGCTCGCTGTCGTCAAAACACAAAGCGGCATACAGAAGGCTTCGTATGATGCATTGGTTCTTGCAGTAGGTGCAGAGCCGATCATTCCGGCTGTGGAAGGAATGGAACTGGAAGGCGTTTTTTCCGTGCGCACACCGGAAGATGCGGTTTCGATCCGGGATTATATTGAAAAGACGCAAAGCAAAAAGGCAGTGGTGGTCGGCGGCGGGCTGATCGGGTTGGAAATGGCAGAAAACCTGATGAAACAAGGCTTGTCCGTTACCGTTATGGATATGGCTCCCCAGCTGATGCCGGAACTCTTTGATTCGGATATGGCGGATTATGTGCGCCGACAGCTGATTCAAAAAGGAATGCGTATCATGACAGGTACCGCTGTGCGCGGCATTGTCGGGGAGCAGAAAGCACGGGGGGTTCGTTCCGATGCAGGAATAATTGGTGCAGATCTCGTGATCATAGCAGCCGGTGTGCGCCCTGCAACGGATTTTCTTATGAGTTCCGGGCTTGCAATGGAGCATGGCCTGATTGTGACCGATGCATATCAAAGAACGAATTTGGAATGTGTTTATGCGGTTGGCGACTGTGCACAGGTGCATAACCGCATTACCGGGAAACCGCAGTGGTCGGCTATGGGCTCGACAGCAAACATTACGGCACGCGCGCTTGCTTTGAACCTGTGCGGCGAACATCGTGCGTATGCGGGCTGCCTTGGAACCGGAGTGATCCGTTTGGCAGATGACCTGAAAGCGGCGCGCACCGGTCTTACGCAGGAGCAGGCAAAAACGGCAGGATATGATGTGGTCTCTGTAGTAAGCGTGCTGTCAGATAAGGCGCATTACTATTTTGATGTTTCAAACTTTGTTATTAAGCTGGTGGCGGATCGTACCACCCGCAGACTGCTTGGCCTTCAGGTGATCGGAAGCGGAAACGTGGATAAGCTGGCGGATATTGCCGTTGCAGCCATTTCCATGAATGCGGCAGTCGATGATCTGCTGGATATGGATTTTGCGTATGCGCCGCCGTTCTCCACGGCGATTCATCCGATTGCGGTTACCGCAGGGATCCTTGTGAATAAAATCAGCGGACGGCTCAAAAGCGTTACGCCGATCGAATACGCCAGCGGTGCAGCAGCAGGGTATCGTGTGGTAGATGTGTACCCGGCACCAACGATCGCGGGGGCACAATGGTTCGATTTGACGAAGCCGGAAGAATCGGCACAAGCGTTCCGGCCGGAGGAAAAGCTGCTTTTGGTCTGTACGCGCGGCAGACGTGCGTATCTTGCACAAAACAAGCTGAATGCACTTGGATACAGCAATACTCTGGTACTGGAGGGCGGCGGAACGTTCAATGTTTTACGCCGCAGTGCGGCAGGCGGCAAGCTTTCACCGGCGGAAATCAAACGGGTAAAAGGTCTTGGCTGCTTGCAGGATAAACGGTACGCAGATGTGTTCAATGTGCGTGTAATTACGCGCAATGGCAAAATCACGGCAGAGCAAAGCCGCTGGATCACACAAGCTGCGGAAATGTTCGGGTCGGGAGAAATCACGATGACAAGCCGGCTCACATTGGAAATTCAGGGCGTATCCTATGCAAATATTGATCCGTTGATTGAGTTCCTTGCAATGCATGGATTGGAAACAGGCGGCACAGGCTCTCTTGTACGCCCGATTGTTTCCTGCAAGGGCACGACTTGTCAATATGGGCTGATTGATACCTTTGAGCTGAGTGAAATGCTTCACGAACGCTTTTATAAGGGATATCATACTGTCACGCTGCCGCATAAGTTTAAAATTGCAGTCGGCGGATGCCCCAATAACTGCGTAAAGCCGGATCTGAACGACCTTGGCATTATCGGACAGCGCATGCCGATCTTCGATTTTGCAAAATGCCGCAGCTGTAAGGTGTGTCAGGTGGAAAAGGCGTGTCCGATCCATACGGCAAAGCTGGAAAATGGTATGCTGAAAGTAGATGACCATGAATGCAATCACTGCGGCCGCTGCCTGGGTAAATGTCCATTCGGCGTTACGAATGAATATCAAAATGGATATAAAATCTATATTGGAGGCCGCTGGGGTAAGCGCATGGCAAATGGCCGCCCGCTTGAAAAATTCTTTACAAGCGAAGAGGAGGTTTTGACCATTGTGGAACGTGCTATTCTGCTTTTCCGCAACGAAGGGCAGACCGGCGAGCGCTTTGCAGATACCATCGCACGCCTTGGCTTTGACTATGTCCAAAACAAACTGCTCAGCGATGAAATCGATAAGGAAGAAATTTTGAACAAACAGGTAAAAGGCGGCGCCACCTGTTAAAAAGCAATGCAGTGTGTAGTATCCCGATGCATTTCTGCATCGGGATACTACTTTGAAAAGAGGGAGTGTAGCAATGAAACGAATGGCAGCAATCGGGCTTGCGCTTGTGCTCGTCTTTTGCATGGCGGGCTGCAAAACCGACAAAACAGCTTCCGACCGTACCGGAAAGGAGTATACCTTTACCGATGATTTGGGACGCACGGTTTCGCTGCAGCGGCCGGAACGCACGGCGGTTCTGCTTGGCAGCTATGCGGATGTGTGGATAACGGCAGGCGGCGCAATTTGTGCTGCGCCGGATGATGCATGGGAAGATTATGATTTTGATCTGCCGCAGGATACGGTCAATCTCGGCGGGACCAAAAGCCTTAGCTTGGAGCTTTTGCTGGCAAGTGAGCCGGATTTTGTGATAGCAAGCAGCAATTCGACCCAGCACATGGAATGGAAGGAAACGCTGGAAGCAGCCGGTATTCCAACCGCCTATTTTGACGTTTCGGATTTTGCGGATTATCTGCGAATGCTTAAAATCTGCACGGATCTTACAGGAAAGCCCGAAAATTATGAAAAGTATGGAAGGGAACCGGAAAAAAAGATCCACGAGATATTGGAAAGAAATCACCAGCGCCCGGAGCATAAGGTGCTTTTGCTGCGCGCCTCAGCTGCAAAAGTAAGGGCAAAAAACAACCGGAACAATGTCATGGGGGAAATGCTTGAGCAGTTCCATTGCAGCAATATTGCGGATCATGACAGCACCCTGCTGGATGATCTGAACATCGAACATATCTTTCTGGAGGATCCGGAAATGATTTTTGTGGTTGAGGTGGGCGATGATGCCGCCGGTGTGCGCAAAAGCATCGAAACGCTGTTCAAAGAAAATCCGCTTTGGCAGGAGCTTTCTGCGGTGAAGAACAATCGGGTCTATTTTATGGATAAGCAGCTTTTCAATATGAAGCCAAATGCCCGCTGGGCACAGGCGTATGAGGAACTGGAAACGATTTTAAATGAAAACGACTAATCGAAAAATCAAATACGGCCTGACAATCAGTGTGCTTTTATGGATTACAGCGGCACTGCTGAGCCTATGCATCGGCAGCATCTATTTTACACCGGCAGAGCTGCTTAGTGTGCTTGCGGGGAAAGCCGGCAGCGCAGCACAAGGCATCCTGCGCTATGCGCGGTTGCCGCGCACGCTGGCGTGTCTTTTTGCAGGGGCAGCGCTTTCCTGTGCAGGCGCAGTTCTGCAGAATGTGCTGGCAAATCAGCTTGCATCGCCCAGTATCATAGGGGTCAATGCCGGTGCGGGCCTTGGCGTTACGCTGTGCTGTGCAGCCGGAACCGTTTCCGGCTGGGCCATTTCCGGATCCGCCTTTGCGGGCAGTCTTGCAGCGGTAGCTGTCATTGCACTGTTTTCATGCCGGATCGGAGCGTCCCGCACCACAGTGATCCTGACGGGTGTCGCGCTCAACAGCCTGCTGAATGCAGTATCGGAAACCGTAACCGTACTTGCACCGGATGTGGCCGCACTCAGCACGGAATTTCGCGTGGGCGGCTTTTCCGCGGTTACATATACCCGTTTGATCCCGGCATGCATGTTGATTGCGCTGGCACTGCTGCTGCTGCTGACATTATGCGGGGAACTGGATGTTATGGCGCTGGGTGATGAAACGGCGCGCGGACTGGGGCTGCCGGTTCGAGGATTCCGCATCCTTTTTTTGGTGCTCTGTGCTCTTTTGGCAGGTGCAGCAGTGAGCTTTTCCGGGCTATTGGGCTTTGTGGGGCTGATCGTCCCGCATTTTGTGCGGATATTGTTCGGCAGTGAAAGCCGCAGGATGCTGCTTCATTGTATCTTTCTGGGCGGTGCATTTGTGGCATTATGTGATCTTGTTTCACGCTGCATTTTCCAACCCTTTGAACTGCCGGTCGGAATCCTTATGGCGGTTTTGGGCGGACCAGCGTTTGTATTCCTGCTTATCCGCAGCAAGGGAGGGCATCACCACAGTGATTAAAATAGAAAATGTATCGGCAGGATACCGAAAAAAAGAGGTGCTGCATGGTGTGTCCCTTTCGGTGGAGGATAGCCGGATCGTAACAATAATCGGGCAAAATGGCTGCGGCAAAAGTACGCTGATCAAAGCAATGCTTGGATTTGTGCCGATGACACAGGGCAGTGTGCAGCTCAATTCGGTAGCGGTAAGCCAGGCAAGCCCGCAGAAAGTGGCGCAGACCGCGGCGTATCTGCCGCAGATGCACCAAAACGGGGATATCAGCGTAGGCAGGCTGGTGCTGCATGGCCGGTTTCCGTATTTGAGCTATCCGCGCAGTTATCGAAAAGAGGATAAGGAAATTGCGTATAACGCTATGGAACGCATGGGGATTGCCGAACTGTCGCAGGTGCCGCTGAGCGAGCTTTCGGGCGGACTGAGGCAGAAAGCGTATATTGCTATGGCACTTGCACAGCAGACACCGATCATTGTTATGGATGAACCGACTACATTTCTCGATATCGGCGAGCAGATGAAATTCATGCAGCTCTGCCGGGAACTGACAGCCGAAGGGAAAACGGTGGTGCTTGTGCTGCATGACGTTATCTCGGCACTTTCCATTTCGGATCGGATTGCAGTGATGCACCATGGGCGAATCATTCAGTTCGGTGCCCCGAAGGAGATTCTGGAATCGGATGCACTGCAAAAGCTGTATGGGATTCGTGTCTGCACGATCGAAACACAAAACGGTGTGCAGTACTATTATGAACGGAGAGAAAGAATATGAGCTTTTTTCCAATTTTTACTGAAATCGGCGGGCGCTGTATACTTGTTTGCGGAAGCGGTGCGCATGCAGTGGAAAAAACGGAACGCCTGATTCCATTTGGGGCTCAAATCTGTGTGATTGCCCCGGAAATTCCAGAAAAAATACGGAATATCCCAGGGGTATGTATTGAAGAACATAAATTTACGGAAAAGGATTTGAAAAAAGATCCGGTTTTTGTTGTGGCAGCGGAATCCGATGCGGAAAATCTCCGCATTCTGGAAATTTGCCG
>JAHHSK010000077.1 GCA_020025255.1 Ruthenibacterium sp. | reverse complement strand
CCCCTGACCCCCTGCACGTCAAGCAGGTGCTCTACCAGCTGAGCTAACTGTCCATTTCATTTGCGACTTGATTAGTATATCACGCTTTTCTTTAAAATGCAAGAGAAATTTCATTTTTTTATGCACATATTTTGATTTTCCCCTAAAGCTATGCCAGCGAACAGGAAATCTCCTTGTATGCTCTGACAGCAATCCAGCGGAGTGCCTGCCCGCACCATGCGCCAGCAAATCTTGGAAAATCTGCTAAACGCCGCTTTGCCTTGAAAAAGCCGGTGCATTCTGAAACCGAAACGCAAAGGACAACCGAACCCCTGCTGCTATTTAATGCTGCACAGCAGGAGTTCGGTATCCGAAAAAATGATGCAGAAAGCGCCGCAGGATCACAACCTCAAATCATCCTCTTTGCGCTGGCGAATATCTTGGATCAGGAGCGGAATCCCCCATCCGGCCCCGCATCCGACTGCCGCCCCGATCAGAATAAACAGCCACCACCATTTTGCTTTCTTCGGCTCTTTCGGCTTTTCTTCCTCTTGCGGTTCCGGTTTCGGTTGGATCGTTGTGGAGATTTCCGCCGTTTTTGTAAAGGTTTGTCCGTAATCATCTTCGTAGGTAATGGTCATCAGCCCGCTTGTTTGCCCAAGTTTTTCCTCACTGACACGCAAATTGGCCGATGCCGTTTTGCTGTCGCCCGGCTTGATTTCCCCCACAAAAGCACAGCCCCCTGCATCCAGTCCGTCGATGGCCGTTTCCACCTTACAGTTATAGAGCGTACTTTTTCCGGTGTTCATAAGCTCCGTCTGCAGCGTCACCGTGCTGCCGGCGATTACCTCCTGCGGGATCTTGGCTCCGGCATAGGAAAGCTCGGATTTCTGCCGAACATTCAGCATACAGACGCCCTGTGACGAAAGATTCAGCGTTTCACTGCTGTTATACTGAAATGCTACATTTATCTTATGTTTTCCTGCGGGAATCGATGGCTGCGCTTTCAAATGCAATATCAATTCCGCTTTTCCACCGGCCTTGATCGTTTCGATCGGAAATACGTTGCTGCCCTCCAGCAGATCGACCTTTAGCTCGCCCGTATCCACTGTCACAAGAAGATCGCGCACGCTTTTCGTCTTTACCGAATTTTTGAGCGTAAGTGTAATCGTGAACGGCTCGCCTGCCTGCACATCACCCGGGGAAACGACACTGTTCTCAATATAGACCACCGGCTCTGCTGTCGGCTTTTTCGGTTCCGGCTCAGGTTCCTTCGGCGGCTCACTGGGGCGTCCGTCCGAAACCGTCACAAAAACGGTATAATCCATTGTGATCGGAGCACCGGAGCGATCGGCTGCACGGATGTGTGCCGTAACCGGATATACCCCGTTTACGCGCTCGGTGAGCATCTGCAGCGAAAAAGAAGCAAGAAAGACCTCTTGTGCCGCAGCCTCATTTTTGGGCACAGCCTGCATCAGCGGAACGCTTTTTTCATAGCTTGCTGCCACAAACGCTTTGTCTGCGCCGGGCGCAAATTCCAAAGAAACCGTGATGCAGTTATCTGCAAGCGGCTCGCTGCTTTTGAGCGGCAGAGTAAAAATCGCATGATGATCCACTATTTTAGGTGAATATCCGTTTTCAAAGGTCTGATCCATATCTTCATAGGTATGCACCGAATCGATGGAAAGCTGGACGGGCGGCATCACCGGAACGGACGGTTCCGATTGCTCCGGCTCCGCTGCTGAATCGTCCCCAGGCTCTGGCGGTAGATCCAAGCTCGTTTGCGAAGAATCGGGCTGTGCCGAAGCTTCCGGGGCATTTTCCGGCAAAAGGGCTTCTCTGCCGCTCGCATCCGTGCCGCTTCCAAAGCCCTCTGCCGGCTTTCCCTGTGCAAACGCTGAAGATACCGGATAAAGAGCCAATACGCTGATCAAAAACAAGCACAAAATTTTCTTTTTCATTGATTTACAGCTCCCTGATATTATCCACAATGCTTTGTCTGCTGACCTTTTTCACCTGAATATGCAGATTGACAAGGCAGATGCACAGCAGTGCAGCAAGCAAAGCAAACGCCGGCACAAGCCCCATCCAGAATGGATCCCCTGCAAAGTACATTCGATCAGACATAACCCTCATTCCTGCAAGCGCACAGACGATTCCGCCGCCAATTCCCCACAGCAGAGTGTGGATGATCTGCAAACGATAACACTGTGTAATCTCCCGCTGCGAAGCCCCCACCGCACGCAGGGTTCCGATACTGCGCCGATCCTGCCGAATCTGTGCCGTGATCCCGTTATTGATCAGGGAAATGCACACTGCAAACAGAACCGCAATCAAAGAGCTGAACGAAACCGCCATCTGACGGATTGTATTCTTGCCCGAACGGTTATTTTCATAAGTGGAAACAATTCCTTTCCCCGGAAATTCCGCAGCAAGCACATTCTGCATTTCCATATCCATTTCCCCGGAAAAATCTTCGCTGCAATCAACATAAAGAATAGAATAGGGCAGATCCTGTGCAAAGGATTCCAGTGCTTTGTTGGTCGTGAGCAGTTCAAATGAGGTTTCCCAATACGGATCCTGCACAATGGCACCGATCCGCACCTTTCGGTCTATGCGATGCAGGCTGCCGTCCGCTTCTTCCGAAAGGATGCTCAGCGTCAGCTCGTCTCCTGCATGAAACGGGTTCTCGGCCGATGAAATAACATAATCAAGTTCTTTTCTTTGCTCCCCGGGCATCTTTTTCAAATTTTCAGGATCCATATTGCGGATACCGGACAAGCCGCTGCCATCCGGTTCCATATGATACAGGAAACCGATTTTTCCCGGAGCACGCAGCAGGATCTCGCTTCCGCTGTTGAGTGCGTCCAGATCTATTTTGCCTTCGACAACCTGATACGGGAAAAGTGTGTTAAAATGCTCACTGTCTGCGGAACGAACCGCAATGCTGAGTGCTTCCTGCTCATATCCGGCACGGGCTTTGGTTTCGGTATAGACTCTCCTCTCTTGTGCCTGTGCCAGCTCCAGCAGCTTTTCTTCGGTCATCGGCAAATTTTCCGGTGAAAACAGATTCCCTGTCTCATACCGTCCTACCTGGAAGCCGAATCCGTTTATTTCAAACAACCGCAAAAACTTCGGCACTTCGTTCATCAGCAGATTCACATAGAGTTCTTTGGTTCCGTAAACATTTTCGACAAAGGGAATATCATAGCTCGCCAGCCGCTGTGCTTGCGTCATAAAGGATTCATTTTGACTGCAAATGAAACTGTTTTCCGGAAGCCGTGCGTTGATAGGATAAATCATGTAGTCGGATTTTCCGGCGGAACGTGTCATTGATTTAAGGCTTGAGCCGAATCCAACGGCGCACATGCAGCAGATGAATGTTGTCCCTGTAAGAATCAGACAAACCAAGATGCTTCTGCCTTTTGAAAAGATGCGTTTCCGTTTGGCAAGAAGCCGTGGCATCGAAAACGTTTTGCATGAGCGGATTTTGCCGCGCCTCATTTTTCTGGAAAGGCTTACATCTCGAATGGCCTGCATCGGGGAAAGCCGCGCAGCAGAAAGCAAAGGAAACATCGCCGCAGCCATAACGCACAGCAGGCCGAAAAGGATGCCAAGGCCAAGTACCTCCTTCTTCGGAGAAAAGACAAAATCATCCCCCATAAAACGGGCGTACAGCGCAATGCCGCCGAGTGAGATGCCAAGGCTGACAGGGGAACTGATCAGGGCGAGAAGAAGCGTTTCCCGCCCGAATATCCAGAAAATCTGTCGGCGTGTAGCACCTACTGCACGCATCATGCCGATTTGAGCTGTGCGCTCCTTGAGGAGGGTTCCAAATGCATTCATAACGGAAAAGCAGGTCAGGAACGCAAGCAGCAGCGAAAGAAATGCAATCATGCGGCCGTTTTTCATCTGTTCCATGGCTTCGTTCGCGTAATTCGCATCCCGATTCAGCTTGAACCTATCATCCTTGGTTTTACTGTAAAATTCATTCACCGCCGTCGGATCGGATTCATCCAGCTGAAACAATGCGATCTGTGCTTCTTTTCCGCCGATTTCCGTCGGCTCGCCTCGAACCACAAAGGCTGCGGGGAATCGACTGCCGAATTTATAAAAAAAGCGTTCATAAATCGGACGCCGGTTTTCCAAAACACCCACAAGAGTGTAGCTTTTTTCGAAAACCTGCTCCAAATGGCCTGCCCCGTCATGCGGGCGCACCTGAAAGGTAACGTTTGCCCCCAGCTCCGGCTCTAAGCCCATACGCAGCAAAGCATCTTGTTCGATTGCAATCTCTCCGCTTTTTTCCGGCAGACGGCCTTGTTTCAGCTGGGGAAAATACAGTTCTTGTGCTCGTTCATCCATCCATGCAAGCTCGGTGCCGCGCTGCTCATCCTCATGCCAGATGTACGATAGCGTGTGCAGGTAGCCAAACGATCCGATCACTGCTTTGTTTTGCTGCAGCTGCTCCATTGGATGATCCTGCGCATTCATCAGGAACTGATCCTGTCTGCCAAGCCGCTTAAACTGCATCTGTTCCAGCGAAGCACCCATACAGGAAAGGAAGAACGGCACACCGGAAGAAAAGATCATCGCAAGCACAATGCTGATGATCAGCACCGTGTACTGCTTTTTTCGATGCTTGATCGTATTCCACGCCAGACGGTTGATCGTCAGCTTATGCTTCATCGCCGATCACCCCGCTTTTTGTATCCGTTACCACTCTGCCATCTTCCAGTGTGAGGATACGCTCTGCCTGTTCCGCAACATGAAGATCGTGCGTCACAAGGATCAATGTCACCCCCAGCTGCTTGCTGACATACTTCAAAAGCGACAGCACTTCCCGTCCGCTTTTGCCGTCCAGATTACCGGTAGGCTCATCGGCAAACAGAATGGATGGGCGGTTTGCCAGTGCGCGCGCGATGGCAATGCGCTGCTGCTGGCCGCCGGAAAGAGCCGACGGAAGATGCCCCACCCTGTTTTCAACTCCAAGCATATGGATGAGCATATTCAGATATTTGTCATCCGGTGTTTTGTGATCGAGCATAACAGGCAGCAGGATATTTTCGTATCCCGTCAATTCCTGCACCAGATTGTACGCCTGAAAAACAAAGCCGAATCTGCGGCGCCGCAGGATCGAAAGCTGATTGTCGCTGTATGCCGAAAGCTTTTTTCCGCCGTAAACCACACAGCCCGCAGTTGGATTTTCCAGCGAGCTTAAAAGATGCAGAAATGTGGATTTGCCGCTGCCGGAAGGCCCGGTAATAGCACAGAATTCCCCCTGTTCAAACGAAAGGCTGATATGATCGACGGCTTTGATCGTATTTTCACCGCTCAAGTATTCTTTTGTCAGATCGTGACATTCAATAATAGTCATAAAAATCCCCCTTGTGTTCATCTTAAGAACATTCTATCAGATGAACCTTTCGTTTCCGTGACGCTTATCTTACGATTTCGTAAGATTAAGAAAAGCAGGGCCGGAAGGCTCTGCTTTGGTATGGTTCATATTTTGGGATTTGCCTCAATCACCGGAAGGCACATCGTAACGCAAAGCCCGCCCCCGGTATTTTGTGCCGAGATGATGCCGTGGTGCTTTTCCACAATGGCTTTGGTAATCGCAAGGCCGATTCCGGCACTGGAGGGTACCGACGCGGCTGTCCTGTGAAAGCGCCGGAACAGCAGCGGCAAATCCTGTTGGGGCACACCGCCTGCGTTATCCTGCACGCGGATGCTGACGGAACGCTCGCCGGGTTCGATCAAAATGTCGATTTTTCCATTTTCGCCCGTATGCTCACACGCGTTCTTTGCCACATTGCTCAAGGCTTCGCTGAACCATTCGGGATCGATGCGCATGGCGGCACTTCCGCTTACTGTGATTTCTGTATCGGGAAAGATCGGCTGCAAAACAGCACAAATTTCGTTTGCGATCTTCGAAAGCTCGCACAGACGAAAGTGCATCTCATAGGCATCGCTGCGAAGTTTTTCCAGCCGGAGCACATTGGCAATCAGCTTTTCCATTTTTTCAATGAGTTCCAGTTCTTTGTCTGTGTACAGGCCGGCGCAGCCTGCCTGCTCCATTTCGCAGTAAAGCCGAAGCCCGGCCAGCGGCGTTTTCAGCTGGTGGGAAATATCCGAGATAAATTCGGTGTTTTCTTTTTCTTTTTTCTGGGTGAACGACCGCTCCTGCAAGATCCGGTTTTCCAGTTCGCAGATGCTGAACTGGAGCTGTCCGAGCAGGCTGTCTTCCACGCTGAGCATGGTGCGCTCGCCGCTTGAAAGAAAATCATCTATGCTTTTTATAAGCGCACGCATTTTTCGCCTTTGCCCAAGAAAAAAAAGGACAGCGCCCGCAAGCACCAGTGCTGCACCCAGCACAAAATAAGCAATTTCCATCGGCTGCCTCCTGCTCACTCCCAGCGGTATCCGACACCGCGGATCGTTTTAATGTGTTCTGCCCCTATTTTTTCCCGCAGACGGCTGATGTGCACCGAAAGCGTGTTGTCATCTATAAAATTCCCATCCACATCCCAAATGCGGCTGAGCAGCGAAGAACGTGCTACGATCACGCCGCTGTTTGAAACAAGCGCTGTCAGTATCTGAAATTCCGTCGGTGTCAGTGTTATGGCTGCTCCCGCTTTTTTCACGCTCATGGATGCAATATCGATTTGCATTTCATCCTGATGCAGTACGGTGCTGCTGTGCCTGCGCAGCAGTGCACGGATGCGCGAAAGCAGCTCCTGCATCTTAAACGGCTTTGTCACATAGTCATCCCCACCGGCATCCAATCCGCGCACGATCTGGTATTCTTCATCACAGGCTGTCAGAAAAAGGATCGGCACATCGCTGCCGGCTTCCCGCAGCTGCATGCATAAATCATAGCCGCTTCCATCGGGCAGCATCACATCCAAAATTACAAGATCGACCGATTTTTCCTGAAGCAATTCCCGCATCTGCCTGCAGTTTTCCGCCGAAACGACCTCATACTCCTGATTTTTCAGAAGTTCGCAAAGACCATCGCGCAAATAGAAATCGTCTTCGACCAGTAAAATCCGAATTCCCATGCTTACATCCTCCCTATGTGCCTGTGCATCTTATCATACCGTAACCTTTTCCTGTTTGCAATATGACAGCATGCAAATGCACTTTTTGCATGACAGCGGAATCCGATGCGGTTTTCCATACCCCGCCTTTGCCCGCCCCGGTGCAGCTGCGG
>JAHHSK010000076.1 GCA_020025255.1 Ruthenibacterium sp. | reverse complement strand
GCACGGAAAATTTCGGTTTTCACTGTCCCTTGTGTCTGCGGGTCGATCGATATCGTCAGCGAAAAGCGTTCCGCTGAATCTGCATCAAGCGATACCTCTTCTTCGAACGGAGCCTGCCATTGTGCAATTTCTATTTTTTCTTCACCGGTTTCGCGTTGAGCCAAAACCTGGATCGTTCCCGCTTCACACTGTGCTGAAATACGGATTCGATAGTCCTGCCCGCCTTCAAGCTCTACGGTTTTGGAAACGCTGGAATATGCCGCATCGTATTCTTTTGGCTCAAAATAAAATTCAAACGCTCGGATTTTCTCCCATTGCGGCGTACCGCCGCAGGCAGCAAGCAAAATAAGCATCCCCAATACGGCCGCTATGCGCACCCTGTTTTTATTTCTGTGTTTCATCCTGCACAATCCTCCCATCTTGAATCAGAATCCGCCGCTTTGCGTACGCGGCAACCTGGTTGTCATGCGTAATAACCAGGATCGTTTTTCCTTCTTCGTTCAGCCTCGAAAGAATCCGCATGATCTGCTCTCCCGCGGCACTGTCCAGCGCACCGGTAGGCTCATCGGCAAGCAGGACATCTGCTTTGCAGGCCAGTGCCCTTGCTATTGCCGTGCGCTGCTTTTGCCCACCCGAAATTTGATCCGGGTATTTTCGTGCAAGATCCGCAATGCCAACCGCCTGCAAAGCTTCTTCCACCCGCTGCCTTCGCTCTTTCCGGGGCACTTTTTGTGCAAGCAGCGGCATCGCAACATTTTCATACACGGTATCCTCCCGGAGCAGCGCAAAATTCTGAAAAACAAATGCCAGCTCTTTGCCGCGTATTTTTGCACGCTGTTTTTCATTTGCCGATGTCAGATCCCTTCCGTCAAAGCGGTAGGTTCCCGCCGTTGGAACATCCATGCAGCCAATCAGGTGAAGCAGGGTTGTTTTTCCGGAGCCGGATGCCCCCATAATAGCAAGAAATTCACCTTTTTCTACGGAAAGATCCACGTTTTTCAGCGCATGCGTTACCACTTGACCGTTCCGGTATTCTTTGGATATTTTTTTCATTTCAATCATCGGCATATAGTTTCCCTCCCAATAATTCTGCCGGTTTTTTTCGGAACACGCAGAGGATCGGCAGCAATGCCGAAGCAAATGCCGTGCCCACCGCAGCAGCCGTGCTCACTGCAAATGTAAATTCCATATGAGCCGTGAGCAAAACCTCGCGAAACAGCGCGATCCCGATTTCTTTGCTTTGCAGCAGCTTGATCAGCCAGCCGCACCATATGCCCCATGCCGATGGAACAAGCAGCATCAGCATTTCCATAAGGATGCACCCCGCGATTTTGCCTTTGGTAAATCCGTTTGCAAGCCAGATGCCATATTCCCCCAGATTTTGAAGCGTATGCGCTGTGCACGCTGCCGTTATTGTGCTGATCGACATCACGGTTAAGAAAACAGCCAATGCCGCCTGCCTTGTACAAAACAAGCGGGTTTGTGCGCGATACTGCGCCAGTTCCTCCGCAAGCGTCTGCGCCTGCACATCCAGCTTCTGCCTGTGTGCCTCTTGTTCCACCGCCGCTTTAAGCGGTTCTATCTGCTGTGCATCTGCAGCAATGATATAGGTGTTGTGCAGCGTGGAAAGCTGCGTCATCACATCCGTTCGGTTCGGTTCATCAAACGGCGCAGCAAACCACCCGCGCAGCGATACGGTTGGAAATCGGATCAGATCGTTTTCATCAAACCATTGCGCTTTTTCCGGCAGATAACCGGTTACTTCATATTGCGTTCCGGTGCGTTCCTCTGTCAGCGTTGTTCCAAGCGGCAGAATTTCCTGAAACACTTCGCTTACATACATCGGCAAATTTCCCTTTTCGGATTTTTGGTAGACCCTGATGCCATTTTTTACAAATGAAAGCAGCGATTCATCGACATACAGCATCTGAACGCGATCCGGATATTTTTCAAGCACATCACCCCTGTGCAGCTTTCGATTGATTTCCCGATAACGTTCGTTTCCGCTCAGTTCCCTGAATGAAATACCGCAGGCATCAAACTGCCCGATGCTTTTTATGCCATCCATACGGGAAAGCGTGTGATGATATTCATAGATCCGATTTGCAAACTCCTGTGTTTCCTGCACATTACGATGATACAAATGGAGGATTTCGGCCGGCTCTGCTCCGATGCTTCGCAGAAAGAGTTTCTGCTGATACAGCTGTGCCGATGCATTAGTGGATGCCGATACAACCGTGCCCATCGCCGTCAGACACACAAGCATAACCAGCAGCGTATGAAATTTCCGCTTCCAAAGCCCATTCCATGCCAGCTTAAAAACCGTATTCATTACGACACCACCTCTGCCGGATGAATCGAAGTGATTCGCGCAGCCGGAACCACCGCAGCTAACCCCAATGTAACCAGCATCAGCATCAGTGTGCCTGCCACAAAAAACGCAGTGAGCTGAATTCGGAATACCGGCAGCTGTGTCTGCATCAAAAGCCCTGTCAGACATCCGCCGGCGCCGATGCCCAGCAGCAGAACCTGTGCCAGTTCTTTGGTGAGCAAGCCGATCAGCTGACGGCTGCTCCAGCCAAATGCCTTGCGCACGGCAAGCTCCGTGCGGCGGGTTGTGATCCAATAATTTGTCACGGTAAAGCAGTTGATGATGGAAAACAGATATACCGCACCCGCAAGGGAAAGCCCTGTATCCTGCATCGTGCGCAGCACAGGCAAAGGATCCGCCTGTCTTATTTCCTTCAAAAGCGTGTCGATCGCACTGATTCCGATAAGGACGGCTGTCAGCGAGATCGAAAATCCTACAATCAGCAGAAGCGTTGTCAGCCTGCATAAGTTCTTGATCTTTTTGCGCATATTATTCTCCCCTTTTCGGTTCTTTTCCCTTATGACTTTCCTTTCTCTATTTTGTTACACACGATTTGAAAGAAAAAACGACCGGCACACTGTATCCGTGTGCCGGTCGTTTTGGGCAGCTCTGCCCCAAGTGCGGGGATTTCCCCATGTGAGCCAAAATATTTTTTACCGCTGCAATTTATGGGATCGGGTTCGTATCTTTTTCCCACAAAAGCACCGCATGGGGAAGGATTTCTTTTTCCAGCTGTTCCGCCGTTTTGTTTTCCAAACCTGTCACATCCCCCGTATAATAATAGACTGCGGTGATGCTTTGCGCATCCTTTTCTTTGGGGCAAAGCATATATTCCGAAAGCATGCCGGGAGCGGTGACCCAAGCATCCCAAAGGGTATCGGCAACAGAATAAAAAAGATATTCTTTTTTCTGCGCTTGTTCCCCCACGGAAATTCGTTTGATTTTCACGCTTTCGTATTCGCTGCCGTAAATCCGCCCCACCAGACTGCCATCCACCATGGAAACAGCAAGCGTCTTTGTATCGCTTACTATGCGTGTTGTGTTTTTCAAAATGCCGATTCCCACCGCCGACACAACAGCAAACAGCAAAACCACCGCCGCTGCCGCAAAAAGCTGTTTATGGATCACCTTTCGTTTCACCGCACGCAGAGAAGATGCTTTGCGCCATTCGCTTTCTGCATCCTGCACCGGTTCGGGGTGTTCTTCTTCCTGCTGCATCGCTGCAAAATAAGCTCTGCATTCTGTACAGTCTGCCAGATGTTCTTCCACAAGCATTCGGCTTTCCTTGCTGCATACATCATCCAGATACAGCGCAAGCAGATCACGGATCACTTCACACGGACACTTCATAATGCACCCTCCCTCAGTTTCATTTTGGCACGGTGATAGGTAACACGCGCCCAGTTTTCGGTTTTGCCGAAAAGGGTACCGATTTCCCGGAATGACAGTTCGCCAAAGGTTCGCATCCAGAACACTTCCTTGTAGGGTTCTGCCAGTTTATGCAGCTTGGCGTGCAGTGCTGCTGCGTCTGCGCGGTCGCACACGGACTGTTCCACCGATTCGACGGCATCCGGCAGTTCAGCAGAAAGCTCTGCCGCTCTTTTTTTACGCTTTGCCTGTGTATAAAAGGTGTTTTTTGCAATTTCACAGAGCCACACGCTCAGCTTGCATTCCCCGCGGAAGGAATCGATTTTTTGAAGTGCCTTGAAGAAAGCCTCCTGCGTGATTTCTTCTGCCCACGGTTCATCCCGGCACAGAGCCAGAACGTATCAGAACACAAGGTCGTAGTATTCCGAATACACTTGTTCAAAGCATTCCACCGTTCTGCCTCCTTTCCCTGCGCTGAATTTCTGCCTGATTCATTCATAGGACTTCTGATTTTGAAAAACGTTACATCTTTTTTTCAAATTTTTATTTTTTCTGCCGAACATCGTATATCCTGTCATTCCGCCTGCTTTGCAAACTCCAGCCTGCTGTTTTGCGGTGCTTTCGGGTCACGCTGATAGCTGAAATAGTATACCGTGCCATCCTGCTTGAGCAGCCCTGTTACGGTCGGCGTCGTTTCCAGCACTTCCCGCTCTGTTCCGTTTTTGATTACAATATGGTATTCGTCCGGGATTTCCTCCACCGTCGTCCAGCAGGAAACGTGTTCCATGCGCGCCTGTTTTTGCAGCCAGCCGATCTGCCCCAGCGTGAGCATGCACAGCACCAGAATCAGCACGGCGTTCCTTTTATAAGTGCGGCGGCGTACCGTCCCGATCAAAAGCGCAGCAAGCCAAAGGCCTGTCAGCAGCGGAACAATCCAGCGTCCCGCCGAATACATTTCATAAAACGACCAGGAAAAATAACGGTAATTGCCTGCGGACGCAAAAAACTCCATCCAAAAACAGATGATCCAGTACAGCACGATTGCCGTCACGCCCACGGCACTGCCGATTGCCCGCCGCGTGAGCCGGTGCGCTGTATTTTTCAGCACCGCCTGTTCACAACCGCCTGTAACTGCAACCGGTTCCGGTTCGCTGCGTATTTCTTCCACCAGCTTTCGGCAGCGCGGGCACTCCGCCAGATGCTCCTCCACGGCTTTGCGGCTCGCTTCGCTGCAGGCATCCTCCTGATAAAGCGCAAGCAGATCTTCGATCATTTCGCAGTTGTATTTCATGCCCGTCCCTCCTCATTCATTTCTTTCAGCTTCTGCCGTGCGCGGAAAAACGTGACACGAGCCCAGCTTTCACTTTTTCCGTACATCGCGGCAATTTCGGGGTATGTCCGCCCGCTCCACAGCTTTTCCCGCAGGACCGTGCGGTACGGTTCGGGAAGATGTTCGATCAGATCCAGCCATTCAAATGTTTTTTCCTCTGCTGCACGCACCTGCTCCGCGGCAAGCGTTACGGTTTTTCTATGGCGTTTCTGCTGTGTGAACCATGTGTTTTTGGCAATCTGGCACAGCCATGTTGACATCTGGCACTCACCGCGGTAGCTTTCGATATGCAGAAAGGCTTTTACAAAGGTTTCCTGTGTGATATCTTCGGCGTCCTGTGCGGGACATCCGATGCTTTGCAGAAAGCGCTGTATGTACGGGGCATATTTGCGGTACAACAGGGCAAATTCCGCTTCCTGGTTCGGTTCCACGAACATCCCTCCTTTCCGTTTCTATCCATAAGACCCTTTTTTCTTTTGCTTTGTTACAGACGATCCAAAATTTTTCGGTTCTTCCTCTTTGCCGGCGCATCGGCCTGTTTTTTCGAAGCCGCCGATTTTATCGCCTATGAAAAAAAGGAAACAGAGCATGCCCTGTTTCCTTTTTTGCGATATGCTGCAATCAGTCTTTCACTTTTTCAAAAAAAGTATCGGGATGTGCCGGATCGAACGATTCATTCGCCCACATAACCGTCACAAGATTTTCCGTTTCGGAAAGATTGATGATATTGTGCGTATATCCGGGCAGCATATGAACTGCCTCGATTTTATCACCGGAAACTTCGAATTCCAGCACTTCATCCGAACCGATTCTGCGCTCTTGAATCAAACCGTGCCCTGCCACAACAATAAAGAATTCCCATTTGGAATTATGCCAATGCTGCCCCTTTGTAATGCCCGGCTTTGAGATATTCACCGATATCTGTCCGCAATCGGCTGTGCGCAGCAGCTCGGTAAAGCTGCCCCGATCGTCCACATTCATCTTCAGCGGAAAGCGCACGGCTTCTTGCGGCAAATAGGAAAGGAATGTGGAATACAGCTTTTTGGCAAAGGAGCCTTCCGGGATCGATGGCATCAGCAGGGATTCCGGCTGCTCTTTAAAGCGATGCAGCAAATCGACGATTTCCCCAAGCGTTGCTTTATGCGTCACCGGTGCAGCGCAGTATTTTCCCTGTTCACAGAACACCGGTTCCAGCCCGTTGTAATCACAGCGATGCGGTTTGCCTTCCAGGGCATCCAGCATTTCCTCCACAAGATCATCAATATAAAGCAGTTCCAGCTGTGAGGCACGATCATTTACCTGGATCGCAAGCCCCTGTGCGATATTGTTGCAGAAGGTGGCAACCGCGGAATTGTAATTCGGGCGGCACCATTTTCCGAACAAATTCGGAAAGCGGTATACCAGCACGGGCGCGCCGGTTTCTTTCCCATATTGAAGGAACAATTCTTCGCCCGCCAGCTTGGATTTCCCATAATCCGATTCTCCGTATCGCCCGATCAGCGTTGCTTGAATCGATGAGGAAAGCATCACCGGGCAGGTTCTGCCGTACTTTTTCAAGGTATTGAGCAGCACAGAGGCAAATCCGAAATTTCCTTCCATAAATTCGGATTGCTCTTTCGGGCGATTGACACCCGCCAGATTAAAGACGAAATCTGCCTTCTGACAGAAAACATCCAGTTGTTCCGGTGGAGTATCTATATCATATTCATAAATTTCCGAAATCGAAAGTTTCGGACGCGTTTGATTCTTCCCCTGCGCAATATTTTTCAGATTCGCAACAAGATTTCTTCCCACGAAACCTTTTGCACCCGTAACCAGAATGTTCATATTCAACGTTCCCCCCATTTTTTCAGTTCGCTGCGAACGTAATCCGTCGTCAATATCTTTTCTACAGTGCCCTGCACATCCAATCGCTTGGTATTATGGCTGGTATAGCTTTCATCCGCTTCGGTGTGAACCTGCCCTTTCACCACGAACTTATCATAGTTTAGGTCGCGGCAATCCGCTGCAACACGATAGTAACCGCCCATATCCTCGCTGCGCAGACGTTCTTCCCGTGTCATCAAGGTTTCGTACAGCTTTTCACCGTGGCGTGTGCCGATGATGTTTGTGCCTGTATCCCCGAACAGCTGCTGCACTGCCTTTGCCAGATCCCCGATCGTAGAGGCATCCGCTTTCTGAATAAACAGATCACCCGGATTGGCATGTTCAAAAGCAAAGCGGACCAACTCGACCGCCTCATCCAAATTCATCAAAAATCGCGTCATGCTGGGGTCTGTGATCGTGATCGGCTTATTTTCTTTGATTTGTTCAATAAAAAGCGGAATAACACTGCCGCGGCTGCACATAACATTCCCATACCGGGTGCAGCTGATCACGGTATTCCCGCGTTCCGCTGCAACGCGTGCATTTGCGTAAATCACATGTTCCATCATTGCCTTGGAAATCCCCATAGCATTGATCGGATACGCCGCTTTATCCGTGGAAAGGCATACAACACGCTTGACATTGTTTTCTATTGCAGCATGCAGCATGTTATCGGTGCCGATGATATTCGTCTGCACCGCCTGCATGGGGAAGAACTCACAGGAGGGAACCTGCTTCAATGCCGCCGCATGGAAAATGTAATCGACCCCCGGCATCGCATCGCGAATGGATTGTGCATTGCGCACATCCCCGATATAAAACTTTACCTTATTTGCATATTCCGGAAAACGTGCCTGCAAATCATGGCGCATATCATCCTGCTTTTTTTCATCCCGGGAAAAGATTCGAATTTCCCCAATATCCGTTGTGAGAAAATGTTTTAAGACGGTATTTCCGAATGATCCGGTTCCTCCGGTAATCATCAATGTTGCGCCAGAAAATGCTGACATAACGGTTCCTCCCTTATATCTTCTGTTTTGGTTGTATCATTGGATGCAAGTACGACGCAGAGCTTCCTGTTTTCCAAAGTCAAAACGTGATTCTCATCGCTATTGTTTTTATTATACCATGACGCCGCAAAGCGGCCACAACAAAACCGC
>JAHHSK010000075.1 GCA_020025255.1 Ruthenibacterium sp. | reverse complement strand
CTCCGTACTCCTTTCCGGCGAAAAAAGACCCTGTTTTGCGCACTGCGTACACAAAACAGGGTCTTTTTTCTGTCAGGGTGTTCTCATTCCCGGTACATGCCCGTGAATGAGAACGTTTTTTCATCCCTTTTTCCGTATTGGGGTTTATCTGCAAGCCGAAGCTGTGCCCGATCGGGATTTCATGCTCCATGGATTTTTACGAAGCGGCCGAAGCATCCTGCGCCGTGTTTTCCGCTTCCGGCTGCAAAGCCGCGCCGCCGATCCGCAGTGTTTCCTTGCAATCGTTTCCAACCAGCGCAACATAGCTCTTTCCCGTGTTGATCTGCACCGGGCTGCCGTTCTCATCCGTAAAACGGATCGGCGCTTCGGGTGCGCCTTTGTGCCACAGGATGCTGCGATATTTGCCGCCGTAGAAGTAATATCCGCTGCCGCCGCTCATATCGAAATCCATAACGATATTGTTCGGATCGTTCGGATTTTTGCGCTGCACCTGGGCGAACAGCACCAGCACGTTTTCAAACCCAAGCTGTTCCCCGGTATCGGCATCGAGATGCGGCTGTCCATATGCGGTTTTGCGGTATTTGCCGGATTGGGCGTCATATGTCAGCGTCACTGGGGCAGATGCAGAAAAGCTGACGGCAACTTCCGGTGCATCGCCCTGTTCGGGCACCACTGCGCCGGTGCCTTTCGGAACAAACTCAAACAGCGGGCTGCCCGCCCCTTGGGAATGGATCCCCTGTTTTTCAAGACCGGCTGCGATCCGGCCCGCATCGGTATACCAGCAGTGTTCATTGTTGTAACCGACGTTTTTTCGTGCTTCATCAAACACGAAGGCGGTCGCCCCCAGATAGCGGCCGTTTACCGTAGGATACTGATACTGGTTCAGCAGATTTTCTGCATAAACGCTCGTGCCGATGTGCACGATCAGCGAATGCATCGGCATTGCGCACTGCAAATGCTGATCGCGTGCGGAGCGCACCGGGCCGATCATCGGAATCCCGTTCGGATCCGAAAACAGTGCCATAAGGCGCGTAATGCCGCCCTCTGCCACCATTTCAAACAGTGCATCCGCCGATGCGATCCCGCGCTGGGGCAAAGCGGCGCGCGCATTGTCGATCAGGATCGCTGCCGGGCGTCCGCCCCCTTTTGTATACTCGGAAAGCTCGCCGCCCGTGATCAGATCCCGTTCCGGCAGCGTGGATTCCGGCGCGGGTGCCCCGCTTTCACTGCCGTGCGTATCCGAAGAATCCGTGTCAGTCTGCGAAGCCCCGCAGGCCGTCATGGAAAAAAGCAAAACTGCCGCAAGCAGGATCGCCGTAATTCGTTTCATTTCCTTCGCCCCTTTCGCTGGTAGCGGTATGTTCTTTTGCTGCTTTGTCCAAAACATTATTCTGCAGCTGCCGAAGCACCTTCCGGCTGGGGCGCAATGCCGGTATCAAACGAAAAATTCGGTGCTTCTTCGGTTTGCACCACTGCCATATATGTTTTGCCGGGATTGAACTTTACCGTATTATCCGTGCCATCGGCATTGACGATCCGCAGCGGTGTAAAGGCATCGCCCTTTTCCCAGTGGATCTCCTCTGCCTTGCCGCCGCTGAAATAGTAGCCGACCCCGCCCAGCGTATAATCGACCTTCTGCAGATCATAGCCGGTATTGCCCGGATCGGGATATACCGAGAACGGGGCAAAAATCACCAGCACATTTTCAAAGCCAAGCTGCTCATTTGTATTTTTATCGATCGTCTCATGTACCGCACGCTGGTAATGGCTGTACTGGCTCATCATATATTTGCCTGTTTCGGCGTTCCAATCAAAATAGGTCTTGTAGCGGGGCGCATGGGTAATGCTGATTTTCACTGCATCCGGGCCGGGCAGAACGCGCGCCGGCTCGTTATAATTGACAAAATCAAAGAACGTGCTGTTATAGCTGCGCTTGGTGTCGATATCAAGCTTATCGATTGCCTTTTGCACTGCTGGCTCGTCAATATAAGCGCGGTGCTCTACTGCAGTGCCCGGCCGATCCGTTACCTGACCGAACCCGATCGCATCGAAATTGGCCTCAAGATCTGCATAATTATAGGTCTTGATGAACTGCGGCATAATGACGCTCTGCCCGATGTGCGCATGAATGGGCTGGAAGGGGACGAACAGCTGGAAAAACTGATCCCGAGCAGAACGCACCGGGCAGATCAGCGGCAGCTTTGTGTAATCGGTGTACAGGCCGCAAAAGCGCGTGATCCCGCCTTCGACCTTGATCTCGATGAGCACATCGGCACTCCCGATCCCGTTCTGCGGGCGTGCATTATGCAATGCACTGTCTGAAATATTATTGATCATCACGGCCAGCAGACGCTGATTTTCGGGATAATCCTCCCCCTTGGGCAGACCCGTAAGCACAGCCGGGTCATAGGGTGGCTCCGGCTCCGGCAACGGCTCGGATTGTGTTGAAGCGGGTGTGTTTCCGGCATCGCCGGTCGGCTGGCTCGTTTCGCCGCATGCGGTAAGCATAGAAAGCGATATGGCAAGGCATACTATTGTTGCAAGCAATTTTTTCATTGTACTTCTCCTGTTGCTTTTGCATTTATTTTCAATCTCTCATTGAATCTGCCCATCGGCACTGCATCATCTTATTATGAAACGATGCGTCCCGCACTTTTCTTTCATTTTTGTCGAAGATGCTCCAATGGGTATATCTTTATAGAATATACACAAAATAAAATGATTTGTAAATAGCAAAAAGCCTAATTCTGACAGCCTTGTTTTTCTGCGTTTTCGCGCAGCTGCCCAAAATCCGCCATGAATCGGATGTTTTTTAAAAATATTGCAAAACAGGGTTGACATTACCGTTTAATCTTGGTATAATAGCAAAGCAGCGTCTGGAAAGATGTCGTGCAAACAGAATTATGAGCCATTAGCTCAGTCGGCAGAGCATCTGCCTTTTAAGCAGGGTGTCCGGGGTTCGAATCCCCGATGGCTCACCACAAAAGCGGTATCCTTTGGGGTATCGCTTTTTGTTTTTGCCCCTTGCCGTTTGCATTGACGCGGCTGCCCGGATATGGTACGCTTGTAGCAGACAGTTCCTGTGTGCTTTCTGTTTTATCCGTGCAGAAAAAAACTGCGGCCTTTGCCGCCGAAAGGTTCTTTTATGGAAAATGATGAAAAGGTCATTGCTCTTTTGATCGATGCCGAAAACGTATCCCCTCAATATATCAAGATCATTTTGGATGAAGTAAGCATGTACGGCACACCGGCCTACAAGCGCATCTACGGCGATTGGACGACCTCCGCAATGGCAAGCTGGAAAAAAATATTATTGGAGCACAGCCTCACGCCGATCCAGCAATTCAGCTATACCCAAGGGAAAAATGCCACCGACAGCGCTATGATCATCGATGCCATGGATATCCTGTATGCAGACCACGTCGATGGCTTCTGTCTGGTAAGCTCGGATTCCGATTTTACGCGCCTTGCCTCCCGCCTGCGGGAAAGCGGCATGTTTGTCATCGGCATGGGCGAAAGCAAGACGCCCACGGCCTTCAAATCCGCGTGTGATACATTCAAGTATCTGGATGTGCTTATGGGCATCAAGAACGAAAATGCCCGTGCCTCCAAAGAAAAGAAAAAAGCCTCGCAGGAAAAGGCCGAACGCAGCGAAAAGCAGGAAAAAGCACCCGAAGCCCTTGTGCGCGGCGGCAAAGCGGCTGCACCGAAAAAAAGCCCGGGCAAAAAGGCTGCAAAAGCCGAAAAAACGCCCGCTGCCGATGCGCCCAATATCCCGCATGGCGCACCGGAGGAAGCCCCTGCACCGGACGAGGCGGCTCTTTCCCCTGTTTTTGTACCGCTTGATGAAATTGTGGAAAAAATCCGTGAAATCGTCGATCACGATTCCGACGAAGACGGCTATATCCCGCTTTCCCTTGTGGGGGTCATGCTCTCGCGCATGTATACGGATTTTGATTCCCGCAACTACGGTTTTTCCAAGCTTCATAAGCTGATCGACCATACCCGCGCCTTTGAAACCAAATATGAGCAGTTTGAAAACGGCGGCAAAAGCCTTGTTATCCGCAACAAAAACTGATCGATGCAAAAGAAAACGCACTGCAAATCCAGACGTCATCCCCTTTGCCCTACGCTATATGGGCAGAGAGCCGATGCAGCTCTGATTCGCAGTGCGTTTTTTATTCCTTCATTCCGTCTGTGCCGCAGCGTTCCACGCATACACTGCGCCCAAAATCCCCACCAGCACCAGCACGAGTGAAAACGCCGGGCTTACCGCCGTTTTCACGCCGCCAGCCAGCTTCCATACCGTATACGGCGCGCCGATGCAGGTACAGAAGAGGAAGGCGCAGCAGCCGGTGCGGAACAACGAGCGCAGTGCTGTGCTGTAATCCGGCCGGTATGCCGCACGCAGCAGTGCCACAGTAAACAGCAGTGCCCAAAGTGCAGAAAGCGTTTCCAATGTCGGGCCGATGCGGTACACGCTGACCGGCTGCGCAAATACAACAAAGAACACATAAATAAAAAATGCAGCACTGCCCGCCATTCCGGGTACAAGCAGCCGTTCGCTGTGTCCTTCGACGCCGGTTTCACACAAAAAAAACACGTTCCACACGGCATATACGATCAGCAGGCCGGCACACAGCCACAGCGCCCAGCGCAGGCCGGTCTGATACGGCGCATCCAGCCGGGTCGATGCGGATGCCGGCTCGCGCCCTTCCCAAAGCCGGAGCATCATATAAAACCCGCAGAAAGCGCTTGCAGCGGAAAGCACTGCCGCCGCCGCCCGCGACAAGGTGCTTTCTTTCAATCCTTCGTTTGGGCGGATCATCCAACCGGAAAGCCAGCACACCGCGCTCAAAAAAAACGGCAGCGCATATCGCAGTGCTGTGCTTCCGCTTTGAAGCATCATCGTTTTGGGCGAGGTGTTCCCGAAAAGATCGGCCGCGAACCAGCCGCCCAAAAGCATACTGCCGATCAGCAGTGCCGCACAAGCTGTCTTTTTCATCCGCGTTCCTCGATTGCAATATATTTTTGTTCCTTCCCCAGATATTTATAGGCCGGACGCATGATGCGGTTTGCAAATACAACTTCTTCCATGCGGTGCGCGCACCAGCCGGGAATACGGCTGATGGCAAACAGCGGCGTAAACAGATCGGGGCTGATATCCAGCATGCGGTAAATCAGGCCGGAAAAAAGATCCACATTTGCACACACGGCTTCCATGCCTTTTTCCTTTTTGATCACCTGCGGGGCCAGGCGTTCTACCGCGCACAAGAGCCGGAATTCCTTTTCAAAGCCTTTTTCGATTGCCAGCTTTTCTGCACTGCGCCGCAAAATCACTTCACGCGGATCGCTCAACGTATATACCGCATGCCCCATGCCGTAAAGCAAACCGCTTTTATCCCCTTCCTGTCTGCGCAGGAGCCGCAGCAGAAAGCGTGCTACTTCCTCATCATCGTCGTAATCCCGTACTCCGTTCATCAGATAGCCGAGCATTTCCATGACCTTATGGTTTGCACCGCCGTGGCGCGGCCCCTTCAGGCTGCCGATTGCCGCCGCGATCGCTGAATAGGTATCCGTGCCGGAACTGGAAAGCACGCGGCAGGCAAAGGTGGAATTGTTTCCGCCGCCGTGATCCGCATGCAGCACAAGGCACAGATCCAAAAGCCGCGCTTCTTCTTTTGTGAATTTCTGATCGGCGCGATAGGTGGAAAGGATATGCTCTGCCGTGCTTTGCCCCGGCTTTGGCAAATGCAGATACATGCTTTGCCGATCATACACACGGCGCTTGATCTGGTAGGCGTTGACCATAATGGTCGGCAGGCGCGAAATCAGCGAAACACTCTGCAAAAGGATATTGTTCAGCGTTTGCTCGTCGGGATTATCATCATACGAATACAGTGCCAGAACACTGCGCGCCATTTTGTTCATGATATTCGGGGACGGTGCTTTCATGATCATGTCCTCGGCAAAATCCTTGGGCAGTTCGCGCAGCTCATCCAGAACCCCGCAGAAATGCGAAAGCTGCTTTTGCGTCGGCAGGCTGCCGAACAGCAGCAGCCAGATCACCTCTTCAAAAACAAAACGATCGTCCCGCACAGCGGCATCCACGATCTGCTCCACATCAATGCCCCGGTAAATCAGCTTTCCCTGTGCCGGAACACGCCTGCCGTCTACGATATCATAGCCGACTACATCGCAGATATTGGTAAGCCCCGCCAGCACCCCGGTGCCGTCCGGATTGCGCAGCCCCCGCTTCACCCCAAGCCTTTCACAGGTTTCGGGGTCGATAAAGTTATGTTTTTTATATTCCTCGCATAAGTATGCGATAGAGCCTGTCTTGTCAAATTCAGCTGTTTGTGACATGGCGTGCCTGTTCCCCTTTCCAATGCACGCATCGTTTGCCCCGGAATATAGGGCGGATGCATTTATTGTTTATCATAGCATCATGCCGTGCAAAAAACAAGCGGGAACGCGTCGCGTACGCTGTGCGGGCGGGCATCTGCGCATAAAAAACGGAGGGATCGTCGATGAAAAAAGGATTACTGCTGATTCTGGTGTTCGCATTGTGCATTTATCTTCTGCCGCTGGCGGCACTGCTGTTTCCCGGTGCGCCGAACGCAGCGCGCCCCGCCACGCCGCCCGAAAGCGCCGGTGTTTCCTCCGGCGATCCCGTTCCTTCCGGTGCATCGGCTTCCTCCGGAACTGCTGCGGAGCCGCAGCCCAAGGCCGAAGAACCGCTGTTGATTCTGGACGAGCGCACCGGAGAGGTCATGACGGTTCCCGTGCGCGATTTCGTGCGCGGCGCAGTGGCGGCCGAAATGCCGATCAACTGGTCCGATGAGGCATTGCGCGCGCAGGCCGTTGCCGCACACAGCTATGCCCTTGCGGTAAAAGCGCAGCATGATCCCAATGACCCCGCTTTGAAAGGTGCCTATTTCAGTGCAAACCCCGCCCAGCGGCTGGGCTTTGTGACCGAAAGCGCGATGCACGCCATGTGGGGCGATCAATTTGAGGAAAATGTACGCCGTCTGGATTCCTTGGTCGATTCTGTGCTGGGCGAAGTGCTTTTCTATCAGGGTGCGCCGGCGCTTGCCTGCTATCACGCGGTTTCCGCGGGCAAAACCGAAGATGCCGCCTGTGTCTGGGGTTCAGCTGTACCGTATCTTGTTTCCGTGGATTCCATGCTCGATCTCACCGCACCCGATTACGAACAGAGCTTCACGATAACCAAGCAGGAGCTGGAGCAGGATCTGTGCGCCGAGTTCCCTTCCCTTTCCCTTTCCGGCGATGCCGCCGATTGGTTCGGCACACCGGTGATGACGCAGGCCGGCTATGTAAAAAGCATCCCGATCGGGGGGTTGGATTGCGCCGGAACCGCCGTGCGCCGCGCGCTGCGCCTGCGCAGCACGGCGTTCCGCATCCGCTGGACGGACGAACATCTTTTTGAGATCACGACCCATGGATACGGACACGGTGTCGGCATGAGCCAGTACGGCGCCCATGCGCTTGCACTGACGGGAAAAAGCCACCAGGAAATCCTGGCGCATTACTATCCCGGCACAACCCTCGGCGTTGTGCCTCTGGCATAAGTGCAGCGGATGTGCTACAATAAACCCAAGGATCCCGGCAGCACAAAGGAGGAACCCATGGAAAAATTCACAGTTCATACCCCGGGCTTGGTTTATCTAAAGGCGAACCCAAGCTTTTCGGGCGATCATAACGGTATGTGGTATCGCTTTCACTATACCGGACAGGCGCTTTCCGTCTGTGTATGGCCTCTGCCGTACTGCTTTGATAAAACGCAGGACGCTTTGAAAACCTTTGCCGAATTCCCGTTTGATGCCGACGGTCTGGCACAGGCCGAGCACTGGGTCGAGCAGCAGTATGACCGCGCCCCGAAGCAATGGGCGCAAAGCCCCTTTCTGCCGATCGCTGAACCGGCCCCCGCGCAGCCCCCTGCCGATGCCGCACCCGCTGATTCGGATGACGATGCACCGCCGTTTGATTTATAGCAAAAACCCCGCAGACAACCATCTGCGGGGTTTTTTCATTCTTTTTTTGCGCTGTCTGCCGCGCGCCGATCCGAAAGCATCAGCGCAAAC
>JAHHSK010000074.1 GCA_020025255.1 Ruthenibacterium sp. | reverse complement strand
CCGGTGTGCAGGCGGGGCTTTGGCACTTGGCTGCTGCCCATGCACTGTGAAAAAAGTGCACAAAAAAGATCGTCATTCACAACGGACGGAAACGCTTGACAATTTTGTAACAGGCATGTACGATAGGACACAAAGGCTGCATTTTTGCAAACGGTGCGGCCGTGGTTTTTTGTATGCATAACAGGGAAACAGGAGCTTCCCTTCATAAAAAGGAGAAAAAACATGAAACAGCTGAATGAAAAAGTAGCAATCGTCACCGGTGCCGGTCAGGGCATCGGCAAGGGCATTGCATTGTGCCTTGCAGAACGCGGCGTAAAAGTGGTATGCGTGGGCCGCCGCCCGGAACCGATCGAAGCAACGGCGCAGGAGATCCGCGAAAAAGGCGGCGAAGCCTTTGCCATGAGCGGCGATACCGCCGACCGTCCCCGCGTGCATGAAATCGTGCAGGCAGCCGTGGAAAAATACGGCACGGTGGACGTGATAGTGAATAACGCGCAAAGCCTGCCGGGCAGTGCACCGGTGGAGGAAGTGACCTATGACATGATGCTGGCTGCGTGGAACACCGGCTGCATCGGTTCGCTGAACTTCATGCAGGAATGCTTCCCGTATATGAAGGCACAGGGCGAAGGCCGTGTCATCAACTTTGCATCGGCTACGGGCATGTTTGGCTATAAAGGCAACCTTGCCTATGCCAGCAACAAAGAGGCGATCCGCGGCCTGACGAAGATCGCAGCAAAGGAATGGGGCGAATACGGCATCTGCGTCAACGTTGTGCTGCCCGGTGCGGAATCCCCGGCGGCAAAGGTATGGGCGCAGAAATTCCCCGAAAAATATAACGAGATCCTGCAGCAGCAGCCGATGAAGCGCATGGGCGATGCAAAGGACGATATCGCACCGGTCATCGCATTCCTTGCGGGGCCGGACAGCTGCTTTTTCTCCGGCCAGAGCGTTGTCGTGGACGGCGCATATTCGATCATGCCGTAAGCAAAGCACCGATCCAACAGAAAAAATGCGGGCATCCCATGGGATGCCCGCATTTTTGCGTCTATTATGTATTTTGTCCGGCGCGCAAGCGGGAAAGTGCCGCATGCCACGCGCGCAATACCAGAGCCTGTGCCGCCGAAAGCAGCACACCCAGGCAGCACACGATCAGCAGATAGACGAAAAACACACCCAGCACTGCGCCAAGGCTCAGGCTTTTGCCGGTAAGGAACGGGCGGAACAAAAGATCCAATGTGACATGATGCACCAGAAACACCGCATAGCTGTACCGCGCGCATACGCTGACGGCACGGCGCACGCGCGGTGCGGGGATGCATTCTGCCAGCGCAAACAAAACCGGAAAGCAGCACACGCCCGTAAAAAGGGTCAAAACCGGTTCGGCAAGGGGCAGCGGCACAAACAGCACCACGCACAGCGGCAGGGCGAAGAAAAAGCCGTACCGGCGCAGATCAAAGCCGCTGCGGTATTTTGCAAAATACATGCCGATGAGAAATTCCGGGATACGGGTGATAAAGCTGTGCTCGATCGGCACAAAAGAAACATCCCAAAGCACCCATGCCGCAAAAAGGACGCAGACAGCACCCAGCAGGATGCGCGGATGGGCGTCGATTGCTTTTAAGAGCAGCGGGAACACCGCATACAAAAGCAGGATGCAGCCGACAAACCATTCCCCGATCTTATAAAATGTGGGGACAACAGCGGCAAGGTAGCCGTCCATGCCAAGAAACGTCAGCACAAGGCGGCTTTTTGGGATATCGCGCGGGAATGCGCCGTGCAGGATATCCGTATACACAAAAAGCACCAGATAGCCGATCCAGTACATCGGCAGAACCGACCGGATGCGCGAGAGGAAATAAGGACGCAGCTGCATCCGGCCGTCCCACCGCAGAAAGAGCGTATAGCCCGAAAGAATGAAAAACAGCGATACGCCGATGTGCCCCATGCTGCCGTTTGCATAGGTGAGAAAGCCGACCGCGGGCGCGGCAGAAAGCGATGCCGTCAGGTAATTGAAGTGAAACAGCAGGATGCAGAGGGTTGCAAATACGCGCACGGCATCGGGCGCAAAAAGGCGCGGCGCTTTTGCAGAGGTTGTGTGCTCCAAAGGGAAAACTCCTTTCCGTGAAAAATCAAAACTCCCCTGCGCCTAAAACGAAAGACGTTCGGGCAGCACCTCCAGCGCGGCGGCAAGGCGTGCGGCAAGGGTGTCATCGGCAGGTTCGGGCAGCGCGATCGAAAGGATCGTTTTTTCATAGCGCAAAAGCAGATGATCGCGGGAATCGAAATCGCTGCGGCGGTAGGCACGCACGGCGCCCCATGGCGCGGCGGGGATCTCCTCGTACTTTGGGTATACGGTCTTGCCGTCCAGAACGACGGAACCGCCGGATTCCTCCAGCAGCGCCTGCTCGAAGGCATCGAGAATGAACGGAAAACGTGCGCTGTACAGCCGGTACGCAAGCTCCGGCGCATCCGGGTCGTCCGTCAGCGGCCACTGGCGGCAGTCGATGTTCTGTGCGAGAACCGAGCGGCGGGTGTGTTTTTCCTTCGACCATGCAATGCTGTCGGGCACATCGTACAGCATTTCCAGCGTAAGGGGCAGCTCGTCATCGTATACATCAAAGGATACGCCGTGTTGCTGATAGCTGGTGACGGGCTTGCCGCGTTCCTGCCGGGAAAAGGTCACGATACACACCCCTGCAATCATCAGCATTGTCAGGAAAAAAACAAGCAGCATCGTAAGCGAGCGATTGATATGAGCCGGGGTGTTTTTTCTGCGCAGCCGATTTTTGAAGCCGGTGGCCAGTGCAATAATCAGCACGCAAAGCAGGGAAATCAGCACAACGCTGCGCCACTGCGCGGCAAACAAAAGCGGTGAAAACAAAAGCAGCAAAAGTACACTGACAGCCGGCAGGGACGGCAGATGCGCTGTGCGCAATTCCGGCAGCGTGCCGTGCTGCGCCGTCTGATTTGCCCTGCGCAGCCACAGAAAAGAGCGAAGAAGGGAAATCAAAACAAACAAAAGGAAAAAAGCCCAGAATGGCACAAGCACAACCGAAATGGCGTTCGTATAAAACCGGATCGGGTCGGAGAAAAGCGATGTCAGCTGTGTGACCGTCTGCAAAAGGCTGAGAAAAATCAGAAGAAACTGCTGTGGGAAAAAGCTTTTTTTCATCGTGCGCTCTATTACGGAAAGCTGCATCACGGCATCGGTTTCGATCGGCACGGCATCGGGATCTTCATTTTGAAAAATCAGCATCTGCTGCCATTTGGCGCACAGCTTCCAGCCGTCATGCTCGCAGAATTCGGCGCGGGATTGTTCTTCTTCGCTCAAGCCGGAATCAAATTCCGTGCGGCTTGGAGAATAAATGCAGCAAAAACGCAGCTTCTGCGGGGATGCGCGGCGAAAACGCCAAAAAACCGTACCGGCATTTTCCAGCAAAAGCCCTTTTTGTGCCATTTTGGCAAGGTATGCTTCTATGGCGCGGGCGTCAAAAAAGGAAAAATTTATACAGCGATAGGTGCATCGGTTCATGATATTTCCCCCTCGATCAGGCGGCGGTAATCGCGCGCCTGCTGATCAATGCGTTCGTATTCTTCGGCCAGCTTTTCGCGCCCTGCAAGCGTGATCACATAGCTGCGGCGGCGGCCCTCGCACTTGGTTTCGCGGATCAGCCCCGCCTGCTGGAAGGCTTCCAGCAGGTCGTACAAGGTACCGGAACCCACGGTGACACGGCCTTCGGTCAGCTGCGGGATGCGTTCCAGCAGCTCGATGCCGCAGCGTTCTTTCGTCAGGCATAAAAGCACATAGAACATCTGCTGGGTCAGGGTCTTGAATTTTTCGCGCGGCATGGCGGCACCTCCAATCTCGATTATCGAGTTTTCTGCCTTCAGTATAATCTCGAATATCGAGGTTGTCAATCCCCTTTCCCTGATTTTTTTTAAAACCCGCCGGAAAGCCGGAAAGCGCAGCTGCCCTCTTTGTGCCGTGCTGCGGCGGAAAAGACGGCTTTGCCCCCGCATCTGCCCTTTTCCGCCTGCCGCAGAAAAAGCCGCGCAAACAAAAAGAAAAGCGGACGCGCAGCGAAGCGCGTCCGCACAAAGGGCTTATTTTCAAAACCAGCCGACTGTCCGGCCGTAGCTGTACACCGAGGGCACCAGCCACACGGCAAGGAAGCCTGCGGCAAAGCAGCCCCAGCAGAAAAGGCGCGGCAGGAACGAATCCTCCCGGCTGCCGGAAAGCAGATCCCCGATGCTGCCGCGGCGCAGCGGGAAGAAAAACAAGGGCATGCACACAAGCGGCGCATGGAACATCGCTGAAAGGATGTGCGGCGAAAACGGGATGTGGTTCAGATACTGATTGACGGAGTGAAGCGTCGGCATCAAGGCATACAGCGTGCCGGTGAGCGGGACAAGGATGCCGAAATCGAACAGATTGCCCTCCAGTGCCTGCGGATATTGGAAAAACAGCAGCCCGAAATATCCGATGCACAAAGCAATGTGCAAAAGGCACCACGGCATTTTCTGCCGCTGCATCATAATGGCAAGCAGCGAAAACGCAGCCAGTAAAATCAGCCATTGCGGATGCCAGTGGATCAGCAAAAACAGCACGGAAAAAACGGCAAGCGAGCTGTATACGGCGGTGCGCCGCAGGGTTTCTTCATCCGCCGGATGATACAAAAAGGCCGCGCAGCATACCAAGACAAGGAACAAAAGGATGCGCGACACCGGCATCAGCCCGCCCGGAAAAACGGATTGCAGCACACGCTGCAGCATTTCCGCGGTAAAGAACGAAGCATCGCCCGTGCGCCCCGCAAACAAAAGCGAGGTGGGAACAAACAGCCACAGCCCGCACAGCCCGTATTGGATGATGCGCACGGGGCGCTTTTCACGCAGCAGGACAAGCGGTGCGAAAAGCAAAAGCGGAAAGAATTTGAACACAACGCCGATGCCGATGAGCAGCGAAAAGCGAAGCATGCGCCCATCGAAATATTCGCACAGGGCCCAAAGCGTAAAGAAAAGGCAGATGCTGTCATACTGCCCCATAGTGAGCGTGGTGAAAAAGCTGATCGGGTTGAGCCAGAAGAACATCGGCATCCACCGGCAGATGCTGTCGCTGCACCCCAGCCCGCGCGCAAGGCGCGCCAGCAGAAAGCCGCTGCCCAAATAGAACCCCGTGCCGATCGCCTTGCACCATAACGCCAAAGCCAGATCGGTGAAGGCAAAGCCGCCGATGCGTTCGACAAGATAAAGCGGCAGCTCCCACAGCGCATACAGAATGTACATCAGGATATTGTAATGTGCGGCGTTGGTAAAGTAATATTCGCTGTAAACACGCTGAAAGACATCCTCGTAAAAGCCGAAGAAATTGCCGTTCAGCGTGCTGCGGATCAGGATATAGGAATGGCGCGCCGTTTCCAGCAGATCCGGATGACCGAACAGAAAATAAAAGGCGGCGGCGATCACGCCGAACAGGATGTATTCCGTGCGGCTGGGGCCGCCGGAGCCGCACAGGGCATTTCGGGAAAGGATTTGTTTTTTATTCATGAACGATACCTCGGATTCCGATTGATTTGGACAAAAAAATTTTAACATGCACCACCGGAAAAAGCAAACAAAAAAAACAGGTGCACACGGCACCTGTTCTGCCCGCTGTGCAGCGAGCGCACGAAGAAATGAAAATCAATGCTGGAACGGCACAACATAAAGCAGGATGCACAGATAATGCAGCACACTGCCGGCAAGCACGAACAGATGCCAGATGCCATGCAGGTAAGGGGTATGCTTTTTTTTGTGCCAGACGTAAAAGAGGATGCCGACCGTGTAAAACAGCCCGCCGCCCAGAAGAAGCCAAAAGCCGCTGCGGGAAAGAGCCGCAAGCACATCGTTCAGCACAAACACCACAGCCCAGCCCATAGCGACATACAAAACCAGGGAAAGCCCGGCAAACCGTTCCATGCCCAAGGCGTTGAGCACAATCCCCACAATCGCGCCCGCCCACACAAGCCCGCACAGGAAAGCCGCCTTTCGGCTGCCGGAAAGAAGGATGAGCGTCAGCGGCGTATACGTTCCTGCAATCAGCAAAAAGATCGAAGCATGGTCAAAGATGCGAAACAGCGATTTGATGTCTGCATTCGGAAAGGCATGGTACAGTGTGCTCATGGTGTAAAGCAAGATCAGCGAAAGGCCGTATACCAGATAAATGCATGCGTTTTTCGGGCAGGAAGCCAGTGCCACAAGCGCGCCGGTGCCGCCTATGGAAAACACTGCACCCAGCCCGTGCGTAACGGCATTGAAGAGATCTTCCCCTCTTGTATAGAAAATTTGCGTATTTTTGCACTGCGTCATACAATTCGCCTCCATAACGGATTTCATTATATATCGTTTTGCAAATAAAATCAAGACGTTATGATAAATGTTATATCTGTTTTTAAAAACCAGATACAGAAAAGACATGCGGCCGGGGATTTGCCTTCCCGAAAAAATGTGGTACAATGGAAAAACCAAGGAACAGTGCAGAAAATGCAAAAAATAAGGAAGATCGAACAACCGGTCTGCGCCGCATCGGCGCAGCCGGGCTTGTGCGCAGCATAAAAGGGGGATGCAGAGCGTGAAATGCATTACAGGGGTTCCGGCATCACCGGGGCTTGTGTACGGGACAGTGCGCTATCTGCGCCATACGCAAAGCGGGCTGGGGCGCGCGGTGCGCACACCCGCGAAGGAGCAGAAGGCATTTGACGAAGCGGCGGCAGAGGCAAAGCGCCAGCTGGAACAGCTGGAGCACAAGGCCGCCGCGCAGGACCGCGGTATTTTTATGGTGCAGCGCATTTTGCTGGAGGACGGCGAGCTGCTGCAAGAGATCGCCTCGTATATCCGCGCGGGTGCGGGTGCGGCAGCGGCGGTGGAGCGCGCCGGGGGCATTTTTGCAAACCGCATCCGCTCGCTGGATGATCCGTACCTGCGCGAGCGCGCGTGTGATATCATGGATGCCTGCCGCCGGGTCGTGAAGGTGCTGGATGGCCGCATGCAGGAAGCGGTGATTTTGGAAGAGCCAAGCATCATTGCGGCACAGGAGCTGTACCCGACGGATATCGTCATGCTGGACCGCAAGCTGGTCATCGGCATCATCACAAGCAAAGGCTCACCGAATGCGCATGCTTCGATCATTGCGCGGACTATGGGCATACCGGCCATTGTCTGTGCCGGGCGGGAAATTTTGGATGACTGCGACGGAAGGCCGATCGCCATGGACGGTGATACGGGCGAAGCGTATTTGGAACCGGATGAAGCAACCAAGGCGCTGTTCATCCACCGCATGCGGCTGGAGCGCCGGTATCAGCTTTCGCATGAAAATCTGCGCAAAGCACCGTGCATCACGCGCGATGGCACGCGGCTGCGGCTTATGGCAGACTGCGCCACCGCAGAGGATGTGCGCGCGGCGGTGCAGGCCGGGGCGGATGGCGTGGGCATGCTTTTAAGTGAATATCTGCTTGCGGCGGAAAACCGCCGCGGCGAGCAGGAGTCGTTCCAATTTTATCAGGAGTGTCTGCAATCGGCGCAGGGCCGCCCGGTGACGATCTGCACGTTTGATGTCGGCCCGAATACCGAAGGCGTGCAATCCGCGCACAAGGAACCGAATCCGGCACTGGGGCTGTGCGGGGTGCGGTACTGCCTTTCGCATCCGGATTTTTTCGAGACACAGCTGCGCGCGCTTTTGCGTGCAGGGCAGTACGGCAGGCTGCGCATCCTGCTGCCTATGGTGACAACGCGGGAGGAACTGGATGCCGTGATGCGCACGGTGCACCGCGTGAAGATGCAGCTGCGTGCGCAGGGGCTGCCCTTTGCGGAAAACGTACCCATAGGCGCGTGCATCGAAACACCGGCGGCTGCGCTGACGGCGGATGAGCTTGCGTGCCGATCGGCTTTTTTTACCGTCAATACGAACCAGCTGATGCAGTATACCTATGCGGCCGACCGGGTGAACCCGCAGATGCAGGGATATCTTCCCGCCTCCTCGCGCGCGGTCTATCGGCTGGTGAGCAGTGCCGTGCAGGCGGCGGCGCAGGCAAAGATACCGCTGTGCCTGTGCGGCGATGGCGCCCAGCAGCCGGCACTGGCGGAAGCCTATGCCCGTTTGGGCGTGCGGGAATTTTCGCTCCCGGCGCGCGGGCTGCTGGAGATAAAGGAATATCTTATGGGCATTTCACTGTGAGCCTGAAGGCAT
>JAHHSK010000073.1 GCA_020025255.1 Ruthenibacterium sp. | reverse complement strand
ACATGCGTGACAGCACCCACCAGCTTGCCATCCTGAAGAATAGGGCTGCCGCTCATCCCCTGCACAATGCCGCCGGTTGCGGCAATCAGCCTTGGATCCGTCACCCGAACCACCATGTTGCGATTTGGATTTTCCGAATTGAGCGCAACCTTTTCTATCTTAGCCGTATAGCTCTGCGGCTGTGTTCCTTCAATCGTGGCAAGTATTTGCACATCTCCGGTTTCCACCTCCTGTGCAAGAACCGTTTCCACCTGTTTTCCCGGCAGAAATCCGGTAATATTTCCATACACGCCCGCTTCGTTGTTTTGTGTTATTTCCCCTATCGCGCCCTGCGGCAGAAATCGACCCTTCAATTCGCCCGGGCTTCCCGCACTGCCTGCCACAGCACCCGTGATTTCCACCGGAACAATCTCCCCTTTGCGAAGGGAAATCGTTATTCCGGTATCCGCATCATGGATCGAATGTCCAAGCCCTGCAAACGTTCCGGTATCCGGGTCGATAAACGTCAGGGTGCCGATCCCTGCCGAAGAATCCCGCACCCACATGCCTGCCCGCCAGCGATCGGACTGTGCATCCTGCGCCGCTGTCAGCACCACACGGTATTCCTTGCCTTCGCGCACATAGACGATTTCCGCCGGTGCTCCCTTCAGGGATTGAAGCACTTTTGCCACATCCTCATTTGTTTTTGTTTGGATCCCCGCAATCGACCGGATCACATCCCCCATGCGCAGCCCTGCCGTTTTGGCCGGATTCACATAACCGGTATTGGTATAAATATCACTGAAGCCCACGATCATCGCGCCATTGGCAAACATTTTGATGCCGAAAGGGATTCCGCACACCTGTACGGTGCGGTGATCGACCACCTGCGCACGCACCATTTTCACCGGCACAACGCCGCCAATGGTCAGCTGCGCGTTATAGGATGTCGGATCCCCCAGCCTGGACGCATACGTTCCGCTTTTTGCCTGCACCGCCTGTACAAACGGCATCCCCGCGATCCGAATCTCAGACCCTTTTTCCACAAGAAAGGTATCCGGAAGAAGCGTACCGATATATACAGCAAATCCAAACAGCGCCGCAATGCAGCCGGATGCAATAAAGCAGCTCCATTTGATCCATTTTTCCACGTTGTTTCCTCCCTTGTTCCCAGCGGCCTTTTTCCACTGTATGCACTGTATTTCGTTTTGGTTATTATGCACACGGAACCGGGAAATAATCTCAACTATCACGAAAAAGGCTGCACGCTCTGCGCACAGCCTCTTTTTTTCGTTTCTATTGCCGCACGGTTCGGCGCAGCCACCGCTTCAATGCGGCGGCCGCAGGCCCGGCCAGCACCGCCGCCGCAACCGGAAGCAGCAGCGTTCCGCTTACTGCCGTTGTACCGAAAATCCTTTGCAGAACCGGAACATAAACCACCAGCAGCGTGGATGCCACCGAGGCAAGTGCTGCCGCCAGCAGCGCAGGATTGCCGGTAAAGTGCAGCCCTTCGCCGCGGCATTCAAACAAATGCAGCATCTGGGATAAAACGATTGCCAGAAAGCAGGCACTGCGCGCCACACAAATATCCCCGCTCATGCGCAGCACCGCCCAATACGCACCGCACGATGCCGCCCCCAGCATAACGCCGCGCACAAGGATCGTGCGCGCAAGGCCATGTGCAAAAAGCCCTTCGCTTTTGGGGCGCGGCTTGTGGTGCATGATGTCCCGAGCCGGTTTTTCCATACCCAGTGCAACCGCGGGCAGGCTGTCGGTAAAAAGATTCACCAGCAGAATCTGGATCGGCATGAGCATCACCGGCAGATGCAGCAGCATGCCAAACAGCATCCCCGTCACCTCCCCCAGATTGGATGTGAGCAGGAAGCGGATAAAGCGCCGGATATTCTGATAGATCACGCGCCCTTCTTCCACCGCGGATACAATGGTTGCAAAGTTATCATCCAAAATCACCACACCGGATGCCTGTTTTGTCACGTCGGTGCCTGTGATCCCCATGGCTACACCAATATCCGCCTCTTTTACTGCCGGGGCATCGTTCACGCCATCGCCCGTCATGGCAACCACTTGGCCTGCCGCCTTGTATGCGCGCACGATGCGCAGCTTGTGTGCAGGCGTTACCCGAACATACACCGAGGTGCGCATGCAGCGCGCGGCAAGTGCCTGATCGGAAAGCGCATCCAGCTCCTTGCCGGAAAGCACACCATCCCCCTGCCGTGCAATCCCGGTCTTTCGCGCCACCGCCAATGCGGTTTCCCGGCTGTCGCCGGTGATCATCACCGGGCGGATCCCCGCTTCACGGCACTTTTGCACCGCATCGCGCACTTCGGAGCGCGGCGGGTCGAGCATGCCCATAAGCCCAAGGAAGCAAAGCTCCTCTTCGCCCTTTTCCGGGGTATCGCTTTGGGCAAATGCAAGCACTCTCAATGCATCCGCTGCCATTTCCTCACACATACGCCGGATCTGCGCCCGATCCGAAGCATTCATCGGGCGCTCCGTTTCGCCTTGCGCAATGCGCGTGCAATGCATCAGCAGAAGATCCGGCGCCCCCTTGCACAGCAGTTTTCTGCCGTTTGCCGTGCGCACTGTGACACTCATTCGTTTGCGGTCGGCATCGAACGGATTTTCCGCGATCACGGAATACTTTCCCGCCAATGTTTCCCGTGTGATCCCCGCTTTGGCTGCCGCAACCAGTACCGCCGTTTCCGTTGGGTCGCCAGCCGCTTCATACACGTTTTCCTTGCGTGTGATCTGCGCTGTGGAACACAGCACACCGGCAGTGCACAGCTGCCGCAGCGCAGCGTCCTGCCGCGCATCGGTGCGTTTTCCTTTTTCCGTAATTTCCCCTGCCGTTTCATACCCGCTGCCGCTGACAGAAAAGCTGCGCTGCGGCAAAGCGATGCGCTGCACCGTCATCTTGTTCTGGGTAATGGTTCCGGTTTTATCGGTGCAGATCACACCCGCACAGCCGAGTGTTTCCACCGCATGCAGCCGCCGGATCACCGCGCCGCGGCGCAGGATCCGGTTGACGCTGAGCGCAAGCGTCACGGTAACAATCGCCGGCAGCCCTTCCGGGATCGCTGCAACGGCAAGCGAAATGCCCGTCAGCAGCATATCGAAAAAATCATTTCCCTGCCATACGCCCAGCAATGCAACGGCAAGACAGATCGCAACACAGGCTGCCGCGATAAAGCGTCCCAGCTGACGCAGACGGCACTGCAGCGGCGTCGGCTGCTCCTGCGCAGATTCCACAAGGTCTGCGATCTTTCCCATTTCCGTATGCATCCCCGTTGCCGAAACGATCGCTTCGGCGTGTCCGGTCAGCACAGTGCAGCCCATATAAAGCCGGTCGCCCTCGCGCTTTGCCGCGGGCACGCTTTCCCCGGTCAGCATCGATTCATTGCATGTCAGCCGAACCGCCGTGCGCACCGTGCAGTCTGCCGCAATGCGGTCCCCCGCCTGCAAAACAAGCACATCTTCCGGCACGACCCGCCTTGCATCCACCTCGCACAGCTTGCCGCCGCGCATCACATGTGCCGTAGGTGCCGCCAGCTCCTGCAGGGCTTCCAGCGTTTTTTCGGTTCGGTATTCCTGCAAAAAGCCCATGGAAGCATTGATCAGAACAACCAGAATGATCGTGACCGCTTCGGTTGTTTCTCCCAAAAGCACCGAAACCAGCGTCGCCCCGGCCAGGATCAGGATCATCAGATCTTTAAACTGCGAAAAAAACATTGCCGCCACATGGGTCTGTTTTTTATCCCCGATTGTATTTTCACCGGCCTGCTTGAGCCGATGTTCCGCCTGTGCCTGTGTTAAGCCCACCGCTGTTTGCAGCATTTGCTTCTCTCCTTTTTTCGTCAAAACGACCGTGATTTCAATAAATCGTATGTTTCCATTGAGCGAACTATGCGTTGTCTTTCACGCCGGCGCACTCTTTTCCATACCATATGGAAAGCAGCAGAATCCGTTTGCCGCTTGAATCGGCAGCACAGCCGTACATTTATCTTTTCTGTGCTGAAAGGAGAGATTTTTCATGGAACAAGGCACACTTTTTATCAAGCTTTCCTCCGCAGAGGGGGCTTATCCTGTCCCCGGCAGCATTGTGATCTCGCAAACCGAAAACGGCGTGCGTGTATTCGAACAAAGCATCGAAGCCGGCGCCGATGGTCTTGCACCGGTCGTCACGCTGAACACTCCGGACCGCTCCATTTCTCTGGATCCGCAAAGCACGCAGCTGCCCTATGCCGCCTATGATGTGGAAGTGACCGCCGCACAATACGCTCCGGTGCTGATTGAAGGCGTACAGGTTTATTCCGGGGTCGAAGCGTATCTTCCGATCAATATGGTTCCGATTTTTTCCTCTGCGGATCTCAGCCCCGATGCATTCACTTCCGATACGCGCAGTCTTTCGGGTGCTTCCAGCCAGCAAATGCTGCATTATACGATCCCGCAGCCTGCGCTGACGGCGGCCTCTTCCTCCGGCCCGCAGCCGCGCGGCGTATGCAGCTCGCAGCCCTTTGTGTTGGATCAGGTGTTCATTCCCGAATATATCACGGTTCATCTGGGCAAGCCGCAAAGCTACAACGCCAACGAAACCGTCAGCTTCCCGTACTATATCAAAAACGTGTGCAGCAGCGAAATTTATCCCACATGGCCGGAAAACGCTCTGCGCGCCAATATCTACGCGCAGATCTCGCTTGCGCTCAACCGCATTTTCACCGAATGGTATCCCAGCAAGGGATACAGCTTCAACATCACAAACTCCACCCAGTACGACCAGTATTATGTTTCCGGGCGCAATATCTTTACCAACATCAGCCGGCTTGTCGATGAGATCTTCAACACCTATCTGCGGCGCATGGGTGACTTTGCCCCCTATTATGCGGAATACTGCAACGGCACCACCGTCACATGCAGCGGTATGAGCCAGTGGGGCACCGTTTCGCTTGCAAATCAGGGGCTTACCCCGATCCAGATCCTGCGCCGGTATTATGGAAACAATTTTGAACTTGTCACAACGACGGATATCCGTTCGATCCCTTCTTCGTATCCCGGCACGCCGCTGCGCATTGGCAGCACCGGGAATTCCGTACGCATCATGCAGCGCCAGCTGAACCGCATCCGCAAAAACTATCCCAATCTTCCCCTGCTTTCTCTGGACGGTGTCTTTGGTGCGGATACCGAAAATGCCGTAAAAATTTTCCAGCGGCAGTTCAACCTTTCAGCGGACGGCGTTGTCGGCAAAAAAACCTGGTACAAAATCAGCTACATCTATGTATCGGTCAAAAAGCTGGCAGAGCTTGTCAGCGAATCGGAACCATACCCGGACAACAGCGGCAACTCCAGCGGAAGCGGCACCGGAACGCTGCGCGAGGGCGCAACCGGATCGGAAGTTGCCAGCGTGCAGTACTATCTTTCCTATCTTGCCCGCACGTTCTATCCTTCGATCCCGAATATCACGCCCGATGGTATTTTCGGCGCGGATACCACTTCGGCTGTGCGGGCATTCCAGCGCACGTTCGGGCTTTCTGTTGACGGCATTGTCGGCCCTGCAACGTGGGCCGCACTGGAAAAGCAGTTTGAGATCGCCTACGATGACAACAATCCCAACAGCTATTTCGGAGCTTATCCCGGGCTTGTGCTGCGCGAAGGCTCCCGCGGGCTGCGGGTGCAGCAGATGCAGTTTTATCTGCTTTCCGTGCATTATTCTTATTCTTCGATCCCGCGCATCCGGGCAGACGGCATCTACGGCCCCAATACCACCGCAGCCGTGCGCGCGTTTCAGCGCACGTTCGGGCTTTCCGCCGATGGCGCTGTCGGGCTGATCACCTGGACGGAGCTTTACTCCATTTACAGCCAGCAGAACGCACGCATCCTGAACTATGATGAAATTCCCGCCTATCCAAACCGCATCCTGTCAAACGGCTCGGTGGGACGCTCGGTTCTTGGGGTGCAGACGTATTTGAACATCATCTCGCGCAAATACGGTTCCATTTCCCCCTCCACCCGCTCCGGGCTTTACCGCAGCCGCACCACCTCTTCCGTCCGGCTGTTCCAGCGTGAATTTTCCCTGCCGGAAACCGGGCGTGTGGACGCGCCGACATGGGCGCGCATTTATTCCGAATATCAAAAAACGCTCGCCGGGGAAACACAGCAGGCGCGCTTCATTGATGTGAGCTATCCGGGCTGCCCGGTGGAGCTTGGCACGACGAATATCTTTGTAAGCATTGCGCTGTATTACTACAACATGATCGCCGCTTTCGATTCCCTTTTGCGCCCGGTGCCGATCACGGAAACCTTCGATCTTGAGGATCGCGCCGCAATACAGGAATTCCAGCGCACACGCGGCATCCCCACAACCGGAACCATTGATGCCGAAACATGGGATGTGCTTTACAGCCAGTACTACGCCGTGTATCGCATCCTGTTCCCGGATTTCACAGTTTCCGGCAGGGTCGCCGCTCCGTACCAGACGCTGTATCCCGGCAGTTCGGGTATTGCAGTGGAACAGCTGCAGGTCATGCTCAATACGCTGAGTGCGTATTACTGCGATGTGATGCCGGAGGACGTTTCGGGCATTTATACCGAAACAACCGAATCGAATGTCTTTATTTTGCAGCAGGCGCTGGGGCTTGAACCGACCGGCGAAACCGATCCCCGCACATGGCAGGCGATTTCCGCTGTATATGACAGCATCACTCACGCACGCTGCGGCGGCAGCGAAGCGCAGGGCGATTTGTATACCGTGCAGTACCCATGCCGCACCATAGATATGATAAACGGCATAACCCGTATGATAACCTGCCCGCAGGAAACCGTCTGCACACAACCGCAAGACGCCGGCGACAGCGCGTGTTTTACGGATTGCTTGTAAAGCTTTTGACAAAAAACCTCCGGTTTTTGCGCACAATCCGATCAATTCGACAAAAAAGTAAAAAGTATATCTATTCTATTTAAATTTATGCTACAATAGAGGCGAACATGTTCGGTGTGCAGACACCGAACCGCTATTGCAGTACAGGTTTGAAGAATATATTGAGGAGTGTGCGTTTTCATGGTGCAAACCAAAACAAGTGCAAAAGAGTTTTTCAACGCGGATAAACGCTTTGCTGATTTGGGCCTGATCGTCTGCCCCGGTGCAGAGGAGCTTGCCAAAAAGATCGATCAGCATCTGCTGCGCTGGGCTCATGAGGCCGGCATCGAGCAGGATACGTTTATCATTGACAGTGAATGTCCCCGTTTTTCGTCCGGCGATGGCAAGGGGCTGATCCGTTCCACCGTGCGCGGCGATGACCTGTTCTTTATTGTTGACGTAGGCAATTACAATGAAAAGTACAAAATCTTCGGCCGTGAAAACTGCATGTCGCCGGATGACCATTATCAGAACCTCAAGCGTCTGATCCAGGCCACCAGCGGCAAAGCAAAGCGTATGAGCATCATCATGCCGCTGCTGTACGGCAGCCGTCAGCACCGCCGTTCCTATCGGGAAAGCCTCGACTGCGCTGTGGCACTGCAGGAACTGCAGGCCATGGGCATTTCGAACATTGTAACCTTTGACGCCCACGACCCCCGCATGCAGAATGCGGTTCCTCTTATGGGCCTGGATAATGTAATGCCCACATATCAGGTGCTGAAAGCCATGCTGCGCGATCTGCCGGATCTGAAGCTGGATCGCGATCACTTTATGGTCATCAGCCCGGATGAAGGCGCAATGAACCGCAACATGTACTATGCATCTGTGCTGGGCGTGAACCTTGGCATGTTCTACAAACGCCGCGATTATTCTCAGGTAAAGGACGGCCGCAACCCCATTGTCGCACACGAATATCTGGGCGAAAGCGTGGAAGGCAAGGATGTGTTTGTTTCCGATGACATCATTTCTTCCGGCGAAAGCATGCTGGATATCGCATATGCTCTGAAAAAAAAGGGTGCAAAGCGTATTTTTGCAAACGCAACGTACGCTATCTTCACAAATGGGCTGGAAGCTTTTGATAAAGCCTATTCCGAAGGCACGATCAGCGGCGTGTTCGGTTCCAATCTTACCTACCGCACCCCGGAACTGTTGGAACGGGAATGGTTCCATGAGGTAGATGTTTCGAAATACATCGCCTACTTCATTGCGGCACTCAACCACGATCTTTCGGTCGGCGCGATCATTGATCCGCATAAAAAGATCCGTGCTCTGCTGGACCGCACCCAGAATAACCAATAAAATTTCAGCCGCTGTTTT
>JAHHSK010000072.1 GCA_020025255.1 Ruthenibacterium sp. | reverse complement strand
AAGGAAAAAACGCAATTTGACATACATTTTACTTAAACAGACTTTTGTACTTTACAATATTTTTGTAGTATGGAATTGTTCCTCAAAACCAAATATCGTATTGAAGCAAAAGGAGAAAACAACATGAAAAAAACAATGGCACTTGTTCTTTCGGCTGTTATGATGATGGGCGCATTGGCAGGCTGCGGCAGCCAGAGCGATACAAGCTCTCAAGCACAGAGCGACGGATCGAAATCGACCGCAGTGCAAACCTTGTCCGGTTCGGTCGGTACAGACGGTTCGACTTCCATGGCAAAGGTAATCAGTGCATTGGGTGAATCCTTTACAAATGCAAACCCGGATGTTACCTTCACTTACAATCCCACAGGTTCCGGTTCCGGCATCACGGCAGTGCAGGAAGGCCGCTGCGACATCGGTCTTTCCAGCCGCGCACTGAAGGACAGCGAAAAGGAAAGCGGCCTGACCGAAACACCGCTGGCTTATGACGGCATTGCGGTAGTGGTACACCCCGAAAGCAAGGTAGAAGATCTTTCGCTCGAACAGATCGCAGCGATCTACACAGGCGAAATCACGAACTGGAAAGAAGTAGGCGGCGACGATGCAGAAATCGTTTTGATCGGCCGTGAAGCAGGAAGCGGCACCCGTGACGGCTTCGAGTCGATCACCGGAACAAAGGACGCTTGCAAGTATCGTCAGGAACTGACAGCCACCGGCGACGTCATCACCACCGTTTCGCAGAATCCGGGCGCAATCGGTTATGCATCCCTTTCGGCTGTAAAAGATACGATCAAAGTCCTGAAAGTGGCAGGCGTTGCTCCGAGTGAAGCAACCGTGCAGGATGGCAGCTACGCGGTACAGCGTCCGTTCATGCTGATTACCAAAACCGATGCAAAACTGGAAGCAGCTCCGCAGGCATTCTTCGATTACATCACTTCCTCTGAAGTGAAGGACATCATTTCCAACGCAGGCGTTGTCGCTGCAAACTAAGAAACAAAAAACAAAAGCGGCAGATCCCTTTATGGGACGCTGTCGCTTTTGTCGTGAGAAAGGCGAGACTTATGAAACAACATCACAAGCAAGCAGTGGAACGTGTGGTTCATGGAATATTCCTGATTTTAGGGCTGGTGACGGTTGCCTGCGTTTTGTTGATCACGGTGTTTTTGGTATTGTCCGGACTGCCGGCGATCCGGAAAATCGGATTGATTCCGTTTTTGTTCGGGGATAAGTGGGCACCTACCAGCCAAAATCCTCAATACGGCATCCTGCCGTTTATTTTGACCAGTATTTATGGCACGGCAGGGGCGATCCTGCTGGGTGTCCCCGTTGGATTTCTGACTGCTGTTTACTTGGCAAAGGCGGCACCTGCCACGATAAGAAAAATTATGGAACCGGCTATCAGCCTGCTGGCCGGAATCCCTTCGGTAGTATACGGCTTGGTTGGCATGCTGGTGCTGATCCCGGCAGTTCGTGATATTTTCCATGTGCCGGATGGTGCAAGTCTGCTGGCTGCCATTCTGGTGCTTGCTGTCATGATTCTGCCTTCGATCATCAAGGTGTCCATGACGGCATTGGATGCAGTGCCCAAAGAATACGAAGACGCATCGCTGGCTTTGGGGGCAACCCCGATCGAAACCTGTTTCCGGGTTTCGGTGCCGGCAGCCAAAAGCGGCATTGCGGCAGCCGTAGTGCTGGGCGTGGGGCGCGCGATCGGCGAGGCTATGGCGGTGGTTATGGTTTCTGGCAATGTGGCAAATATGCCGTCCCTGTTCCAAAGTGTCCGTTTTCTCACGACAGCGGTATCCAGTGAAATGTCTTATGCAGCAGCAGGATTGCAGAAGGAAGCGCTGTTTTCCATTGCGCTTGTTTTGTTCCTGTTTATCATGCTGATCAACGCGGCACTGAACTTTTTTCTGAAGCGAAGCAAGGAGGAATAAAGATGCTGACACGTAAGACATCTCTCAGAAAAAAAATCGGCATCGGCTGCATGAAAGCACTGATGTGGCTGTCGGCCGGTTTGACCTGTGCATTGGTTTTGTTCTTGATTGCATACATATTGATCAAGGGGCTTCCCCATATCAGCTGGCAGCTGCTCAGCACACAGCCCAGTTATCTGAATGGAACGATCGGCATTCTGCCGGATATCATGAATACCATTTACGTTGTGCTTTGCACCCTTGTCATTGCCCTTCCGATCGGAGTCGGGGCGGCGGTGTATCTGACGGAATATGCTTCCAATAAAAAGCTGGTGTCGATGATCGAATATGCGGCCGAAACGCTTTCCGGCATCCCTTCCATCATTTACGGATTTGCGGGCATGATGATTTTTTGTGTGTTTTTTAAAATGAAAACCAGTCTGCTGGTGGGCAGCCTGACACTGGTGATCATGAATCTGCCGACGATCATGCGTACAACGCAGGAAAGCCTGAAAACGGTTCCGCAGAGTTATCGCGAAGGTGCCTTCGGGCTGGGAGCCGGAAAATGGAGAGTTATTCGGACAGTGGTTCTGCCCGATTGCATCGATGGCATCATCACCGGATGCATCCTTTCGGTCGGCAGAATTGTAGGTGAAACCGCAGCGCTGCTTTATACAGCCGGTTTTGCCCATGTTTTGTACCCGAATATCATCCGCGGATTGCGCAATGCCGGTGCAACGCTTACCGTAGCGCTTTATAATTACGCAAAGGATGAAGGCGAATTTGAAGTTGCCTTTGCGATCGCCGCAATTCTTTTGCTGCTTACGCTGGCAATCAATCTGGCTGCCACACTGGTGGGAAAAGTCTTTAAGAAAAGGAGAAACCAATGAGTAATGTGATCGAGGTACGGGATCTGTGCCTGTGGTATGGGGCAAATCAATCCCTTCATAATGTTAATATCGATATTCCGGAAAAAAGCATTACCGCCCTGATCGGACCTTCCGGCTGCGGAAAATCCACATTTCTGAAAACACTGGATCGTATGAATGATCTGATCCCGGATGTAAAGATAACAGGACAAGTGACCTATAAGGGAACCGATATTTTTTCCCCTGCGGTCGATGTGAACGAGCTTCGACGCCAGGTAGGCATGGTGTTCCAAAAGCCGAATCCTTTTCCCATGAGCATTTACGATAATATTGCGTACGGGCCGCGCACGCACGGAACCACCAACAAGGCAAAGCTGGATGAAATCGTGGAAAAATCCCTGCGGGGCGCCGCCATTTGGGATGAGGTAAAAGACCGATTGAAAAAATCGGCACTTAGTTTATCCGGCGGCCAGCAGCAAAGGCTGTGCATTGCGCGTGCCCTAGCGGTGGAACCGGATGTTCTGCTCATGGATGAACCGACCAGTGCGCTTGACCCGATCTCAACTTCGAAGATAGAAGAACTTGCGAGCGAGCTGAAAAGCAAGTATACTATCATTATCGTAACGCATAATATGCAGCAGGCTGTTCGCATTTCCGATCAGACCGCATTTTTCCTGCTGGGAGAGCTTGTAGAATACGGCAACACGGAAAAGCTTTTCTCGCAGCCTGTCGATAAGAGAACAGAAGATTATATTACGGGGAGGTTTGGTTGATGCGAACCAAATTTGATGAGCAGCTGGCAACACTGAATCACAGCCTGATTCATATGGGGTCGATTTGCGAAAAAGCAATCGTACTTACGGCAAAGGCACTGGTTTCCGGAGAAATAGATCTGGTTCAGCAGATCGGGGCACTTTCCGGTGAGTTGGATCAGATGGAACGTTCCGTTGAAACGCTCTGCTTGAAAATGCTTTTGCAGCAGCAGCCGGTGGCAGGGGATCTGCGCCATATTTCTGCTGCACTGAAGATGATTACCGATATGGAACGCATCGGGGATCAGGCAGAGGATATCGGTGAAATCGTAACGGTGATGAACCACAACATGTGCTATGATTTCACACTGATCGATGAAATGGCGAAGGCAACGATCCGTATGGTGACAGGCAGTGTGGATGCTTTTGTTCAGCAGGATGTGGAACAGGCAAAGCAGGTGGTGGATAGTGACGATATCGTGGACGATTACTTCTTAAAGGTGAAATCCTCGCTGATCGAAATGCTGACCAAAAACCCGGAAGAGGGACAGGATGCGCTGGATCTTTTGATGATTGCAAAGTACTTTGAACGCATGGGGGATCACGCAGTCAATATTGCAGAATGGGTTGTTTTTTCTGTTACAGGGCTGCATAAAGGTGAAGCTCTATGATGATATGGTGTGTGGAGGACGACGAAAACATCCGGTTTTTGGAGCTGTATACCTTACAGCAAACAGGATATGAGGCAAAAGGCTTTGGCAGCGGATCGGAAATGTGGGATCAGATGAAAAAGGAAAAGCCCGATCTTGTGATTCTGGATGTGATGCTTCCGGGGGAAGATGGCGTCGAGATTCTGCAGCGATTGAGAAATTTCCCGGATACCCGCAGCATACCGGTCATCATGGCCACTGCCAAGGGTACCGAATACGATAAGGTGCAAAGCCTTGATTTAGGAGCCGATGACTATTTGGTCAAGCCGTTTGGAATGATGGAAATGGTATCCCGTGTAAAGGCGGTTCTGCGCAGAGTGCAGGCACAGGGGGTAAAGCACCTGCTTCAAATCAAGGGGCTTATTATCAATTTGGACGAGCATACCGTTACGGCGGACGATCAAAAAGTCGTCCTTACATACAAAGAGTATGAATTGCTCAAGCTATTTTTATCAAATCCCGGAATTGCCTTTACGCGCGAACAGCTGTTTGATGAGGTATGGGGAACCGAGTATGTGGGGGAATCCCGCACGGTTGATATGCATATCCGTACCCTGCGGCAGAAAATCGGCGCGTACGGTGGAATGATTCAGACAATCCGGGGCGTTGGATACCGTCTGGAGGTGCATCCGTGAAAAAAAGAATCTTTCGTTCTACGATGATTGCGGTGATGGCGGTGCTGCTGGCTTCTTTCACCATTATCCTGACCTGCCTTTATGATTACTTTGCAGGCATTCAGGAAAATCAGCTGAAGGATGAACTGACGCTGGCCGCGGCCGGCGTGGAAAAAAGCGGGTTGGATTATCTCGAAGATCTGGATTACCGCCGTTATCGCATTACATGGGTTGCTGAGGATGGAAATGTGATTTTCGACAGTGCGGCCGAAGAAAACACCATGGAAAACCATGCCGGAAGAACCGAAATCAAAAATGCATTTGCATCGGGAGAAGGGGCAGATACCCGCTACTCCTCAACCCTTATGGAAAAAACGATTTATTATGCGCGCAGGATTCAGGATGGTACCGTGCTGCGCATTTCCGTCAGCAGAGCAACGGCAGGGCTGCTTGTCATTGGGATGTTCCAGCCGATTGCGGTCGTTATCCTTCTCGCAATTATTTTGTCTGCGGTGCTTGCGAAAAAATCAGCAAACCGAATCACCGAACCGCTGCTGAACCTGAATTTGGAACAGCCGCTGGAAAATGATTCCTATGAAGAACTGGCTCCGCTTTTGGAACGGATTCATCGGCAGCATAAGCAGATCGTTTCTGCAATGCGCGAGCTGAAAAAACGCAAGGATGAATTTGCGCAGATTACCCAGAGCATGAGCGAAGGGTTGGTTCTGCTCAATGAACAGGGAATCATTCTTGCCATTAATCCTGCGGCAAAACGAATCTTTCATGCCGATGGAAAATGCGTAGGGCAGGATTTTCTGACAATCGAACGCAGTTATGATATCAGTCAGGCTTTGGAAAAGGGAAATGCGGAAGGACACAGCGAGATCCGATGCAAACGAGATGGAAGCGAGTATCAATTCGATTTCAGCAGAATCTCTTCGGATGAGCAGACGATCGGCACGGTGGTTCTGGCGTTCGATATCACGCAGCAGGCAACGGCAGAACGCACGCGCCGCGAATTTACTGCGAATGTATCGCATGAACTGAAAACGCCGCTGCAATCGATTATGGGCAGTGCCGAATTGATAGAAAACGGTATGGTAAAGCAGGAGGATATGCATCGTTTTGTGGGGCGTATCCGAACAGAAGCATCCAGATTGGTTTCGCTGATTGATGATATCATTCATTTGTCACAAATGGATGATGCGGTTCAGATGCCTATGGAATCGGTGGACTTGTATGATATTGCATGCGAAGCCATGCGGTCGGTGCAGGACGCCGCCGCTGCCCGTGATATTACGCTTGAATTGAACGGGCAGCATCATACGGTGCTCGGTGTGCCGAGACTGCTGTTTGAACTGGTATATAATCTGTGCGACAATGCGGTAAAATATAATGTCGAACACGGAAGCGTGCAAATTTCGCTTGCACAGCAGGGCGAACAGGTTGTTCTTGCGGTGAAGGATACCGGAATCGGAATACCTGCAGAACACATCCCGCGTATTTTTGAACGGTTTTATCGTGTCGATAAGAGCCATTCAAAGGATTCGGGCGGAACCGGATTGGGGCTTTCGATCGTAAAACATGCAGCCGCCTGCCACCATGCAAAAGTGGAGATCCAGAGTGAAGTAGGCAAGGGAACAGAAGTTTCGGTCGTGTTTTCGGCGCAGACAAAGCGGCCGGAGCCGACTGCGCAGGAAACCGAAAAACAGCAGGGATGAAAAGAAACCAGAATCGGGTGGTCTGGCTCAAAATAAAGCCATAGATCGCTTTGCGTGTATGCTTTCGTTGGGACACACGGCAATAAAAACAAAATAGAATGATAAGTCAGGGTGGCAGCGTATCGGCTGTCACCCTTTTCCTTATACAAAAAAGCCCTGCCTTGGATAAAACCAAAGCAGGGCTGGAAAGAAAACGATGCAGGGGCAAGCTGTTATTCTGCGGCGGAAGAACTTTCTGGTGCAGGGGAAAGGATTTCCTCGGAGGTTTTTTCGCTGTAGAAGAAATCATGAAGGATCTGGGCATTGGCGGCAAAATCCACGCCGATCATTTTGCGTCCATCCACGCCGACCGAATTCCAACAGGTTTCGAAAGTGGGGATAGTCATATCATCGATCACCACTCCGTTGGAAAGAAAGCCCGGTATTTCAAAAAGAAGGGAATTGATTTCGCTTTTCGTAAGATTCGTTTGAACCATGGGCAGAATCGTATTGGCAAGCGCATCAAGCTGCGTAAGACCGAGATTTTTCACCTGGTTCAAAGCCGCCTGGATCACCTTGCGCTGGCGCACGATGCGCCCCCAGTCGCTGTCGATTTTTCGGATACGGCTGTATGACAAGGCAGAAAGACCATCTAAATGATTCATTCCGGCGTGGAAATCACGGTAGCCGGACAGGAAAGATAATTTATTCAGATAATCTGCTTCCGCCTGTGTCAGGGACATATCAATGCCGCCGATTGCATTGATCGCATCCTCAAACACATGGAAATTGACGCGGACATAACGGTCGATGTCAAGGTCGAAACATTCACGGACGGTATCCAGAGTAAGCTTTGCGCCGCCGTAACGGAACGTATGAGTGATCCAGTCATCATTTCGGCCGGGAACCGGAACCCCGATGCCGCGTTCAATGCTGACAAGCTTGATCGTATGAAGTTCGGTGTTCAGGCTCAATACCATGATGCTGTCGGCACGGGCGTTATCGCTGAATTCCCGTGTCCGATCGTCCGTACCTAAGAGCAAAATATTCTGGATGTGTTCATCCTGGTAAATTTCCGCATTGTCTGTGTGGATAGACCCTTCCACACCGGAAGGAGCATCGGGAAGGGTGCCGATGTCAAGCTCTTCGTTGTTTACTTCGTAGCTGGTGCTGGTGTCGATTTCACGGGAACCATCGTCAAAATGAATCAGATTGAGCTTTCCGTTCCAATACAGATATATGCTGATTACAACAGCAAGGAGGATCGCCGCAAGAACGGCGACAACGATCGGCCAGATGCGCCGACGTTTTGTGTTACTTTTAACGCTCAAATAAAAACCACCTTATATCCTGATTAAAAATAAGCGGCGAAGAATACGGCATGAAATGCTTTTTGTATTCAAAAGCCTAAACGTATATAAGTATAGCATCTTTTGGGTCGGAATCCAAGATGCAGATTGTAAATTCTTGGCAGAAAATAAGACTTTCACAGTATGGAAAATCGTCTGACTTCAGTGCGAGCGGACCGCAGAAAGAAAGGAAAGGTGTCCGCACAGCAGCTGGGAAAACCAGGCCGCAAAAAACAGAAGATTCCCGCAGGTAAATTGCCGAATCTGTGAAAATATGGTATAATAACCTCAAAGCTGCCGCTTTCGCGGCTGCGCGTGTGCAAAAGCAC
>JAHHSK010000071.1 GCA_020025255.1 Ruthenibacterium sp. | reverse complement strand
CCGGTCACAGCAGAACATCGGAAAGTGTTCGTTTCGGTACTTGGAATACACCGTTTTCATCGCGGTAATAACGGATGTCTTGAGTAATGGCTGTTGTTTGAGAAACTTCGGCAGGATAGCCTAAAGCGATCAGTGTGTGAACAAAACAGGTATCCGGCAGATGCAAGAGAGCATGGATCGCATTGCGGTCGATACTGCCCATCCAGCACGCCCCCAGCCCTTCATATACCGCGCTAAGCAATATGTTTTCGGCTGCGGCACCGGCATCCGGCGTTTGCGTGATATCGCAGATCGTGCGATCGATGCAGATGACCACAAAGGCAGTGGGCTGTTCCCCGACAGCAGGCGCGCCGTGCGGAGCCAGATATGCGGCCCAGCGCACAAGCGGCTGCATGGCTGCTGCGGTTTGCGGATCGGATACCACTTTGTATTTCAGCGGCTGCTGATTGGCGGAGCTGGGGGCAAGACGTGCCGCGTCAACCAAGCGCAAAAGCACTTCCTGCGGGATCGGCTGCTGCGTGAATTTGCGGATCGAGCGTCGGTTTTGAATGATGCTGTAAAAATCCATAATGCATCCCCCTTTTTAATCGCATCCGGTTTGTGTGTATTTCCGAAGGCCATAGAAAAACAGATCAAATGCTGCACTTTTTCAAAAAGCCAAGTCCAATCGGGTACGGACCGGTATGAACGCCGATCGTGGAGCCGATATGGGCTTTGCCGCATACTTCGGGGCGAAGCCCGACTTTTTCAAAGGTTTCGGTCAGATAGGCTTTAAAATCATCGTATTCGGCAAGATCGATGCCGACACCGGTGCAAAACAGATATCCTTCCAAGTTGATGTCGTTGTCTTTCAGGTAGGCAACAAATTTTTCGGTAACTTTTTGAAGGGATTTACGGCGTCCGCGGCAGATTTCCGTGGTGCCAAGCTCGCCATTCGAAAAATGCAGCAGGGGTTTTAAGTTCAGCATGCTGCCGGCAATGCACGCAACCTTGCCCAGACGGCCGCCATGTTCCAGATATTTCAAATCGTTGGTGGTAAAGAAGATATGCCCGGTTCCGCGCACTTCTTCCAAAAGCGGCACTGCATGAGAAAGCGTCAGCTCCTTATCCCGAAGGCGGACAGCTTCCATGACAAGCAGACCCTGCAAAGCGGTTACAAGCTGGGAATCCATAACATACACTTGCGCATGCGGGTAATCATCCAGAATCGCGTTTTTGGCAGAAAGAGCGGATTGATAGGAACCGCTGAATTTTTGTGTCAGACAAATGCATAAAACCGGAATGCCGCGCTGCACAAAAGGAAGGAATGCATCCATATAGTCCTGGATCGAAGGCATGGAGCTTTTGGGAAAACAGTCGGGGTGGTCGATCATGGCTTGGTAGAAATCGGGGATCGAAAGATCCACGCCTTCTTTCTGGTATGTTTCCCCATCAAGAGAAACATAAAACGGAACCACGGTAATATGGTTCTGCTGGATGTAACTTGGCGATAAATCGGCTGAACTATCACATACAATTTCAAATTTCATCAAAAACAAAAGCAGGCTCTGTCGCTTTTTGATTAAACGATGAGAACGCAATGGATCATTCCCAGTCCTGCTCCAATTTCTCCTCACATTATAGTATGCATTTATCTGTTGAAATGCTTATTTTAATTTAATCATATCACGAGGCACAGAAAGAAACAAGAGCCGCAATGTGAACTTTTCTTGAAAGAAAAGTTCACATTGCAGAATTGGAAAAAAGCAAGGGAAAATCGGCATGTGTGCCGCAACGGATCCATACAATGAAGTACAGTTAAAAGGAGGCAAACGTATGTTCGGAGTGTTTATGAGCATCGTCGCAGGAAAACTGCTGTACTTTGCGCTGCATTTGGAAAGCAGCAGCTTTCCCAAACCGCTTTCTGCCAAAGAGGAAAGAGATGCGTTCGAGGCGATGAAGGCGGGGGATAGACAGGCAAAAGATCGATTGATCCGACACAATCTGCGGCTTGTGGCGCATATAGCAAAAAAGTATTATGCTTCCAGCATGGAGCAGGAGGATCTCATCAGCATTGGAACGATCGGATTGATAAAGGCAGTGAACAGTTTCGATCATCAAAAAGGAGCACGCTTTGCCACCTATGCGGCAAGGTGTATTGAAAATGAGATCCTGATGCAGTTTCGATCGGATAAAAAGCTGAAAAACGATGTGTCGATCCACGAGCCGATTGAAGGGGAGGCGGGCAGCAACGGATTGACGCTGAATGACGTGGTGGCGGATCGTTTTGATCTGCATGAGGAACTGGAACGCCGCGAAGAAATGCGCCAGCTGCGCTGCGTGGTGAACCGGCTGGAAGAAAGGGAACGCAAAATAGTGATTTTACGGTACGGCCTTTCCGGCCTTGCACCGATGACACAGCAGCAAACGGCAAAATTGCTGCACATCAGCCGCAGTTATGTATCCCGCATCGAAAAGAAAGCCTTGGAAGAGCTGCGGGTATCCATGGAGCAGGAAGAAAAAAATCACAGGGAATCACGCGCATAAAAACAGAAAAAACGCAAAAAAGCTTGCAACAACAAAAAATGTTTGGTATTCTATATTAGGTTTAGGAAAGGACAGGAATATGAAATATTGTATGGGATGTGCTGAAAATATCATGACACACCGCACTGCTGCATGGGTTTATGCGAAAAAAGCAGAGCGTTCTTTTCCTATTTCGGTTCAAGGTAAGAAAAAGGCATTTTCTGTTATGGCTTCATAACGGGAATGCCCTTTTTTTTGGCAGTGCTCCGGCAGCTTCCAGATGTTGGATGCACAACGGTTCTAGTTGAGGAGGAAGGATTCAATGAGCAAAGAAAAAGAAAGAATCGAGCTTGGAAAAGAAGGCTTGTACGATGCGCGCAAGCTTGGCACCGGAAAAATGCTGGTGCTGGGAATGCAGCATACGTTTGCCATGTTTGGTGCAACCGTATTGGTTCCGATCCTGACAGGCATCCCGGTTTCGACCGCATTGCTGTTTGCCGGGATCGGCACACTGCTGTTCCACCTTGTTACAAAGGGAAAGGTTCCGGCATTTCTTGGTTCCAGCTTTGCGTTTTTGGGCGGTTATGCCGCCGTGGCACCGCTTGGCCCGGATGGAACACCCAGCGAGATGCTTCCCTATGCGGCGGGAGGCATTGTGGTTTCGGGGCTGATTTACGTCATTCTCAGTGCGATGATCAAGGTGTTTGGGGTGCGTAAGATCATGCGCTTTTTCCCGCCGGTCGTTACCGGCCCGATCATTATTTCCATTGGGCTGATCCTTGCGCCCACGGCCATTACAAACTGCGCCAGCAACTGGACGCTGGCGATGATAGCACTGACCGTGATTATTGTGTGCAACATCTGGGGCAAGGGGATGACAAAAATCCTGCCGATCCTGATTGGTATTGTGGTATCGTATGTTGCGGCGATCCTTATGGGCGAAGTGGATTTCACGGCAATCAGCAATGCGGATTGGTTTGGCCTTGCGGTACACACATCGGGTATGGCAAAATTCAGCCTGAGCGCTTGCATTACGATCGCTCCGATTGCCTTGGCAACCATGATGGAGCATATCGGTGATATTGCGGCAATCAGCGCAACGTGTGAGCGTTCGTATTTATCCGATCCGGGGCTGCACCGCACCTTGCTGGGCGATGGCCTTGCAACCAGCATTGCCGGGCTGTTCGGCGCTCCGGCCAACACAACCTACGGTGAAAACACCGGGGTTTTGGCATTGACGAAGGTATACGACCCCCGCGTTATGCGCATTGCCGCATGCTTTGCCATTTTCCTCAGCTTCTTCCCGAAGATCGGTGCAGCACTGCAGACGATCCCAGCAGCCATTATCGGCGGGATATCGTTTGTTCTGTATGGGATGATTTCTTCCGTAGGAGTGCGGAACCTTGTGGAAAATCAGGTTGATTTCACAAAATCCCGCAATTCGATCATTGCAGCCGTAATCCTTGTTTCGGCACTGGGCTTCAACAGTGTGGGCGGTATTACGATCCCGCTGGGAACAGAGTACAGCTTTACGCTTTCCGGCTTGGCGATTGCGGCGATTGTCGGCATTCTTTTGAATGCGATTCTACCGGGAAATGATTACGAGTTCGGCGTGGATCTGAAAAGGGACAGCTCGGTCAGCTTCGAAGTGTGATTTTGGATATAGATCGTTCGATCGGAACATAAAAAACCGGAGTGTAGAGATACACTCCGGTTTTTTTATGGCTTGAAGCCAAGCCGCTGCTGTGCGCAGGAAAGTGCGCTCGTGCATGATACAGATCGCAAAGCGATACGTTTTTGCCGGCGTTTGTTTGGCAGGGCTTTATAAGAGCGGGAAAGGGGAAAATCAGCTGTTGTTATCGACAATCAGCATGTTCAGCTTCTGCCAGCGGCGAAGTTCTTTCGGTGTCAGCAGCAAATGCTGACGCAGGGTTTCATAATCGGCGCGGGGATTCAAAGTAACCAGGCATTTAAAGGCGCAGGGCATCAAATCGGCACTGGAAATGCCGCAAAGCAGCCCTTCGGTATAATCCCGCAGTTCTAACGGATTGAAGATGTACAAAAGATCCTGTTCCAGCTTGTTGTAACAGTTGACAAAGGAAAATCGGATCAGCATATCGCTGTATAGGACGCTGCCGTTATAGTAGATTTCACGACTGAGGCCGGAGGAAGTGGAGGATCGAATCGCCATGCGCGCATCACAGCATCCATCGGAATCCACAATATTTTTCCGTATATCAATGACGGCTTCTTTCAGCCGATGATAGCGTCCATCGTAAAAATAGAAATACAAACGCTCTGCCCGAAAAAAAGGGCTTTCCCCGGAGTAATCGGCCGGTGGCACAGCCCGCACTTCCGGCTCGGTACGATAATCGACAAGGCTGCTTAGGCTGATATCCAATACCGAGCTGATTTCACAGAGCGTTTCGATATCCAACGTGATTTCTCCCGTTTCGTATTTGCTGACCGTTGCACGGCTTTTATGGATCTGATCCGCAAGCTGCTGCAGCGTCATTTTTTTCATTTTACGGTAATTGCGAATCCGGGAACCTACAAGCTGATTGATGTTTTTCATAAGATTTCCTTTAAAGTTTCGTTATAATATCCATTTTTGCGATTTGACTGCGCAAGAGCCGTGAAGCCGTTTTATTTTCTTGCTTATTCTATCATAAAGAAACAACTCGTGTCAAAAGTTTCGTGTAAGGAAATTCAGGCTGTTTTGCATACGGCTGCTTCAAACGATATAGTAAAGAGGTTAAATCGTTTGACGTATGGGGGGAGTTTTTATGCAAACAAAGAAAAGAAACGGGTTCAGCGGGTCGATTGGATTTGTGCTTGCCGCTGCAGGAAGTGCAGTAGGAGTGGGAAATATCTGGAGATTCCCATACCTTGCAGCAAAGGATGGCGGCGGACTGTTTCTGCTGGTTTATCTGGGTTTGGTTTTGACGTTTGGCTTTACGATGCTGGCAACTGATATTGCCATTGGGCGGCGCACAGGAAAAAATGCATGGCAGGCTTTTGCATCGATTCGTCCGAGCTGGGGGTTTCTTGGAAAAATCACCTTTTTGGTTCCGGTGCTGATTATGACGTATTACACCGTGATCGGAGGCTGGATCCTGAAATACACGACGGTTTACCTGACCGGAAAACATCAGGCTGCCGCACAGGATAGCTACTTTACCTCGTTTATTACAAGCCGTGTATCACCGATCGTATTTATGCTGCTTTTTCTTGCCATGACAGCTATGGTCGTGTATGTGGGAGTGGAAAAGGGAATTGAAAAATTTTCAAGGGTGGTAATGCCGTGCTTGCTGGTGCTGATGATCGGCATTGCAATTTATTCGCTGACGCTGCGGTATACCGATCCTGCCGGAAACGAGCGCACGGGGATACAGGGGCTTGCCGTCTATTTGATTCCGGATTTCAAAGGGCTTACGCTTTCCCGGTTTCTGAGCATTCTTCTGGATGCCATGAGCCAGCTGTTCTTTTCCTTGAGTGTTTCTATGGGGATCATGATCACCTACGGCTCCTATGTGAAAAAAGATGTAAACCTGAACCGCGCGATCGTCCAAATAGAATCGTTTGATACCGGGGTTGCGCTGCTTGCCGGCATGATGATCGTTCCGGCCGTTTATGTGTTTACCGGTACACAAGGAATGCAGTCGGGGCCGAGCTTGATGTTTGTTTCGCTTCCCAAGATGTTTTCTTCTATGGGCAGTGTGGGGATCGTGATCGGCATTGCGTTTTTTACCATGATTCTGTTTGCTGCGCTGACATCGAGTGTTTCGATCATGGAGACACTGGTTGCCACATGCATGAGTATTTTTGATGCATCCCGCAGAAAGGTAAGCCTGATCATTGCGGCGATTTCTGCGCTGTGCGCAGCAGTTATCTGCATGGGGTACAATGTGCTTTACTTCAATATCACACTGCCAAACGGGCAAAGCGGACAGCTGCTGGATGTCATAGATTACATCAGCAATAGCGTTATGATGCCTGCAATCGCGTTGCTTACCAGTATTTTTATCGGCTGGGTCATCAAGCCGGAATGGATCGAAACAGAAATGGAAATCGGAGCCGAACGCTTTACCCGGAAAAAGCTGTACCGTGTAATGATCCAGTATGTTGTCCCGGCGATCCTGCTGCTGCTGTTTATGCAGGCTGCCGGAATCCTGCGAGTATTTTCTGTATAGCCCAAACGACGGCTGGATGCCGCAGGCACAAGGAAAACGCCCGTGGTAAAAAACAAGGGCGCACCAAATCAGGGGAAAATACAAAAAGCCGCACAGCGTACTGTGCGGCTTTTTGCAGGTTACGGAGAATCAAACCAAAAGCAAGAAAATTAATGTAAGAAATTAGGATTCTGCTTTTGCACGGCGTTCGGCAAGATCTTTTTCCATCTGAGTCAGTTTGCTCTTGCTCAGGTTGAAGATCAGGCCGTAAGCAACAAACTGCAGAACTGCGCTGAAGAGGTACATGCCGGCAGTCAGATAACGCATGTTCAATGCGGTTTCAGCAGTCTGGTTGGGGCCGAGTGCGCCGTTGTAGCCGAACCAAGTTGCAAGAGCAAGACCGATCGAAGGTCCAATGCCCTGTGCAAGTTTACGGAAGAAGGAATGCAAAGCATAAGTCGTGCCTTCGTTACGGGTGCCGAATTTCCATTCTTCGTAGTCCATTGCGTCTGCCATAAGCGACCAGCCAACGCAGCTGCCTACGCCGCCGCCCAGTGTGCTGAGGATCTGGCAGGCAACGAACATTCCAAGACCTTTGGAGTCCGGAGTGATCGGAAGAACCAGCATCAAGACATATGCGGAAATGCTGACAAGGGAACCGACAACAACCGATTCACGTTTACCAAACTTGGTAACGATTTTTGCGATGAACGGCATAAAGAGGAAGGTGCCGAGCATCTGAACCATTTGAACCATACCCATGATACGGGCATTTTTGAAATAAGCCTGGAACATGATCTGCATTGCCGTGCCGGCGCCTGCCATGCCAAGGAAGATGGCAACCGGAGCAAGAGTTGCACCGATCGCAGCACGGTTGCGGATGAAGTGGCCGAATGCTTTGAACGGGTTGAACTTGGGTGTATCTTCCTTCAGAGTGATCTGCGTATCGACACGGATGACGGTGTTGCGGATCATGAACTGGAATGCAAAGAAGCCCAGAACGCCCATGAACAGTGCGATGAAGAACACACGTTCACCAAGCAGCACGTTGTTTTCGTCGTAAATCAAGATCGGCAGCATTGCCATGGTGAGCATTCCGCCAACCGAAGAACCCAGAGAACGCCATGTGGAAAGCTGTGCGCGCTCTACCGGATCGGAAGAAATCAAAGAAAGGATCGAACCATACGGAACGTTTGCTACGGTGTAGAAAGCATCCCAAACGATGTAACCGCCGATGAACAGCAGGTTTTTCACCATGGACGGAGCACCTTTCCACGGAACGAAGCAAAGTGCGCCAGCGACAAGAAGACCAAGAGAACCCGCCCAAATGTAAGCAAGGAATTTGTTGCGCTTGTACTGGTGCTTATCCGCATCGACCATAGCCCCGATCAGGGGATCGTTGATCGCATCCCAAATCTGAACAATTAACAGCAGCGACGCCATCACCATGTTGTCGATGCCCATAAACTGTGTCCAGAAAATGGTAAGTGTTCCCTTCAATGCGAAACTCATGTTGCAGCCAAAATCGCCGGCAGCATATGCGAGTTTATCACGGAACCCGAATTTGCGCAGACCGTTAGCGTCTGTTGCAGCTGACTTGGTAGCCATAAATTACCTCCTCCTTGCGGGCAATGCCCGCACATGTTAAATAAAGCGGCATGAATTCTCCGTACTTGTCGCTAATAACAGAATAACACGAAATTGATTCATTAAATTTGTAAAAATTGCTTTC
>JAHHSK010000070.1 GCA_020025255.1 Ruthenibacterium sp. | reverse complement strand
AAAGAACCGTGGCGCGCGTCACGCTGCCGCGTCGGTGTCGGAATTGAGGGCATCCAGCACGACACTGTGTTCTTCGGGGCTGATCGTGCGCACGCCGAAGGCAAAGTAGATCACATGCAGCACCCACACAACGGCAAGCACGATGCGCCCGACGGGTACACGCCCCATCATCAAAAAGCCAAGCCCCATAGTCAGCGTGATCGCCGTCAGCACGCGGAACTTTGCCTGCTTTGTCATGCCCTTGCCGTGCACAAAGCTGGCAAGATTTTTTTGATACAGCTGTGTGTGGATGAACCAGCTGTGCAGCTTTTCGCTGCTGCGCGCAAAGCAGAAGGCAGCAAGCATCAGAAAGGGGAAGGCCGGCAGGATCGGCAGAACGGCGCCCACCGCGCCGACGCCAAGCGAAATACAGCCGAGTACAATATAAAAAAGCTTCATTTTTCTTTCTCCGTTCGTTTTTGTTCGCGTTTTGATTCGATCAAGTGCCGCACGGCGGCTGCCGGGTGATGAAAGAGCATGCGCGGGCCGGAAAATCGCATGACAAGGCGGATCCGTTCGCGCATTTCGGGTTGATAGCAATGCACCTTGCAGTTGGAGCAGAAGGTCTTTGTCTCCATAAACGGGCAGCGGTCGCTGCGCTGCTCGGCATAATCGGCAAGCGCCGCGCAGTCGGGGCACAGCGCGCCGCGCGTGCCGTGGTTTTTGCGGCAGTAAAGCGCGATCATATCGCGCACCATACGCTTTTCCCGCAGACGCTTTGCCTCAACATCTGCCTTTTTGGGCATCAGCTCACGCGCCCCCTCTCGGCAGAGTACACGTCATCCGCCAAAGCCATGGTGGACGCGCGGTGCGAAACCAGCACGATCGTTTTATCAACGCGTTCGGCGGCAAGGGAAGCGAGGATCACGCCTTCGTTCAGGCTGTCCAGATTGCTCGTCGGTTCATCCAGCAAAAGCATCGGCGCATCGTGCAAAAACGCGCGCGCAAGCCCAAGGCGCTGGCGTTCGCCGCTGGAAAGCGTATCGCCCAGCTCGCCCACAGGCGTATCATAGCCCTGCGGCAGCGTCAGGATAAAATCATGCACCGATGCTTTTTTGCATGCGGCAATCAGTTCCTCATCCGATGCCGTGGGCTTGGCAATGCGCAGATTGTTGGCAATGCTGTCATGGAACAGGTGGGTATCCTGTGTTACAAAGCCTTCGGCACGGCGCAGATCGTGGGTGTTGACCTGCTTTATGCTGCGCCCGGAAAGGCGCACCGTGCCGCTGTCGGCATCCCAAAAGCGCATCAGCAGGCGCAGCAGGGTCGATTTGCCGCTGCCGCTGCGCCCGGTAATGCCGATCACGCGGCCCTTGGGGATCGACAGGCTCACATCGTGCAGGATCTCTTCCTCATCATAGGAAAACGAGACGTTTTCGCACGAAGCACCCGTGAATACGACAGGCTCCCGATCCGATACTTCCGGCACAAGCGGGGTTTCATCCAAAATATCCAGCACACGGTTGCCTGCGGCAAGGGTGTTTTGCAATGTGCTGCCAAGGCTTGCCAAAGCTACCACCGGCCCGAACGAGCTCATCATCGCAATGACAGGGATCAGCACACCCTCAAAGCCGACCTTTCCCGAAAAGTACAGTGCGCACGAAGCGCACAGCATCACAAGGCCGAACGCGATGATCAGGCTGTTGGTCAGCGCTGTGCCGAGGGCGGCTTTTTTCTTCATGTCCTCCTCGGTGGCAAGAAGTTCTTCGGTGCCCGCGCGCAGCCCCTGTACGCGCTGTGCGCCGAAATCGTACTGAAGCACCTCGCGCACGCCGCGCAGGCTGTCCAGCACATAGCCGCTCAGCTGACCGGCTTTTGCGCGGAATTCATTGCCGGAAGACCCGGAAATACGGGAAATGAAGATCGGCAGCGCAGCGCCGATCGTAAGATATGCCGCCGCCGCACATACCCCCAGCAGCGGATGATAGCTGCCGATGAAAAGGCTCATGCCCAGCGACATGAAAATCGCGATCAGCACAGGCGATATGGTGTGTGCGTAGAATACCTCCAGCAGCTCCACGTCTGCGGTGATGACGGCGATCAGATCGCCCTTATCGCGCCCTTCCAGCTTTGCGGGGCAAAGGCGGCGCAAAGCACCGAACACCTTATCGCGCACCAGCGCAAGCAGCTTGAAGGCGATGTAATGATTGCAGGCCTGTTCGCCGTAGCGCAGCACACCGCGCAGCAGCGCAGCGATGCCCGCCAGGATAAACAGCGTGCCTGCGGCGGCCGGGGCGGAAAGCCCCAGTACATCCAGCATCGCCCAGCCGCCGAAGATCGTCAGAAAAATCGCACAGGCGAACCCCGCAACGCCAAGCGTTACAGCAAGCACCATAAACGGTGCCAGCGGGCGCACAAGGCGGATCAGACGGCGCATTACGGTAAACCCGCTTCGTTTTTGTTTCATGCCGTTACCTCCCCGGATGCAAAGTGTTCCAGCTTCTGCTGGCTTTCCCATAGTGCGGCATACGCACCCGTCTGCTGGAGCAGGGCTTCATGCGTGCCGGATTGCACACACAGCCCCGCCTGCATGACATAGATGCAGGCCGCATCCGTCACGTTCGCAAGGCGGTGTGTAATGACGATGACGGTGCGCGTTTTTGCCAGCGCGCGGATCTCATCCATGATATCGTTTTCGCTTTCGACATCGATGTTGCTTGTTGCTTCATCGAACACATAGCACGGCGTATCGTGCAAAAGTGCGCGTGCAAGGCACAGGCGCTGGCGCTGCCCGCCCGAAAGATTGGTGCCGCCCGCTGCAATGGGGGTATCCAGCCCCTGCTGGGCGCGCACAAAACCGGCAAGGCGCACGCGTTCCAGCACCGCCCACAGCGCATCGTCGCTGGCATCGGGCTTTGCGGCGCGCAGACATTCGGCAACGCTGCCGGCAAGGATGTATCCGTTCGAGCCGACATAAGTAATCGTGCGCAGCAGGCTTTCGCCGGAAAGCTCTGAAATTTCCGTTCCGGAAAGTACTGCGCTGCCGGTGTAGCCGCGGCTGCGCCCGGTAAGGATCGAAGCGACCGTGGATTTGCCGCAGCCGGATTCCCCGACGATCGCAGTCATCCTGCCCTGCGCAAATTCCATATCTACGCCGTGCAGCACTTCGCGGTCTTCGTTATAGGAAAAACGCAGCCCGCGGCAGGAAAGGCTGCCGCCTTCGGCCTGCTTTGTGCCCGCATCATCTTCGGGAAGATCGAGCATCGCAAAGATCTTATCGCTTGCCGCCATGCCGTTCATCGCAATGTGGAAGTACGAGCCGAGCTGGCGCATCGGCAGGAAGAAATCCGCCGAAAGCAGGATGATGCCAAAACAGCCCGCAAAGCTGACAGCACCTGCTGCAAGCTCCCGCACGGCAAGGATCATGCCCAGTGCCGCGCCGCCGTATGCAACAAGATCCATGATCGTAATGGAGTTGAGCTGCATCGTCAAAACGCGCATCGTGATTTTGCGGAAGTTTTCGGCTTCGCGGTTCATTTCCTTGTGCTTGGCTTCATCCGCTTCATAAATTTTCAAAGTGGTAAGCCCTTGCAGGTTTTCAAGGAAGGTATCGCCCAGTGCTGCGTACTGCCCCCAGTATTTGCCCAGCAGCTTTTTGGCAAAGGTCTGCACCGCGGCAATCGAAACGGGGATCAGCGGCACGCACAAAAGCAGTGCGCCCGCGGCCTTCAGGCTGATCGGGCCAAGAAGGACAAACAGCGTAAGCGGGGCGAGCATGCTGTAAAAGAACTGCGGCAGATACGCGCCGAAGTAGCTTTCCAGCTGTTCCACACCCTCGGTGGAAAACTGCACGACCTCTGAAGTGGAAATGCGCCGGCTGTAAGAAGGGCCGAGCCGCAGCAGCTTTTCATAAATGCGGGTGCGCAGCGTCAGCTTGATGCTTTTTGCGGCAAGAAAGCTCATTCGCGCCGCAAGGATGCTGCACACACAGCGCACGGCAAGGGAAAGGATGCCTGCCCCTACGGTAAGAAAAAGCGCACGAGGGGAAGCTTCGCCTTTTAAAAGCCCGTGCAGGAACCCGGCCAGTGCGGCGATCATGCCGGCATTAGCAAGCATCGACACCCATTGGAAGACAACGTTGCCCGCAATATACTTTTTGCTTTCGGGCACGATGCCGATCAGGCGTTTGTTGATCATCATAAAGAAATCCTCCATCCAAAAAAAGTTAGAAACTGCTAACTTTAAGGTAAAAAAGAAAAAGTTAGCATTTACTAACCTTAACCCTACAATTTTATCGGAAAAAAATGGATTTGTCAATTACCGGAGCGGAAAAAATAAAAATCAGACCGAGTCTCCGTCCAAGGCGGCAGATCCACCCAAGGGCTACGAAGTAAGGAAAGCTAATTCCCGCATGCTGAGGGCGGGCTGGAGTGCTTTGTTGACGGCAAGGGACAAAAGGGCAGCGGCGCGGCGGACGACGGCATCAATTTCGCGCGGGGTCACCACAAGCGGCTGTGTGCCGGGGGTGTGATGCATAACGGTGGGCACGCCCAGCGCAATCACAGGCACCCCCAGCGTTTTCTGTGTGATCGGCGGGGCACTTTGCGGGAACAGCCCGGCATCGGAAATCTGGACGCTGCATCCAAGCCGGCGCGCATCGCCGGTGCAAAGGCTGTCGATGACAAGCACCGCGGCGGGCGCAAAGCGGCTGACAGCGCTTTGCAGCAGTTCGGCGGCAGAAAAACCGGTTTCCCCGGCAACGCCGGGACAAACGGCGGCCACACTGCGCAGCGGGATATCCGCAGGATCGCCTTCGCACAAATGCCGCGTGACAAAGATGCGGTCGGCCGTGGCAGGGCCAAGCGAATCGGCTGTCAGGGAACGGTTGCCGATCCCCGCCGCCAGAACCGGGCCTTTTTCCGGCAAAAGCTGCCGCAGCCGGGATGCCACGGCGCGCACGCAGGCCGGGTCGTGAACATCGATGCATGCAAAATCCGGCATATCCAGGGTGAGGTAGGTGCCCTTCGGGCGCGAAAGCCCGCTGCGCGTGATCTGCACCCGGGTGCATGTCAGCCCATACAGCTTGGATACGCAGACGTGTACGCCCGCCGGGGCGCGGGTTCCGTTTTTTGGATAGAATTCGGCGGCAATATCGGTATAAACCGGCATGGAAAACACCCTTTCTGAAAAATATGTACGGATTTTCCACCCTTTTTCGCAAAAAACACTTGCCATATCGTCGGAAAAATGGTATCATAAAGTGCACTGTTATGGGTATTAAGGAGGTGGTACGATGCCTAATATTAAATCGCAGAAAGACCGTGTGGTGCAGTCCAAGAAGGAAGCAATGCACAATAAAGCGATCAAGTCCAACCTGAAAACAGTCGTCAAGAAGGCAGACGCCGCCATTTCCGCCGGCGCCGCTGATAAGGACGCTGCTGTGAAGGCTGCTGTCTCTGCTATTGACAAGGCCGCGAAAAAAGGCGTGATTCATAAGAACACGGCTTCCCGCAAGGCTTCTCGTCTGGCAAAGGCTGCAAACAAAGCCGCTGAATAAGCTGATTCAAACAAACCCGCTGTTTTTATAACAGCGGGTTTGTTGTATTTTTGCGCAAAAATCGAAGGGAAAGGCAAAAAGAATGCGGTTTCGCTGCGGGATGCACAAAGCAGTAAATGATATTTTGGGAAAAGCGCTAATTTTGATCCCGGCTTTTGACAAGCAGGGAAGCAAGAAATCCGCAGGTGAGCGCGGCTGTGATGCCGCCGCAAGCGGCCGAAAGCCCGCCGGAAAGCACGCCGATCAGCCCCTGCTCGTCCACGGCCTGCTTTACGCCTTCCGCCAGCAGGTTGCCGAACCCAAGCAGCGGCACGCTTGCGCCCGCTCCGGCAAATTCCGCAAGCGGCGCAAACAGCCCCAAAGCGGAAAGCACCACACCGGAAACGACAAAGCAAACCAGGATGCGGGCGGGTGTCAGCTTGGTCAGATCGATCAGCAGCTGTCCGATGACGCAGATAGCGCCGCCGACCCAGAATGCGTTGAAATATTGCATTATAAGCCCTCCTTTTGCGGCAGATCCGATTCGGATGAAAGCTCGATCAGGTGTGCGATGCCCGGAATGCTTTCCCCCTGAAGAAAGGTGGTCTGGCTCATCAGCGCGCCGGTGGAAAGGAACAATACGCGCTTCATGCGCCCTTCGCGCAAAGCCGGAAGCACTTCGCAGCACAGCACGCTGGCAGAACACCCCGCACCGGAACCGCCCGCCTGAACGTTCTGCGTATTGCAGTCGTAGATCCGAAGCCCGCAGTCGCGGTGGCGGGGCAGCACGATGCCCTCGCGCTGCAAAAGCTGGTGCAGCAGCGTGCTGCCGATCTGCCCAAGATCGCCGGTGTAAACGGCATCGAAGGCATCCGGGCGTTGAGCCGTATCGGCAAAATAGCGCAGCAGTGTTTCGCATGCGGCGGGTGCCATGGCAGCGCCCATGTTGTTGATATCCGTAACCTCCAAGTCGCGCACCCGCCCGAACGTGACGGCGCGCACATACGGTGCACAGCAGCCGGCGCACAGCACGGCGGCCCCGGCTCCGGTAACGGTCCACTGCGCGGTGGGCGTGCGCTTTCCGCCGTAATCCAGCGGCGTGCGGAACTGCCGTTCGGCGGCACAGAAATGGCTGCTTGTCATGGCGGCGGCATACTTCATGTGACCGCAGGCGACAAGGCAGGCGGCAAGGCCGACACCTTCGGCCATGGTGCTGCACGCGCCGTAAAGCCCAAGATACGGGGCGTCAAACGCGCGCATGGCATAGGCAGAAGCCGTGCATTGAAATTGCAGGTCGCCTGCAAATACGCCGTCCAGTGCACTTGCCGAAAGGTTCGCCTTTTGCAGCGCAAGCGTCAGACAGCGGCGCGTGATCGTACATTCCGCCTTTTCCCAGCTTTCCTCGCCGCAGCGGGAATCCAAAAAAAGCTGGTCGAAGTGCGGCGCAAGCGGGCCTTCGGCCTCTTTTTTTCCGCCGACGGCGGCATAGGAAAGAATACTCGGCGGTGTTTGAAAAAGAATGGTATCCCCTTTTCGCATGCTCAGCCCCCCATATACCGTTTGGAAAGAAAATACAGGATGCCCCATACCACGCTGGCGATGGTGCCGTACACGATGACAGGCCCTGCGATGATGAACATTTTTGCGCCCACGCCCGGCACAAGCCCTTCGCTGCGGAATTCGACCGCGGGGGATACAATGGAATTGGCAAAGCCGGTGATCGGCACAAGCGTGCCCGCACCGGCATGTGCGGCAAGCTTCTGATACCAGCCCAGTGCGGTGGTCAGCGCGGAAAGCGCGATCAGGCACACGCTTGTCAGCAGCGCGGCATCCTTGACGGCAAGGCCGGCAGATAAAAACGCCGTGCGCAGGATCTCGCCCACAAGGCAGATGCTTCCGCCGGCAAAAAAGGCGCACAGGCAGTCCTTGACGATCGGGGAAGGCGGCGAGGCCTGCCGGCGCATCCGGTCATATTTTACGGCATCGGTTCTCATTTGCGTTCGCTCCTTTTACGGGACTTTTTAACAGTGTGCGCGGCGCGCGGCAAAATATGCGTCCGGCACGCAAAAAGACGCGGGCGCAATAAAACGGCTTTTCTTTCCGGGGCGCGCGTGCTACAATGAAACAAACGAAAGCTGCAGCGGGCATCCGATGCAGCCATCAGAAAAGAGGAATGTGTATGGAACTGCTCAAACAGCTCAACGCGCCGATCATGTTTTGCATCGTGGGTTTGGTGCTGGCCTTTATCGTGGGGCTTTGTGTGGTGTATCTTGTAAAAAGCTATCGCGCCGGGCTTTCCCTTGGAATGGACCCGAAAAAACTGCGCCGCGCCATGACGTCCAGCGCTACGTTTACGGTGCTGCCGAGTATTTCGATCCTTCTGGGCGTCATTGCCCTTTCCGGCAGCCTTGGCATCCCGCTGCCGTGGATGCGTCTTTCCGTGGTGGGGGCGCTGCATTATGAAGGGAACGTTGCGGATATCGCAGCCCGCGCCGCCGGCATGGAAGGCGGCCTTGGCAGTGCGGCTTTGGATGGCAAAACCTTTGTTACGGTTGCGCTGGTGATGTCTGCGGGCATCCTTGCGGGCTGTCTGCTGTGTATTTTCTTTTTGAAAAAGTACATGAAAAAGATCCACGGTGCTGCCGAAAAGAAAAAGGACGGCAAAAAAAGCTTCGGGGATTATCTGTTTGCGGCGATGTTCGTGGGGCTTGTCAGCGCGTATATCGGCTCGTACCTTGGGGAATGGACAAGCACAGGCAACTTTATGCCCATTTTCGTCGCGGCCGTTTCTGCCGCCGCCATGGCTTTCTTTGAATATCTTGCGCGCCGGCGCAGCATGACATGGCTCGATAATTTTTCCATGGCGGGCAGTATGCTCCTGGGTATGGCTGCGGCCGTCGGCCTGGGAATGCTTTTGTAAGGGGTGTCGGATATGAACGAAATCGAAAAAAAGGAATTTTACGAACGGTATGAAAACAGTGCGCACCGCATCGGGCGCATCGGTCTGACCATCGGCATCCTGCTTTTGCTTGCGGCACCGCTTGCTATGGGCGCGGTGCTGGGTACGGGGCCGGATTGGAAGGCATTCGGCATGGGCTTTGTGCAGGTGGCAGTCATCTATTGGACCAGCGGCATCATGGAATTTCTGGTCTATTCACCGATGCTCGGCTCCGGCGCAAGCTACCTGACCTTCATCACGGGCAATATCATCAACCTGAAGCTGCCGTGCGCGGTGAATGCGCGCGAAATCTGCGGCACCGAGGTCGGCACGCCGGAAAACGACATCATCTCCACGCTTTCCGTCGCCGTCAGCAGCCTTGTCACCGTGCTGGTGCTGGCATTGGGCGTGCTGTGCCTTGTGCCGCTGCGCCCGGTGCTGGAAAACCCCGTGCTGGAACCGGCGTTCAGCACCGTGATCCCGGCACTGTTCGGCGCGCTGGCATTCAAGTATTTTTCCAAGAACCTGAAAATTGCGGTCATCCCGCTTGTGTTTATGAGCGTGCTGTTCATCCTTGTGCCCTCGCTGATCGCGAACGTATCGTTTTTGATCCTGCTTTCGGGCGCAATGGCGATCGGCATTGCATGGCATCTGTTCAAAAAGGGCAAGCTGGATTGATGCGCAAAGGTTTGGCGCAGGGCGAAAGCGTGCCGTCCCAAACCGCAGGATAAA
>JAHHSK010000007.1 GCA_020025255.1 Ruthenibacterium sp. | reverse complement strand
CCGTGGGCAGGAGGCCTGCATCCCCATGAAATTTCAAAAGAGCCTGCACTTCAAGCTGCTTTGCGTTGTCCTTCTGATTGCCGTCATGATCCTGTGCGTATTCGGCACCCTGATGTTCCACAGTGCCGAAGCAGCCTATCGTGCCGATATCCCGCGCTCGCTGGGCATCCAGCTCAGTTCGGCAGCCGGCAATCTGGAGCGCAGCGTCATGCGCATCATGCGTGTTCCCCAGCTGATTTCCAATGACAGCCGCATCCGCCGCTATCTGCAGAATGACCCGTTCATGCCCGGTGCCTACGGCAATTCTCTGGTCGGCGCACTGAACGATATCAACACCCTGATTTACAGCGCAAATATCAACGATTATCTTTCCAAGCTGATGATCGTCTCCTCGCGCCACCCGAAGTACATCAGTGTCGGCACGATATCCGGGCATTCTTCGGATCTTGATATTTTCCGCACGCTTTGCCCCGAAATCGGCGTGCCGGATTTTTCGTGCATCCTGCCTTCGCCCTTTTTTTACTCCTTTCAGACGAGTGACCGATACATCATCCCGTTTGCCGAGCCTTTATACTATCTGGATGGCAGTACCCCGATCGGCACGGCCTATATCGCGATCGGCAGCCGGCTTCTTCTGGATCAGTTTTCCACCTATTTTGAAGAAGGCGGGCAGATCGTTTACATCCGTTCCGGTGAAACGGTGTGGGAAATGTCGCACCGCGGCTTTGCGCCGCGCCCCGATCTGTTTGAAGCACTGGGTGCTCCCGCCGATGTCCATTATCAAAACGGTGCCTTTACCACTGCACCGATCCAGGCGATCGACGGGATCGGCATGGTGGGGTATTCGCTCGATCTTCTCGGCTGGACCCTTTTTCTGCCGATCCCGCCCTACCGCATGCAGCTTCCGCAGGATTTCGGCACCATTCTCACGCTTGTGCTGCTTTCAGCCGGCGTGTGCGTACTGATTGTCTATCTTGTGCTGCACCACATTGTCGCGCGCCCGGTTGCACACATCCAAAGCCAGCTGCACGCGCTGACTTTGGGTGATTTTTCCGATCGCAAGCCGCTTTCTTCCAATGACGAATTCGGTGCGATCAGCGTGGACATCACCGAAATGTCCGGCGCGTTCGTCCAGCTGATGCAGACCCAGCTGGAGGATGAAAAGCGCCGGAATCAGCTTTCCTTCCGCGCGCTTCAAGGGCAGATCACGCCGCATTTCCTTTATAATACATTAAATTCGATCCGCTGGCTGGGCGAAATGAACGGGGTTTCCGGCATCAGTGAAATGACGACTGCCCTGATGCGCATGCTGCGCCACATCACGCGCATCGAAACCGATTTCTGCTCCCTGCGCCAAGAGCTTGCGTTTGTGCAGGATTACGAGATCATCCAAACGTACCGCTACGGCAGCGGATTTTCGCTTCGCTATCGCACGGATGAATCGCTGATGAATGCCAAGATCATCAAATTCATCCTGCAGCCCCTTGTGGAAAATGCGATGTTTTACGGCATTGATCCGGCGGGCGGCACGGTGCTGATCGACATTCACGCCTGCCGCGAAGGGGACGACCTGCTGCTTACGGTAACCGACAACGGTGTGGGCATCCCCGAAGAGACCTTGGAACAGCTGAAAAAAAACGCATACCGTTCCCAGCGCACCGGCGGCGCAAGCGGCGTGGCGCTGCACAACATACATGAACGCCTTACCATGGAATACGGCAGCGGCTACGGCATTTCGATGCGCAGCGTGGTCGGCCATTATACACAGATCACAGTCCGCGTGCCTTTTGAAGAAATGGCGCCGGAAACACGTTCGGAGGAGCAACATGTATAAAATTCTGATTGTGGACGATGAACCTCTGGCACGCATGGGGCTTTCTGCCATGCTTTCCGGCTGCGGGCTGGATGTCGAAGTTTCCGGCAGTGCCGCAAACGGACAGGCCGCGCTGGATCAGATGAACGAAGCTATGCCCGATATCGTTATCACCGATATCCGCATGCCCGTAATGGACGGGCTGGAACTGCTTGAGTTTGCGTGCACCCATTTTCATCCTGCGCCTGCGTTTATCCTGCTGACAAGCTATGAGGATTTTTCCTATGCCCGTCAGGCTCTTCACCTCTCTGCAAGTGCTTATCTGCTGAAAATGGAGCTTACCCCCGAAACGCTTGCCGAAGCCCTGCAGCGGGCGATCAACGATGTGCTGGCACGACAAAGTGCCTTTCCGGCACATGCCGCCAGCTCGATCGGCAATGTTTTCGTCAACCGCTTTTACAACAACATCCTGATCGGCGGCTATCAGTCGGAAAGCGAGATCCTGGATATTGCGCACAACTTCAATCTTTCGATCCGGGCCGATCGGTATCTTGCCGTGTGCGCACAGGTAAAATATCCCGATTCCGTCAAAGCAAACTACATGCAGCAGTACAATCTGTATCTGCGTGTCATGGATCTTATCAAATCCACCGTCAGCCGGTATGCCCCCTGCTTTGTAGCCGCCAGCCATTTTGAGCGCATTGCTTTTGTGCTGATGCTCAGCCGCACGCAGGATGTCATTCCGCTCTGTGAAGCAGCTGTGCAGGAAACCGACCGTCTGTGCGAACAGTACTTCGATATCCGCATTGCCTGCGGCGCAAGCCGCCCTACCGAGCATCTGATCCATTTGTCATCGGATTTCACCTATGCACAGTCTGCTTCCCACAATGCGCCGGACGGCCGGGTACACTGGCACACCGGCGAAAACCAGATTTCGGAGGAACAGCTTGCCAGCGAGCAGCAGTTCACGCGTTTGGAGCGCGCGGTGATGGATGCGATCGAGCGCAGCGATATTGCGCAGTTCAACCGCATCATGGACAGCCTTGCGCGCGCCGCTTTATGCGATCCGCTTTCCGATGCCATTGCCCTGACCTCCTGCGTGCTGCATGTCGTGCTCACATGCCTTGATAACAGCAAGCAGCTGCTTATGGATGCCTTTTCCGGTTATCCGCAAAGCTACCGTTCTTTGTATGCCTGCACTTCGGGCACCGAACTTGTGGAATACCATGACGTGCTGCGTGCCACCATGATTTCCGCGCTGAATCTGCGCAGCACCGATCCGAAATATCATCTGGTTGCGGATGCCAAGGAATACATCCGCACCCATATCTGTGATCATCTTTCTTTGGGCGAAGTCGCCTCTGCCATTGGCATCAGCCAGAATTATCTAAGCAGCCTGTTCCGCCAGTACAGCGAACTGGGCTTCAATGATTTTGTCATGAGCCTGAAGATCACCACCGCCAAAACCCTTCTTTCGCAGGAGCATCTCAAGGTGTGCCAAGTCAGCGAACGGCTGGGGTTTGATAATCCGCACTATTTCAGCAAGGTGTTCAAAAAATACACCGGCATTTCCCCTTCCGAAGCGGCAGCCGCGGGCGAAGGCTTCGCCGCCGGCAAAGCATCCTCGGCGGGCGCCTGATGCCGCACGCGGCACGGCTCTGGTTTGTACCGGAATTTCCCGGTGCTTGCCGGCTGCCTTTATATAATGTAAGCCGGGGCAGTTTCCCCGCTGCTTTTTTACAGAAAAACACCTCCTGCGGCATGCCGCAGGAGGTGTTTTGGTTTTCCTTTTTTTACAGGCACATCGGCTGCACTTACAGCGACGGCATCTGTGCAACCGTACCGCTGACGCGCGCTTGTTCTGCACGGAAGACTGCCAGATGACCGTTGATCGAATCATTGAGGCTGGTGCAGGAAATGGACGGTTCTTCGCCCTGAAGCACCCGCACAAAATCTTCCACAAGCCGCAGGTCTCCGCCGCCATGGGAGCCGGTTGCCCCGCTCTTATCGCCGCCGATCTTCAAATCGACCACTTCTTCCTTCCAGCCCTGCTCGCTTGCGTTATCGATCGTGCGCACCGTGAATACCGAATCATCGAACACGCCCTTGATTTCGCCCTTTGTGCCGATAATGTGCAGGTTGCGTTCCGGCTTTGCCGTGCCGCCGATCATATTCAGCGTTGCGGTTGCACCGTCTGCAAAGTTGATGAGCACCGACTGATGATCCACGTTCGAATGGTTGCAGTCCCACATGCAGCGCCCATGGATGTTATTGGTTTTCAGCGATTCGATCTTATCTTCGATCGTCGGCTTATCAATATGCTCAAGACAATCCCACACATAGAAGCCCCAGCGATCCGGATGATCGATGTAATGTTTTTTAGCAGAATACAGGCACTGGTCTTCGATGGCACAATCGACCATGCAGCGCTTGCCGGCGCCCTGGGGCTTTTTGGAAGGATCAAACTGGAAATCGCTGCCAAAGCTTGCGATGCTGCGCGGCGAAACCCCGCTTTTGAGCCACATCAGAAGATCCATGTCATGGCAGCACTTGGCCAGCAGCATCGGTGCGCCGCAGATTTCCTTATTGCCCCATTTGCCGCGCACAAACGAAACGGCCAAGTGATGGTAGCTGACATGCTCGGTTGCCTGAATATTGATGATATCCCCGATTTCGCCGTTCAACAGGCGTTCTTTGATCGCCGCATAGAACGGGGCATAGCGCAGGACATGGCAGATCATGACCTTGCGGCCGGTTTCCTGCACGACGCGCTGCAATTCCCACATTTCCTCTTCGGATACCGCAAACGGCTTTTCCAGCAGCATATCATAGCCGCGGCGCAGCAGCGGGATCGCCGTCTGCACATGCTGGGTGTCCATGGTGCCGTTGATGACGGCATCGGCACACTGGGGCAGCTGTGCCAGCGCTTCGGCGCTTTCAAAGCACATATCCTCACCAAAGCCGAAATACTCCGCCGTTTTTCTGCGGCGAATGGGGTCCGGGTCTGCCACACCCACAATACGCAGTTCTTCGGGATGCTGCAGCGCATACGAACCGTAAAGCAGGGCACGATGTCCTGCACCGACAATGATTGCCGTGATTTGTTTTGCCATAATTCTGATGTTCCTTTCTTCTTTTCATCGTCTTGTCCGCTTGTCTGTGAATACACGGAATCCGACCGTTGCCGCGTCGGCATTTTATACGGGTTTAGCATATCACCCGCCCCTGCATGCGTCAATACTCGGCACCGTGAAAAAGCCGCCCGCACCATGACGCAGGAAAGAATGCGCCAAAGTTTGTGCACATCCCACACAAATCATGCTGAAAATCTCTCCTTCGCTTCGTACAAAACCTTCAAAAACCGTCTTGTTTTTGCAAAATCGATATGATATATTCGAATAGGTTCCGGCGGACGGTGGATTCCGCCCGCTGTAAAAAAATCAGTACGGCCGACAGCGTACGGGTCGCCGCGCAGATTCTTTTCATACAAATCATTTTTAAATCGAGAAAAGGAGATACCATGAAAAAGATGAAACGAATCCTCAGCCTTGCCGTGTCGTGCCTTATGGCAGCCACGCTGCTGGCAGGCTGCGGCGCTTCGCAGAGCACCGCACCTTCCGGCGATTCCGCAAGCCAGCCGGAAGGCGGCGAAAACGAACGCATCACCGTTCGCGTGTTCCGTTCCAAGCAGCCCCACGAAGTATCCATGGATCAAATGGAAATCTTCAAGATCATGGGCGATAAATTCAACATTGATTTCAAATTTGACAATCCCCCGCAGGACAATGCCGTTGAGCGTTTGAATCTGACCTTTATGGAAACCGAACTGCCGGATGTCATCATGGAGATCCCGATGACCGACGTTTTGAAATACGGGCAGACCGGCGTCATCCTTCCTTTGAATGATCTGATCGAAAACAAAATGCCGAACCTGAAGGCCGAGCTGGACAAGCGCGAAGGCGTGCAGGATACGCTTACCTATTCCGATGGCAACATCTACTATCTGCCGATGCTGGATGAAACCCCGTCCGGCAACATGCCGTACATCGTGCGCACCGATTGGCTGGATAAGCTGAATCTGGAACGCCCTGTTACGCTGGAAGACTGGGAACATTATTGGGAGCTTGTTAAAACCACAGACCTGAACGGCAACGGCAAGAACGACGAGATCCCGTTTTCTTCCTTTGATATGGAAGCCGTGCGCAACTTCTGCACCGCTTGGGGCTGCCTCGATGATTTCTACACCGATGTAGATGACGGCGGCAAGGTGCACTATGGCCCGATCGATGACAAATACCGTCAGGCTCTTACCTGGCTCAACGAAATGTACAGCAAGGGCTATATCGATCAGGAAGTCATCACCATGGATTTCTCTTCCTTCAGCGCAAAGCTGGCACAGAACGTTGTCGGCTCTTTCTACGGCCCGCTCGGCGGCATGCTGGCAGCTCAGAACGCAACCATGACCGCTTCGGTTCCCGATTTCCACTGCGCTGCTGTTCAGCCCCCGAAGGGACCCAACGGACACCAGATCCATTCCAACATCGACTTGGTTCCCCGCGCCGTCGTGGCAGCCACCATCACCTCCAGCTGCAAAAATGTCGACCGCGTTGTAGAATGGCTCGACTGGATGTACAGCCCCGAAGGCCAGCAGCTGCTGAATCTGGGCGTAGAAGGCAAGCACTATGAAATGGTGGACGGCAAGCCCGTTTACACCGACCTTGTCCTGAACAACCCCGATGGACTTTCCCCGAAGCAGGCAATCGGCAGCTTCACCATAAGCCAGGGCGTTATGCCTTCTGTTCTGTGCTTTAACCAGACAAGCCAGCTGGACGACGCTGCGGTTCTGGAAGCAAAAACAGACTACATCATCCCGTTCTTGGAGGAATCCAACAAATACGTCATCCCCGGCACGATTTCTTTCTCGGCTGAAGATGACAACGAGCGCCGCGCCGTCATGGCGGATGTAGAGACCTATGTGGATGAAATGGTTATGAAATTCATCACCGGCCGCGAGCCCCTGAGCAACTGGGACACTTACGTTTCCAAAGTCAAGGACATGGGCATCGACAAGGTCATCGACATCTATCAGAAAACAATCGATGGCATGAACAAATAACCCCTTATCGGGTACAATCTCTTTGATTCGTTGCCGCGCATCCGGCGGATGCGCGGCAATCGCATCTTTTTTCCGGGCGCTCGGCAGGATTCCTGTTCCGCCCGAATCACGGAAGGAGGAGTCTTAATGAAAACTGCTGTTTCTCAGGGAACAAAACGTTCCGGCAAAGCCACAGGCAGCAGATTATCCACTGCCGGAAAAAAATTATGGCGGTGCAAATATCTGTATCTGATGCTGCTGCCTGCGTTGATCTGGTACATCATCTTTATGTACGCTCCGATGTACGGTGCACAGATCGCATTTCGCGATTTCATGCCTGCTTTGGGTATTTCCGGCGGCAAATGGGTCGGCTTCAAATACTTTATCCAGTTCTTCCAGTCGGAATATTTCTGGCGGCTGATGCGCAATACGCTTGGAATCAGCCTGTACTCGATCGTGGTCGGGTTCCCGATCCCCATTATCCTGGCGCTTTTGATGAACGAGCTGCGCAACGAGCGCTTCAAAAAAGGCGTGCAGACGATCGTGTATCTGCCGCACTTCATCTCGGCGGTTGTTGTCGTCAGCCTGATCAATGCCATGCTCAGCCCCAGCAACGGTCTGATCAATCAGCTCATCCAGCTGTTCGGCGGCGATCCGGTTCACTTCATGGCAGACCCGAAATACTTCAAAACCGTCTATGTGCTTTCCGATATCTGGCAGACGGCCGGCTATGGCTCGATCGTGTATCTTGCTGCTTTGACCGGCATCGATCCTTCCTTGTACGAAGCGGCAACCGTGGATGGCGCAAGCAAATGGAAAAAGCTTGTGCACATCACCCTGCCGTGCATCCTGCCCACGATCATGATCATGCTCATCCTGCGCATGGGCAGTGTATTTACCGTCGGCTATGAAAAAATCATGCTGATGTACAATGAAGCAACCTACGAAACAGCCGATGTTATTTCCACCTATGTTTACCGCCGTGCATTCAAAGGCGGCGAATACAGTTTTTCTGCTGCGGTCGGCCTGTTCAATTCCATAATCAACTTCTCGGTCATTATGATCTTCAACAAAATCAGCAAACGGATTAGCGAGGTGAGCTTGTGGTGAAACAAACGCGTACCAAAATCAAAGAAACCCCCGGCGAACGCGCCTTCTCCTGGGTGGTTGCAGCGCTTCTGGTGGTATTCTGCCTGCTCATCATCTTCCCGCTGCTGCACATTATCAGCGGTTCGTTCAGCGACCCCATGTCCCTGCTGCGCGGCGAGGTTTCGTTCTTCCCCAAGGGCTTTACCCTTTCGATGTACGAAAAGGTCTTTAAGGATGACAACATCTGGCTTGGCTACCGCAACACGCTTTTGTATACGGTGCTTGGCACAGCAATCAGCGTTATCCTGACCATGTGCGCCGCGTATCCGCTTTCCCGCAAGGATTTTTACGGCCGCAACGTCATTACCTCGATCTTTGTATTTACCATGTTTTTCACCGGCGGCATGATCCCCACCTTCCTGATCGTCCAGCGGCTGCACATGCTGGATACCATTTGGGCTTTGGTGCTGCCTTCGGCTGTCAGCACATACAATATGATCATCATGCGCACATTTTTTGAGCAGACCATTCCGTTTGAGCTGGTGGAATCGGCTTCTTTGGACGGCTGCAACGATTTGGGCATCTTCCTGCGCATCGTTCTGCCGCTTTCCGGCCCGATCATTGCCGTCATGGTTCTGTTTTACGGGGTAAGCCAGTGGAACTCCTGGTTCCCTGCGCTGCTGTATCTGCGCGACCGCGGCCTGTACCCCCTGCAGATGATCCTGCGCGAGGTGCTGATCCAAAGCGATATCAGCAATATGGCGGGCGGAATGGGCGACGTGGAGATCATCGGCGATGGGCTGAAATACGCAACCATGGTCGTTGCCTCCCTGCCGGTTATGTGCCTGTATCCGTTCCTTCAGAAATATTTTGTCAAAGGCGTTATGATCGGCGCCGTCAAGGGCTGATCCTGATTACCGAAAAGGCGCGTCCGCCAAGACGCGCCTTTTGCGCATTTGGGAGGATTTATGAAAAAGCGAATCAAATCACACGATCTTTCTCTGCCCGCCTGGGGACCTTACACCAAAAAATACAGCGGCATCTCCCACATCCCCGCCGCAAACGATGGCACGCGGTTTGATCTTTCTGTTTTTCCCGGCTTATACCGCCGGCCGGCCGCTGTCCCGAATGTACGCTTTGAAAGCGGGTTTCATGTATTCGGCGCAGCCGCCGATCTTTCCTGTTATACCCTGCGCCATGAAATCGAATGGAAAGACCGCGTATATGCCGATATCTCCTTTGCGGCGCTTTCGGAACATGCGCGGCTGATCCGCGCCGAATGCCGCAACGAAACCGATATCCCGCAGAATCTTGTGCTGCATTATATGGCATCGGCGTATGACCCTTGTGCCGGCTATTCCGGCTTTCCCATAACGGGTGCGGATCTCTCGCTGCCGGAAAACGCCGTGCTTGTGTATGCCAATGAATACGACGATCTGCGCTTTGCCCGCCCGCGCCCCACCGACAGCCTTGTGTGGGACGGTGCGCGCCGCGCCGAAGAGGCCGTATGCGGCTTTACGCGCGGGTATGGCGTGGGCTGCGGCTTTGGCGGCGGCCAAAACGGGGCGGGCGATACCGTATGCTACACCTTCCGTGTAAAAGCGGCGCTGCACCAGCCCGTGCTGGGCGTGCGCTACTGCAACCATTCTTCCGAAGATGCCCTGTTCACCCTGAGCACCCGGCAGGAGCTGCTTTTGCCCCCGTGTGAAGAGCCGCAGCTGCTCTTTTTCCCGCTGCCGCCCGTGCCGGAAGGCGGCTTGCGCCTGACGCTTACCTCCTGCGGGCGCGGTGCGGCAAAGTTCGATTGCTTTACCCTGTGCGAAGAGGCTCAATGCGGCGAAATCGACATCCGCATCCGCACCAGCGGCTTTGTGCCGGAGCTGCGCTGCCACGAGGACGAGGGCTTTCTGACGCTGCGCTATCCGCACATCCGCACATGTTACGGCATTGCATGGGATTACCCGGATGCGCAGATCCGCGAAATCGAAAACGATGAGCTGGATATCTTTTTGCGCGAAACCGTGCACGACCATGTTTCCCGCGTATTAAAAGGCAACGCAAACGGGCATTTCACCAACGTGTTCCTGCGCCCGATCCCGCTTGCCCCGCACGAAAGCCGCACGATCCTCGGCATCGTGTGCTGTGCCGACACGCACGAACAGGCGGCGGAATGCTGCCGCAGCCTGATGCACCGGCGCGGCGCACTGGACGGCGCATGGCAGGCCGCCTGTGCCAAAATGCAGCCCCCGCCCATGCTCGCGCCGGGAAAAGCGTATTTCTTCGGCCAGCAGCTGCTGCGCGCGGTTTTATGCACCAATGTCGTATACCCGGTTTATGTGCAGGGGCAGTATATCCGCCACAATACGCCCGGCCGCTGGTGGGACAGCCTTTACACCTGGGATTCCGGCTTCATCGGCATTGGGCTGGCACCCATTTCCCTGCGCCGCGCGTTCGACTGCCTGAACGCGTATCTCACCTATCCAGATAATGACGAAGCCGCATTTATTCACCATGGCTCTCTGGTTCCCGTGCAGTTTTATCTGTTTGCCGAGCTGCTGAACCGAACCGGCAGCCGCGCGCTTGTGCAATACTGCCTGCCGCAGCTGCTTCATTATTACCGCTTTTTCACCGGGCAATCCGGCAGCTCCACCTTGGCCGATCTGAAAAGCGGGCTGCTGCGTCCGTGGGATTATTTCTATAATTCGGGCGGCTGGGATGATTACCCGGCACAGCTTGCCGTGCATAAGCAAAAGCTGGAACACGCGTGCACTCCGGTGTGCACCACCGCACAGGCCGTGCGCTGTGCGCGCATCCTTGCGTATGCTGCGCGGCTGCTTGGCAGCGAAGGCCTTGCCCGCCAGCTGGACGATGACGCCGAACGCTTTACGCGCGCGCTGCAGCAGCACGCGTGGAACGAGGCGGCGGGCTGCTTCAGCTATGTGCTGCACGATGAAGAAGGCCGCCCCGCAGGCCCGCTGCTGGATGAAACCGGTGTGGATGCCAATTTGGGGCTGGACGGCCTTTCGCCGCTTTATGCGGGCGCATGCACCCAGGCGCAGGCGGATATTTTGTGGGATAAGCTCGCCAGCTGCGAACATTTTTGCACCGAATGCGGCCTTTCCACCGTGGATCGTGCCGCGCCCTACTACCGGCACGACGGATACTGGAACGGTGCCGTCTGGATGCCGCACCAATGGTTCTTCTTCAAGGCGGCACTGGATGCCGGGCGCGGGGATGACGCATTTTTCATTGCCGATACCGCACTTTCGCTTTGGCAGCGCGAATGCCGCGCATCGTATCACTGCTTTGAGCATTTCATGATCGAAAGCGGCCGCGGCGCGGGCTGGCACCAGTTCGGCGGGCTTTGCGGCCCGATCGTATCGTGGTTCGCGGATTATTACATCCCCGGCACGTTTACCACCGGCTTTGATACCTTCCTGCGCGCGAGCTGCCTTTCCGACGATCAGCGCCGCGCACAGCTGACACTGGACTGCACGCGCGGCGGGCGATGCACGATCCTTGCCGTGCTTGCCCCCGGCCGCTGCCGCATCACTGCCGATGCCCCGATTTCCGGCATCCAAAGCCGCATGGACGGCCAGTGGGAGATCACACTGGAGCCGGAATCCGCGCGCACCGTTCATCTTGCCTTTGAACCGGAATGTGAGTGTGATGCCGAATGATCCGCAAAGCATGGAAGGACTGCCGCTTTCAGGCAGACGAGCACCGTGCCGTACTGGAAAACGACGTTCTGCGCACCGAATGGAGCATCTGCCGCAGCGGGCTTTCCCTGCTGTGCATCGAAAATAAAGCCACGGGATTTTGCTGGCGCCATGCGGATGGCTCCCCGGCGCAAGCGCCGCACTGCATGGCATTGGAAGGTGCACGCCCTGTCTGGCGCGTTTTTCCAAAATCCGATGCCCTGGGCGAAGATCATTGGGTGATCGAATTTTCCCTGCAGGACGGCGAACGGCGCGTCTTGCGCCGCATGACACTGTTTGCGCACTGTCCGTTCCTGACGCTTTGCACCGAATGGCACGGCTTTTCCGCAGCCGATTTTGCCCCCGCCCCAGTGCCCGCAGACCCGCAGGGCATCGAACGGGAGCCAGCCGGTGAAGCCGCCCCACAAAACGGCTGCGGCGATGTTATGGTATGCGTTCCGCTGCCGCACACGCATCTGCGCTGGGAAGCACTGCGCTTTTATGATCAGACCGATGCACACGATACCCTTGTTTCGCGCACCGGCGGGCTTGTGTATCCGCCCGAAGCCATTCAGGCAGCGGGCAGCCTGTTTCTGGTGCATGCGCCGCTCACCGGCGAAACGCTGTTCACGGCCCGCCATGCTCCCATATGCCCCTTTGCGGGTGATTCGTTTACCGTATTGCGTGAAACGCTTTCCATTCTTCACAACGGCTGTGCCGGTGCCCTGCCGGATGCCTCGTTCGGGTGCAGCTGCGTGATCGGTGCGGTGCGCACGCAGGATGCCGAACGCGAATACCGCGCTTTTTACCGCCGCGCATGGGCCGCGCCTTGGCAGCCGCACGCGCGGATGCTTTCAAACACCTGGGGCGACCGAAACCGCGATTCGCGCATCAGCGAAGCCTTCCTGATGCAGGAAATCGACCGTGCCGCCCGCATGGGGCTGGATGTGGTGCAGATCGACGATGGCTGGCAGACCGGGCGCACGATCAATTCCGCACAGCCGCAAAACGGCGTGTGGGAGGGCTATTACGCCGCCGATGCCGATTTTTGGAAGCCCGATGCCGCGCGCTTTCCGAACGGGCTGACCCCGATTGCGGCGTATGCCGAAACGCGCGGGATCCGCCTTGGGCTGTGGTTTTCGCCCGATTCTTCGGATGAATTTGCGCACTGGCAGCGCGATGCCGAAACGATCCTGCACCTGTACCGCGCGTATCACGCATCCGTCATCAAGCTGGACGGCGTAAAGCTGCGCACCCCGCTTGCGCGCCGCCGCTTTGCCGCCCTGATGCAGCAAGTGCTGCGCCAAAGCGATGGGCATATCCAGCTGCAGCAGGATATCACCGCCGAACAGCGGCTCGGTTATTTTTCGCTGCGCGGCTTCGGGATGCTGTTTGTGGAAAACCGCTATACCGATTTCGGCAGCTATTACCCGCACCGCACGCTGCGCAATCTATGGATGCTTTCGCGGTACATCCCGGCACAGCGCCTTTTGATCGAATTGCTCAATCCGCGCCGGAATCGGGATCGCTATCCCGATGATCCGTTTGCCCCCGATCGGTATACCGCCGATTATCTGTTCGCCGTAACCATGACGGCTCAGCCGCTTTTTTTCATGGAGCTTTCCGGCCTTTCCGATGCGGACGAACAGAGCCTGACAAAAATCATCGCCGTATACCGCGCACACCGCGATGCCATGTGGAACTGTGATGTTCAGCCGATCGGCACAGAGCCGGACGGTCAATCCTTCCCCGGCTTTCTGCTGACGGATCGCAAGAAACCGAACGAGGGCTTTTTGCTGGTGTTCCGCGAAGCCGCCGCGCAGGATCGTGCCGCATTTACGGGTATGCCGCACGGCATGCGCCTGCGCCTGCTGTGTGCAAACCACGGCGTCCGCCGTCTGCCCGGCAAGCCCGGCCGCCTTGTGCTTCGCTTGGATGCCCCGCGCAGCTATGCGTTTTTCCGCTGGACTGCCCCGCGGGGCTGATTGCACCCCCGGACGCACCGCCCGCTATCCCCCTGCCCCGTTTCAAGGGAAAAAGCCGCCGCAGCTTGTGTACCATACACACGCTGCGGCGGCTTTTTTCACGGTTTCTTTGTATTTATTGGATCGTCTGGCGCATCGACGAAGGCGATGCCCCGTATCGGCGCCGGAACGCCTTGTAGAAGGTGTTCTGTGTCGAGAAGCCGCACTTCAGCGCGATTTCCGTAACGCCGAGATCGGTCGTCTTCAGCAGCTTCATCGCCTGCGTCAGCCGAAGCTCCTCAATATATTCCGTATAGCTTTTTCCCGTCTGATCTTTCAGGAACTGCGAAACATATTTCTGCGAGATATGGAACCGTTCGGCTGTCATCGCAATGCTCAGATCCGGCCGCATATACTGTTCGCCCAGCCACGCCAAAATATTTTTCTGCAGCGCTTCATTGTGGCTGCGCTTGAGCATATCCACACGGCTGCACACTTCAAAGCACAGATCATGCAGCCCCTGCACCTGCTGATAGACGGATTTTCCGGTATCGGCACACAGGAATGCCAAATCCTCACAATCTGCCGCGCGGGCCGCCGAAAGCAGGATGCCGCGCACGCTGTAAAACGCCTGTCGGAAATTCTGCTGCGAAAGATCATCCACGCGGAAAAAATCATCGATCAGGCTCTGCGCTTCCTGCGTGCGCCCTGCCATAAGATATTCGCTCAGCCGTTCAAGGCTGGCAAGGTCGGTTGTGAGATTGCGCACCAGACTTTTTTCATTCAGGTAACACACCTTCTGTGTAGGATCGGAATAGGCCGCCATGTTCCGCACCCGCCAGTAAGCGGAAGAAATCTGGTCGATGCCCTCGAAGCAATCGCTGACGATCAGCGGCTCGCTCAGCTCCAGCTGCGCATACAACGCCTCTGTCTGGCGGCACATGCGGATCAGATCTTCATCCTGCGCACTTTCCAGTGACACCACAGCAAGGATATTCCCTTCCATTGCCGTATAAACATACGGGGGACGATCATACGCGCTGCGCACGCATTGCGTCACCGCCATGATCGTAAGCTCGTCCTCCAGATCCTCGGCCACGCTTTTGGGCAGCAGGATCAGGTAATTGTGCTTTGTCAGCCCCATGCGCTGGGCAAGCGCACTGCGGTCGGCCTGCGAAGCGATCACACCGGTGCGCAGCAGGCTGCTGATGCGGCTTGCCTCCAGCGCGCTGCGTGTCTGCTCCAGCTCTGCGGAAAGGCTGCCGTAATTATTGATGCTCTGCGCAACAAATTCCTTGAGCAGATTTTCCGATTTCACTTTCGTTCCGCCCAATGCCTCCAGCACGGGCCGCATCCGGCGCAGTTCAAGAAGCGTCATCCCGGCACTCAGCAGCAAGCAGACCAAAAAACCGATGCAGATATAGGTTGCGATCGTGATATCCAGCGTTTTCAGGCTTTCTGCATACAGCGATGCCGGAAGCCCCGCCACGGCATACGCATTCAAAGGTTCGATCCGGCGCGATACAAAGAGATACGGCTGGTCGTTGTATTCAAGGCTTGTTTCCAGCGTTTCGTACGGCACCGGCGGCAGGCTGTCGCACTGATACTGCATCAAGGGGGCTTCGTCCGGCTGCACCAGATAAAAAATCCCCTGCGCGCGCCATTCCGGTTCGGGCAGGAACAAAGAAACCAGATCGCGTTCGCGCACCAAAAAATGACACGTCCCGCGCAGCGTTCCGCTGGATGTGACATACGGCTGCTGGATCGTGAGCATCTTTTCGGGATACGCGGTTGCGTTGATGCGCACCTGCCGCGAGGGCAGAATGACCCTTGTTTTGCCGCCGAACGTACTTTTCCACTGCTCCACGCTCCAGCCCTCGTATTCCAGCATACGGGGATAAAACGCAGCGGAGTCGGCATAAATCCGATTTTCATCCGCGATCAGGCTATTATTTGCAAAGCTTACAAAGGCAAAGCCGGTATACGGCAAATGGTACGTTGCGGAAGAAAATTCGTTGACGGCGCTGTTGGCCGCAGCCGGTTCCGGCATTCCGCCGCGGCGCACCGCGATATGCTGAAAGCTATCGGTATTGAACAGCCGGATCGTCGTGACCTGCAGCGTGCGCAGATAATTTTCGAACGACGCAATCGCGGTCGTCATGCTTTCGGCCACCTGAGCCGACTGCACCGTTTCCGCCTGATGATGCATCAGCCCATACAGCGGAAACAGCAGCAGGCAAAAGACGATCGGGATAATCAGGTATTTCAAAAACTGATTGATCCAGATGCGCACGGCAAGTCGTTTGCGCATATCCATTCCCCTTCTTCCGCAGCTGAAATTTTCACATTTTTATATTATACTATATTTCAAAATCTTTTAAAAGTTTTTGTTAAAATCTGTAACCTTTTCTATATATTCCCATAAAAAGCCCTTATTTTAACGAACACTCTTTTTGCCTTCTTCCCCTGGCATCCCCCTATTTGCCGGACATTCCTTTTCCGTGTCCGGGCCGTATGACATTTTCCATACAGCAAAAGCGCCGCAGAGAACTTCTCTGCGGCGCTTTTGCCGATCTTTCGATTCGATTTTTTCTTTCAGCGGGCACAGGCTGTCGTCCGCTTTATAGCCGGCAGCTTATCACAGCTGCGCCAAAATATCAAGTACTGCCTCCAGCTGCTCCGGCCGGACCCGATCCGGGTCGGTGCCGTTCAACACGCATTGTGTGAAATAGCTGATCTCATTAAAATAGGCATCGCTCTGCGGTATGTATCCTGAATCAACGCCCTCATTCTTTTCTGCGGGCCGATCCTTTTTCTGGTTTTTCCGGTATACTGTAAGTGTTCCGTTTTCCAATTCCACAACTGCCGTTTCAAATTGAAAGCGGAATCCGCACTTGAATGCAAAATCGGCTGCATACCACGCCGTATCCGCAGAAATGGCAAATCCATCGTATTCATACACCACATGGATATGATCCTGATTTTCCGTTTTCTGGCGAAAGCTGTGGGTTTTTTTCGGCACACCAAAGGCATCTACCATAAAATCAAGGTCATGGATATGCAGATCATACGGCACAAGACCGCTGCGCTTTTCGTCCCGGAACCAGCTGCTGGTTCCTTCGCGCGGATAGCTTCCCAAGCGCTCCATAGAGCCGGAAAGCAGCCGCCCATACCGGCGTGAAGCAAAAAGCTCCCGCACAAACTGATATTCCGGCCAAAACCGGACGCACTGGGCCACCATAAATTTCACATGGCTGCGCTGCGCGGCTTCATACAGCCGTGCCACATCCTGCCGATTCAGGGAAATCGGTTTTTCACAAAGCACATGGATCCCGCGCTCCAAAGCCTTGAGCGCATATTCCACATGCAAGTATGTGGGCAGGCAGATATCCACGATATCCAGATTTTCCTTATCGAGCATTTCATCAAAATCCGTATAGCACTTCTTATCCGGGTATCTTTCCATGCTCTCCCCGCGGATATCGCACAGCGCCGTCAGCTGCGCTTCTTCCAGCTTTTCCCAGGCCGGAATGTGCGCATTGCTGATGCCTCCGACCCCCACAAGCCCGATCTTCAATCTCTTTTTCATTTTTCATAAACCTCATCTATGATCTGCTTAAGGTACACGATGGAATTGCGGATATCCTGTGTCTGCGCATCGCTGCCCTCTTCGATTTCTCTTTCGATCGTCACCCAGGAATCATAGCCGAGCTCCCGCAGTTTTGCAAACAGGCTCCGGAAATCCACCTTTCCTTTTCCGATCGCGGTTTCCTGCCCCAGCTCGCGCCCGTTGGTAGGATACAGCCCATCCTTCGCATGGATATTGCGCACATATCTGCCGAACACATCCAGTGCATCCACCGGATTGGCTTTTCCGTAAAGGATCAGGTTTGCCGTATCCAGGTTCACGCCCAGATTGTCCGTTCCCACTTTTTCAAAGCATCGCAGCATCGTCACAGGTGTTTCCTGCCCGGTTTCAAACAGCAAATATTGGTTATTTTTCTTCAGGTGCTCTGCCACGGTCCGCACCGCAACACACAGCGGCGCAAAATTCGGATCGTTTGGATTTTCCGGAATAAAACCCATATGGGTCACCACATCCGTGATCCCCAGCTCCTTTGCAAAATCAGCGCCATCGCACAGGTTTTTTACCCGCGCTGTGCGGTATTCTGCCGGAACCAGACCCAAGGTGAGCTGTCCGTCATAAAAATCCCAGATGCGCGGCCCTTCCCAGCCGCACCAGAAAGCCGAAACCTCGATCCCGTATTCCTTCATCAGGGCTTTGATATACTGTGCATTTTCCTGTGTGAAAAGCTTTGGTTCCCAACAGGAAAGCTGGCAGGAGGAAAGCCCAAACTCTTTCAATCTTTTCAGCTTGCCTTCCAGCAGGCTTATATCATGAAATTGAACCATTGTACCGATCTTCATGCCTATATCCTCTTTTCTTCCATCCGTTTTGCATAAAAACTTACGATATCTCGGAGTGCTCCAGCACATATCGAACCAACGTGTTTTTCACGGCCCCCTTTCCTTGCATCATTTCTTCCAAATACCGGCACGTCCTGTCCGCAAGGCCGACTTCAAACAGATCCACCCCGAATATCGTTTTCTCCATAAGCAGCGGCCGGACCGCTTCCCGCACCTGCCCGCTTGTTCCGATGTGCAGTTTTTCGATAAACGGCTGCACGCTTTCCAGCATCGGGTCCGGGCTGCGTTCAAACAAACGTCCTTCATCATCCACGCCGATCAGATACCGCAGCCATCCGGCATACACCAACGGTATCATTTTCAGGCTCTGCACATCCCGGTTTTCATCCGCAGCATATGCTTTGATCGTTTCCCCGAACCGGATCGGCAGCTTCTGCGAGGTATCCGTTGCAATGCGCTGCGGGGTATCGGGCATAAATGGATTGGGTATGCGCACCTGAAGCACGGTATCCAAAAACTCCTTGGGCGAAAGGATGCCGGGGTCTGTAACCACAGCAAGCCCTTCCTCATAACCCAGCCGTTCAACCAATCTGCGCAGTGCCGGATCCTGCATTTCATCTGAGATTTTCTGATATCCCAGCAGACATCCGAATACCGCCAATGCCGTATGCAGCGGATTCAGACAGGTGCACACCTTCATCCTCTCTACTCGATCCACCGTTCTGCGGTCGGTAAACAGCAGCCCGGCTTCTTCCAAGGGCGGACGTCCATTGGGAAAGCGATCCTCCACCACCAGATATTCACATTCTTCTGCGTTCACAAACGGTGCTGCATAGGTATGCTTTGCGGTAATGATCGGAGCCGCGGCTTCGACCTCGTCTTGAATGAGCATCTTTTGAATCGCATCATCCGGCCTCGGCGTGATCTTATCGATCATTGTCCAGGGAAAGCTGACGGCATCCGGGTCCCGGATATAATCGCAGAATGCGGCATCGGCTCTGCCGCTGCGCGCCCACTGTTCTGCAAACGCCCACACTGCCTCAAAAAGCTTTTCCCCGTTATGGGAACAATTATCCGTACTTACCATAGCGATCGGCTTCTTTCCGCTGCAATACCGGGCATACAGCAGTGCTGTCACCTTGCCCATATAGCTGACCGGTGCTTTCGGCCCGTTTGCCATATCCTGTGCCACATCGGGCAGCAGCTGCCCCGCCGCATTGGTAAGGCTGTATCCCTTTTCGGTGATCGTAAAAGTTGCCATTTGCAGGGAGTCTGCCTGAAAAACACGGTTCAGGCAGGCAAAATCCTCTTTTGCTCCGGGGTCCAGACGACAGCTTTTTGCAACACTGCCGATCAATGTTTTTTCCACCGTGCCATCGGCCTTGAGGGTTGCCAGGATGCTGTAATCATCGTATGGACGGTACAGCTTTTCTATGATTTCGTAATCAAAGCCTTCTGCCACGATGATGCCCGCCTTCATCCGTCCCTTTTCCAGCAGCCTTTGCGCGGCATTGGCATGAAACGCACGAAACAGGTTCCCTGCCCCGAAATGAACCCATACGGGCGAATCCAAGGTATCCTGACGCATTTGCTTTCGGTCGTATGCGGGCACATGATAGCCTCTTTTTTTCCATTCCTCTGCATTGGCCTGTATTTCTGCTTGTTGGATCTTCATTATCATTTTCCTTTCCGGACTGTCCGTTTCCGGTTTGTGTTCTTTGCATCGCAAGCCATACGGCTATCTGCCGATGAGTATAAGCTCCCTGCCGTTTGGAACACAGACCCATTTTTTCCCTTCCCTGCGCACGATCGTCCCGCCTTTTATTTCAAAGGCACGATCCCAAAGTACTTCCAATTCCCGAATTTCCTGCATCGTGATACGGATGCTGCCGTTGCCGCGAAGCAAAAGACAGGAAAATCTCGGTGCTGCTGAAACAAAGTCTCCGTCGGCGTACACCCCGTTTACGGCAACGCCGTTTTCCAGATCCAACCCGCTGATGTGATCCCATATTTCTGCCGCCCGGATCAGATAATAATTCCCGCTGGCGGCAAAGGCTCCGTTCGGAAAACGCATGCCCAGATGCGTTGTAGTGGGGCGCAGATCCGTTTCACTCAAGCCGGGGTCTGTCATCCCCTCCGGGCAGTAAGCATGCGGCAGCCCCGGTATCATATCCGGCGTATAGCAGCAGTACAGCCCACCCGATTCGTGCATCTTGCACATATTCGTAACGAAGCCCTCATACGATTCCAACAGCGCACTGAAATCCCCTTCGATGCATGCCAGCTGCGCCTTTGCTTCCGATGTCCATATCGTCCAGCCGTGCCCTGCGTTGATCGAAGGCCCCCAATCCCTTGTTTCATATTGGGTTTCCCAAAAGCGGACGGTCGAGCCTTTCATCCGGCAGTCGGTTCCATCCAGTTCCAGCATCCGGTGCTTTTCGAGCAGTTCCTTCGCTGTGCGAAGGTATTCCGGCTTTGCCTCCAGAAAGCGGTACGCATAAAGCAGGGTCGCAGCCGCACAGGCCATGGAGCCATCCTCGGTGCACGGTTCTCCTTCCGTTGGGAAATCCAGCCCTCTTTTCCATACATGATCGGCAATTTTCCGGGCAATATCTGCCATGAACGCGGCATTGTCCGGATCGTTCGGCTCAAGCCTGTGTGCCCAGCGCAGGAAGCTGAGCACCGGGATATGTACCGTGGAATAATCGGTGCCCGGTTCCGACGGGAAATTCTGATTGATGATCCGCCCCCGTTCATCCAGATGCTCCTGCTGAATGTGCCGCGCCAGACAAAGTGCATCTTGCTTTACTGCATCATCCTGTGTAAGGGCATAGTAATCCGCAAGCTCTTCCAACAGGAAGATTTCCTGCTGCATATAGTTATACTCCTCATACACATGATACGGCCCGAAGTCCCTTCCCAAATACGAATGGGGATGCTTGCACAGACTTCCCAGATACGGTGTTTTTTCATGTCCGCGATTGAGCGCCCAATCAAGCACATAGCGGTCCACGGCCTGCCGAAGATGCGGCTTTGCGCCGTAAATCAGAAGGTTCTTCATCATGGCCCAAGCCGAAAACCCACCGAACTCACCGGTTCGGCAGGAATAGTGCTCGTTCGGATCGCCAAAAGCTCCTCCCCCGATAACATCTTTATCCGGGCGCAGGGTATCCGTCGAAATGGCACGATAAAAGGCTCCGCTGGGATGCTGAAAATACTTTTGATAGAATCCGTTGACCCGATCCATTTGCTTTTCCAGTTCTTCATGGCACAGAAGCCTTGTCGTATGTTCCCTTCCATCCTGCGTGACGGTGATCACACGATAGATGCCCGGCTTTTGCAGCAAAAGCCGATCGGCGGCAGCGGCATATGCATCCCCATCCGGGCTTACGATCCGAAGCGAATGCCCGTTTCCTTCCAGCCGAAGCGGGATCGTTTCCTGCGGAAGGCCGCCGGATTTTGCCGGAACGGCAATCGCGATGCCCAAAGCCGATGCCGTTTTTTTTATGCATTCTTCCATGCTTTTGGCAAACTGGATCTGAACCGCAAGCCGGGTGACTGCGGGCAGCTCGCCCCGTCCATCGGTCCGGATGTCGTCTGCCTGAGTCAGAAGCTGGAAGCCGATGATCCGATGCCCTTCATAGCTGTATCGCAGGCGCCACGCGGCAAAGGCAGAAGAAACCGTCAAAATCAAATAACGCCCATCTGCTGTGCCAAACACAAAATACGCATATGCGAGTGATTCATCGGTATAGATCACCTTCGGCATACACTGATGCTCCCACGTGCCGTGCCCCGGCATATCCAGAAAATTGAGATCCATGCTCATGCCGATCCTGGGGCCGTTATCCGCCGGACACTGAAGCTCCAGCCTCAATATCGAATCGTCTGGGCTTATCCTGATCCTTGTCAGCCCCGATGGGCTCTGCCCATACAGGCCATTCCCGTCCTGAAACAGCGCAATGCCTTGGTGATCCTCCCCGAATTGCGTGCCGTGAAGAAACGGAACCGCGAATCTTCCGCCCTCTGCCAGCCAGTTCTGCTCCGGTTCGAACCGATCGTACAGCCCTTGAATCTGTCCGCTTTCCTCGTCCCAGACGATGCTGTAATCGCTGCGATTGATTTTCTTTTTCATATTACCTCTCCGGCCTGATCCTTCCTGCTTGCGTGCACCTTTCTGCTGTATGCATGGTGATTGCGGTATCAGAACTCACTCTTTATTGCTTTTGATTTTTCTGTCTTTCCAGCGTATCCCAGACACCCAGCATATACATGATCCCCATAGCGCGGTCATACAGCCCGTATCCGGGGCGCACCGTACCCGGCCCTTCTCCCCACAGATGCCTGCCGTGATCCGGACGGATATATCCTTCAAAGCCGCATTCATGATACGCCTTCAGGATTTCCAGTATGCCGGTATCCCCGTCGCAGTCGCGATGCGAAACCTCTGTAAAATCACCGTTGGCATAATGCTTTACATTGCGGATATGGGCAAATGCGATCCTGTCACAGTGTCTGCGCACCACATCCGCAACCTTGTTGGCGGGGTCTGCATTCAGCGAACCGGAGCAAAGGGTAAGACAGTTATACGGATCATCCACCATTGTCAGGAATCGTTCAATGCTCTGTGCATTGACCAACAGCCGCGGCAATCCGAAAATATCCCAAGGGGGATCATCCATATGGATCGCCATTTTCACATCACATTCGCGGCATGTCGGCATGATCGCTTCCAGAAAATACCGCAGATTTTCCCATAATTTTTCATGGTCGATATCGGCATATGCCGTAAACAATTCATCCAGCTTTGCCATGCGCTCCGGTTCCCAGCCCGGAAAGGACATATGATATGTTTCCGTAAAGCCCAGAATATACTCTGCCATTGCCTTATAGTCGCTTTGGATCCGATTTTTTTCATAAAACATGGCCGTAGAGCCATCCGGAAGCGGACGAAACAAATCGGTACGCGTCCAATCGAAAACCGGCATGAAGTTATAGCAGATGACCTTGACTCCGAATTGGGAAAGATTGCGGATGCATTGCTTATAGTTTTCGATGTATCGATCCCGTGTAGGCGCACCGAGCTTGATATCGTCATGCACATTGACCGATTCCACCACATCCATATTAAAGCCATACGCTTTGATTTGTTTTTCTACTTCAGCAATCTCCTGCTTTGTCCAGATCTCCCCCGGCATTTTATGATGCAGTGCCCATACGATCGTATCCACGCCGGGAATTTGTTTGATATCCGCCAGCGAAATCCGGTCATTCCCTTCTCCATACCAGCGAAAGCCCATTTTCATCGGCATATCTGCTTCCCCCTGTTCCTTGTTCAATCCGTTTGGGGCTTGCGGCATCCTGGAACGGGATAGCGCAAGCCCCTTATTTTTTCAGGAAAACGACTCCATCTCGATCGTTTTTCCGGTGATTCGCGATTCTTCTGCCGCCAATGCGACCAAATGGCTTTCCACCGATGTGGAAACCAGAGTGCGTCCGGTATATTCCCCATCCGACTGCATCTGCCGCACAACGTCCCGCATAAATCCGCGGTCCCCGCCGGAATGTCCCTGCGGATCCACATTCAAATGAATGACCGTCGTTTCTCCGTTTACAAAACGCGTCACTTCAATGGTATCCTTTTCCACATCCCCGGTAAGCATGCCCTCGCTGCCCATGATCTTGACCGTGCGGCCGCCGTCCCATGTGAATGCACACATGGTAAAGGATGCCGTGATGCCATTTTCAAATTGCAGGTTTACCACCTGATGATCCACAACATCGTTATCGCAATGGTACACACAGCGTCCGTACGGGCCGGTCCGCAGGGCCTGACGCACGGAATCATCCGTATCCTCCAAGCTCACCACCTTGCGGATCACCGGCACATGGACCCCTTTGCTTTTCAGATAGATGTATTCCGCATTGTACGGGCATACATCCTCATGCGGGCATCCGTCAAGACAGCGCAGCGGCGCTCCTGCCGGTGCATTTTCCGGCTTGAAGTGCGACAGGCTTCCAAACGAAGAAACTTTTGTGCAGCGGCTGTCTGCCATCCAAAGAAGGATATCCATATCATGACAGCTTTTTGCAAGGATCATGGGGCTGGTTTCCTCGCTTATGCGCCAGTTGCCCCGCACAAAGCTGTGCGCCTGATGCCAAAAGCCCACGTTTTCGATCTGCTGGATCGCATATACTTTGCCCAGAACGCCGGAATTCAGGATCTGATGTATTTTGCTGAAAAACGGAGTATACCGCAGCACATGGCACACCGTCACCAGTCGATTCTTTTCCTGCGCCTTTGCCTGCAGCGCCCGCAGCTCCTCGCCGCAGCGGCTCATCGGCTTTTCCATAACAACATGATAATTTTTATCCAGCGCTGCCATTGCGGGGGAAATATGACTGTTATCCTGCGTGCAGACAAATACACAGTCTGCCATTTTCGGTCTGCTCAACAGTTCCGGCCAATCCTCGGCGGCGTTCTCAGCCGGGATGCCGTGGTCGCGGCAAAAGGCACTGCGCCTTTCTTCATCCGGCTCTGCCACGGCAATAAACCGGATCTCGTTCGGATGCTGCAGCGCGTATTCGCCGTATACCTGCGCACCGCGCTGCCCTGCTCCGATCAAAATGGCAGTTACCACTTTATGCTTGCTATTCAACTGAATCCTTCCTTTCTGATTCCTGTCACAGATACGCTCTGCCGGCGGTTATCCCTTGACTGCGCCTACGGTCAGGCCGCGTGTGAAATACTTTTGGAAGAACGGGAATATAAACAGCATCGGGCCCACCGCCAGGATACACATTGCCATACGTGTGCTTTCTGTCGGGATATTTCCTATGGCAACCCCCGGTGCATTGTTCTGCATATCCTTGAGTATCTCGATGATGTTGCGCAGCATGACCTGAAGCATGTATTGCAGCGGATACATATCCTTTTTGTCGATATACAGCATGGCCGGCTGCCAGCTGTTCCAGTAATCAAGCAGCGTAAGCAGGCCGACGGTGGCCATGGCCGGCTTGGAAAGCGGCAATACGAAGCGGCTGTATATCGTCCAGTTCCCGGCCCCGTCGATGCGTGCCGATTCAATGATCTCATTGGGGATATCCGACATAAAGGTCTTGAGCATGATCAGATACCATACGTTCACCAGCAGCGGGAAAATCATTGCCCAGTATGTATTTTTGAGGTGCAGGACATTGGACATCAGGATATAGCTGGGAACCAAGCCGCCATTGAACAGCATCGTAAAGAAGAAGAAAAAGGTGACCGGACGCTTATACTTGAAGTTCGGTCTGGAAATTGCATACGCCGCCATGGAAGAAATCAGCAGATACAGCAGCGTGCCGCCGAACGATACAATGATCGTTACCTTATAGGCATTCAGGATCGTTTCCGGATTATCCAGCACATAACGAAAAGCGGTAAAATCCAGCTCCCGCAGGAAAAACGGATATCCGTTCGCGCTGATGGATTCCTCACTGGTAAATGCAATGTAAACCACTGACAGCAGCGGAATGATAAAAATGCAGGAAAGCAGAATAAAAAATGCATGCAGGAAAAAGTTTCCTATGCGTTCTTTTCTTTTATCGACGATCATACTTGAGTTGCTCCTTTCTCCGATCAATAAAGACCATAATCCGGGTTGATTTTCTTAACAATCCAGTTTGTAAATACCACCAGGATCAATCCAACCACAGATTTAAGAAAGCCTGCCGCTGAACTCATACCGATATTGCCGTTTTGGATCAATGCCCTATAAACATAGGTTTCCAGAACGTCGGTTGTGGCATACAGCGTTTTTGAATCCATAGGCAGCTGATAGAACAGGCCGAAATCCGAATTCATGATTTTTCCCACAGCAAGAATCGTAAGAATGATCATCATGGGATACAGGAACGGCAGCGTAACATACCGGATCGTCTGCCATTTGGAAGCGCCGTCCAAGGCCGCCGCTTCATAATAAGAGGTATCCACACTCAGCAGGCTGGCATAATACATCAGCACATTCATACCCACCGTTTTCCAGATCTGGGCAAAAATAATGATCCCGATCCACACGTTGGGCGTATTATACCAGTCCAGCGTCTGCCCATTGGCTTTGGCAGCAATCGCATTCAGATACCCAAGGCGCGGGTTAAGGAATGCATATACGACATAAGAAACCACGACCCAAGATAAGAAATAGGGGAAAAACATCGTAGTCTGATAAAACTTCAGCGCTTTTCTGCTTTTGATCTCATTCAGCAAAACCGCAAGGGCTACTGAAATAACCAGTGTCAGCACAATAAACGCCAGGTTATAAAGCAGTGTGTTGCGAATGATACGCACCGTATCCGGGGATTTGAACAGGAACTCGAAGTTCTTGTACCATGGGTCGCAGAACGGGCTTCCCATAATGCCATCACGATAACTGTACTTTTTAAATGCAACGATCAGTCCGCCTATCGGAAGATATGAAAATATAGTGACCACAATCATCATCGGCGCCGCCATTGCAAGCAGCCCCATGTTCTGGGATCGGCCGTTCCCCAGCTTCCCCGCAGTTTTCGGATACCCAGGAGCAGCTTTTTTCACCTTAAACATTGAAACCATCCTTTCCAGCCATCGCCTTTGGCCTAAAAAAAGCGGACGCGAGAAACTCACGCCCGCTTCTGGGGATTACTTTTACTTTCCTGCCAGGAATGCATCAACCTGTGTCTGCAGTTCGCTGGTGATTTTTTCAAGCCCTGCTTCGCGCATTTTCGAAAGCATTTCGGGTACAACTTCCTGATAATCGCGCAGACCCCACATCAGGATATCCTTGTACTCGGCCCAGATCGCTTCGCAGGTAGCCAGTTCGGTTTCGATCGGCTCACGGTTGGGAACAAAGCCGAACAGTGCATCCAAAGTAGCTTCCTCGTTGCCCTTAATGGTTTCTTCCCATACGCCTTCCGGATCTTCCACGGTCAGCATTGCATTGAACTGGTTGCCCAATTCCCACTGCGGAACCTTCCAGCAGCCTTCCAAACGTTTTACGCGTCCGTCTACCAGCTCATAATCCAGTCCTTCCAGACCGAAGAACAGCATATTGGCAACTTCCTTATTGCTGAACACATAATCGAACAGCTGGATTGCCTTTTCCGGATGCTTGGAATTGACGTTCACTGCGGTGATCGTGCTTTGTGCTGCCATAGTATTGACGCACGGCTCGCTGAGCACAAGCTGGATCCGATCGCGGCCGCTTGCCGCCTTCAGTGCAGCTTCTACGCCGGGCTTGTTGCGGCTGTAACGGGAAAGAATCTTTCCGCTGTTGATCAGGGTGTTTTCATCTTTCAGTGTCGCTGCGTCTGCCGGTGTCCAGTTGTTGTCTTTCCACAGCTTGACATTCTCGTAGAACTCGCTGTTTTCTTCAAAGAAATATTCATTTTCGATCTTTTTTGTTTCGGGATTGTAGCACAGCCACGGATAGTTCATAACCGGAGACAGCCATTCTTTTCTGAAAAAGCCTTCTGCGCTCATTGCGCCGCCGCCGCGGGTTGCGTACTTATCGGGATATGCCTTTGCCAGGGTATCCAGAACTGCATTCAGGGAATCCCAGTCCTTAACCGTGCTCAGATCGATGTTCTGCTCCTCGATCGCCTGCTTATCGAACCAGAAGCCGCACTGATCGTACATTGCCTGATAGTTCATCATGCCGTAAAGATTGCCGTTGATGCGGATGCCATCCCAGAATTTTTCCGGAATCGTCTCCATGACATGCGGTGCATTTTCCTTGAGCATCTCCGGGGTCAATTCCAGATACGCGCCCTTACCGGCTGCATTTACATAGTTGTTGGCCCAGTGGGAAGTGAAGCACAGATCCCATTCATCGCCGCCTGCCATGGTCATCTGCATCTTATCGTTATAATCGCCGGGAGAAATGAACCGCAGATCCAGCGTCATGTTGATATCCGCTTTCATCTTTTCGTTGACGGCTGCCATGACCTCATCATAATGTTCGGGCATGTCATTTCTTACAAACCAAATGATCTCCACCGGTTCCTCCGCAGAGCCAGACTGCGAACCGGAGCTTTGCTCACCGGATGCGGGATTGGAACCGCAGCCAACCAGAGCACTGCCCATCATAAGACAGGTCATCATCAAGGCTATTAACTTTTTCTTCACTTGTTGTCTTCCTCCTTCAAAACTGTCTGAACAAATCGATCCTGTATCCTGCCGCGGTGCCTGCTCTTTGTTCGGCAGGCCCCCGATAGGATGCATCCTTCTTCCGTACAGCTCAGCGGAAGAAGTTGTGCCGGATACCGTTCGAAGCTGCATTGCAAACCGTATCCGCCTTCGCTGTCCTTAGCATATCTCACCCCTGTATCATCTTCAAGTCTCAAATAACGTTTTCAGTTCAGAAATGCGGTTTAAAAACCGGTTATTTGGTTCAATAAGCTGTATTTTCAGGCCGTTTCGTTGCAATGCTCTGGAATTTATTATACGATTGTGTATAATAAAAGAACATTTACATCCCTGTGATATCTGTCTGGAGGTTCGTTGATTATGAAGGTGCCGCACTGGCAATCCAAGCATTTCCGCAAAATTTTTAGAACAGTATACATTTCAAGCTTTGCCCTTCTGCTGCTGGCAATGATCGTTTTATATGCTGCTTTTCAGCATATTTCGATTTCGTACTTAAATACCGTCATGGCCCGCTTTATGGACGATGCCTACTCCAGTGTGAATAAGGAAATGGATGCCAGCCAGGTCCTTTGTCTCAAAACACACTCCTCGCGCAGCGGCATCCGGCTGCTGACCCCCAACTTCAATGATGTATCCGCAGAATTTTGGGCCATGAAGGATATTGACTGCTTTATAACGCAAAACCCCAACATCCATTCCATGCTTTTATACAATGCTGAAAACGATAAGATCTATATGTTCGGCACGGAGCTGACCTTCAGCGACACCCATTCCTTTTATGACACAGAGCTTCGCACACAAATTGAATCCGGCCGCCTTTTTCCCCATTCCTTTCAGCCCCGCCGCATCCCGCATTCTCCATACAACCCCCAGCCGGTTCAGGTGCTTACGGCCGTCCATTCGATCGGCAATGGAAATTTTATGATCATCAATCTGGATGTAAATGAATTGTTTTCCATGCTCAGCCCGAACTCTCTTTCCTATGAGGACGATATTTCCAACTATCTTGTCTTTTATGACAAACAGCAGACTTTGTATCGAAGCTATTCTCACAGCGAACTGCTTTCTGTGGGTGAAAAAATACAGCAGACCCTGCATGAGCATCACTGGACCGGCAGCTTCAATGCCTTTTTGGATGGCCGCCTGTACCATTTTCAGGTCACGGAAGACCCGTATCGCAACCTGCAAATGGTTTCTTTTGTAGAGCACGGCGATGTATCGGCCAATTTTTCCACTTATCTTTTCACCTTTCTTGGGATTGTTTTCCTGGTTGGGCTCATTGCCGCTTTGGTCAACTGGCGCATCAGCTCCAATCTGTATTCCCCCATTGACCGTATCCGCAGCACGTTATCCGAAGATGATACCGAAGAACCGTCTGCCCCTGCATGCGAAGACGAAATCGAAGAAATCAACCAGCGCATTTCCGAGCGCACCTCCAAAATACAGTCACTCTTTTCCTACAAAAAGCAAAGTCAGTCCATTTATCAGGAAAACTTTTTAAAAAGCCAGCTGCTCCAAGATAAATATACCGATGACGAATTCTGGGAAAAGTGCGAAGCCGAAGAACTGCCCTACAAAAAGGGCGACAGCTTTGTTCTGGTATATGCACAATGGTTCCCTTCCTGCACCGAATCCGAAAACCAGATCAGCGACCAGGGGCTCATCTGCTTTGCCCTTGCCAATGTCATCCATGAATTGTTTGATCAGGATGTAACCGTCAAGGATCTTCCCTTCGATCAAAACGGCATCGCGTTTTTGTTTTCATTCCCCCATAACGCATCCCCTGTGGTAAACAGCGTACTTCTTTCGCAGGTTCAAACCACATTTGCACAATATTTTGATCTGACACTTTCCTTTTTCCTTTCTTCTTCCTTTAAAAAGCCCCGTTCCATGTGCAGCTCCATGCAGGCCCTGCAGGAGCTTTCCGGCTATAAATTCTTCCATCCTTCCGGATGCATTCTTTACAGCGATTCCTTCTCTTCGGATGAGCTTGTAACGGAAATATGTCCCTCGCCGGATATTGCCCGGTTGGAAGCGCTGATCCGCACCTGCGAATGGCCCGCATGCAGTACGATGCTGGATGCTTGGTTTGAATCCCTTGCAGGCTATACCTGGGAAGCTGCCGAAACCTCCATTACGGTATTCCTTTCCAAACTGCTGCCGATGTTCAAGCGCATCAGCAGCACCTGCCCCTCTTTCCCTGCCATAAATTATTATGTCTTTTACAATCAGGTTTCCTCTGCATACACATTGCAGCAGGCGCAAAGCCTCATATCCGATCAGGTTCGGGAGATCATCTTAACCATTGAATCCGGGGAACGCAGCTCCTCCGGGCTTTATGCAAAAAACGTGCAGGAGTTTATTGATAAAAACTATTCCGATCCCGAACTTTCCAGCAAATCCATAGCGGATCAATTTCATGTGTCGGTCGCCTATCTCAACCGCATTTTCAAGCAGAAAACCGGCGAATCAATTTCCTCTTACATCAAATTGCTTCGTCTGGAAAAGGCCAAAAAGCTGCTGCTGGAAACCAACAAATCGGTCGAATCCATTGCCAAAAGCGTCGGATTTGAAAATACAAAATATTTTTATCCGCTTTTCAAAAACGAATACGGCATCAGCCCGAACCTCTTCCGTACCTCGGTTATTGATTCCGATTCCTAACGGGCCGCCGATTGCCGCACTTAAAAAAGGACAGCCGCAGAAATCAAGTTTCTGCGGCTGTCCTTTTTGTTTTCGATGCACTATCCTATCAAGGCTGTGCTTCGGATTCTGCTGCTGTGATTCGGGATAACACGATCTGTCCCGCCGGATTATCCAGCAGCTGCTGATACGAAAGAGCAGAAAGGATCACACGGCCCCGGCCGCACTCCCGTTCGCTGAGCAGGGCTTCTTCCTGCCATGTTCCGTTTTTATCCAGATTCCGGCTGGAAAGCACCGTTCGGAAATCGCCCCCCGCAGCAAAAGTACTTTCTGCGAGCGGCACGATCTGATCCTCCTTTGCACTGTACCAGTGGCGGAAATCATCCGGCTGCAGACCCTGCACCCAGGGATGCCCGGTTTTTGCGCTTGCAAAATGCATCGGTGCCATTCCGCTTGTCTTGACACAAACTTCGATATCCCCTATCCGGTAAAGCCCCGGTTCCATTTTATCGATCCACAGCAGCTTGCCGTTGTATGCTTCCTGCAAATCGGCGTCCGTCACTTCCTGCATGGTGCGAACGATCATCGGCTTATGTGCTTCACAGCACGGGAACACCACATATTGCAGCTCGTTCCAAGCCGCACATTCCCCGTTCTGAAGCAGCATGCCGCGCAGCTGCAATGTTTTGCGCTCTGATGTATCCGGCAGGATAAATTCTGCAACACTCTGGCAGGATGAGGTGCAGGAGCCTGCTGTCACCTGCTGTTCTGCCGATGCAATGACGATGCCGTTGTCGATCAGTTCATAGCGCAGGCAGTAACTGCTTTCTTCATCCAGATCGTTGCAGACCCACGCTTCCGCCTTCGCGGTTTGTCCCGCAAAGAAATGGGTCTTATCCGCACGCAGACTCAGCATCAAGGGCTCCAGTGCATTCCGGTATGCAAAATATGCCTTTTTGGGACGGCGCTGGCAATCCATAATGGTTTTCATCCAGCCGGAAGGGAACGCATCAATGAACAGATGAATTGCAAAAGTCACCATTCGGTCATCCCGCCGGAAGGCTTCTGTCATCATCCGGGTAGCGAGCGCCTGAAAATCCTGGCTTTCCTCGATCCATTTTTCCACCGTATCCGGCCGATCGTAGAAGAAATGATAAAATGCAGAGGTCTGCTCATCTACGATTTGGCTGGGGTGCCATTTTCGATCCGTCAGGCCTTTTTCCGGCAGCCAGCTTTTCGGGTAACAATCCTTCATCAGTTCCCATGATTCCAATCCCTCGCAGCCGAATTCCCCGCAGCCGTAATACCAATCCGGCTTCACCGGCATCCAGTACCCCTTGTGCAGACGGCCGATGTCGATTCCATGGCCGTTGTACCACATCGGATAGCAGTGGTTATCCGGCAGGGTTTTGGAAGGCGGGTCATAGTCGCCATCCACATGCTTTATCACTCGGTCCGGATTGTTCATGCGCACCACGATATCCGCCGCTTCGAAAAAGCGTTCCAGTTCATCCCGATCCAGATTCATATGCGGGGCGTTATAGGCATTGGGGAACGGTTCATTGATATACGTTGCCAGGATGCAGCAGGGATGCCGCCGGATATGACGCTCCATTTCCTCTGCCTGACGAACCGCTTCGCAGAATTTATCTCTGTGCAGACAGCCGAACAAGGGCAGATCCGTTTGGATCAGCAGCCCCAGGCGGTCGCAAAGCTCATAGATCTGCTGCTGCACCGGCCGCTGGGTCAAACGCCAGAAATTCATGTTGCACAGCTTGCCCAGCAGGATATCATCCACCAGCTGCTTATAATCCCGGCGAAGCACGTCCTGCTGTTCAAAGCCCATAGTGTTGGCGCCGCGCAGACGAATGGGCTTTCCGTTCAGATAGAACATTCCCTTTCGTTCGCCTTCCAGATCCTGCGTAAAGGTGCGCCGGCCAAACTGCTGTGCGATCGTATCCAAAACTCTGCCGTGCTCATCCAGCATCCGAACCTGGATTTGATACAGCCATGGCGTCTGTGGCTCCCACCAGCGCAGCTGCTGCGCTGCAAGCCGCCATTTATATCGGTTCTGCCCCTTATAAAGGGGCTGCGGCAGCACCGCATCCAGTGTTCCCTCTCTTCTTGCATTCACTTCCGAAAACGTATCGCCCAAGCCAAGCTGTTTTCCGGTAGATGGCTGAAAGTGCACATGCTCTGCCACGATTTGCTCGAAATTCTGCCCATATATCGAAATATCAAAGCTGACGGTCTGCGGATCATACAGGCTGCTTCCTGCCTCGATCCAGAATTCCATCTCATTTTCCAGTGTCCGGGCGAATACTTCCTTCAGATAGACCGGAGAGCGCGTTTCTATGGATACGCCATCCAAAAGCCCCATTCCCGGCGGACAATGATGCCAGCCGATTTCCGGATCGTCATAGCCCGGCCCGGTTGCGGCATAGATCTTATCCCCGAATTTCCGCACGGGATCGGTTTCATCCACGCTGCCCATCTGAACAAAATCATTATCCAGATAAATGCGCAGTTCATTTCTGCCTTCCTGCACCAGCTCTGTCACATCAAACTCAAAGGTAGCAAAAAAGCCCTCATGCGTTCCCGCAAGCTTACCGTTCACATAGACCTGCGCTTTGTAATCAGCACCCCGGATCACGGCAAACACACGCCGCCCGCAAAATCCCGATAATTCAAATTCTGTTTCAAGCGTGCTTCTTACCGCCCCAAGCGGGCCGCCGTAATACGGGATCGTGATCTCCTGCCAGGGTGCACCCTGCTTCGGCTGATACCGAAATACTTCCAGCTCCTGACTTGTGCGGGTCGATTCCAGCTTCGGTGCACGGTCCTCAAGAAACGGCTGTGCCCATTTTCTTTTTTCCTCCAGTGCCTCCCGCAGCTCGTCTTCTGTTTCCATTTTACGCAAAAGCGCCGAAGCTTCTTCCTTGCAGCTTTTTAAAGTCAGGCATTCTTTCGGCAACGGACGGGGAGCCGGCACGGTAAGCAGATCCAGCTTTCCCTGAATCCCTCCTGCCGCAATTTGTGCAAACTTGTCCATCTCTCAAGCACCTCTTATCATTTCTACATAATATGATCCGCAGTTTTCTGCGGGCGTTTTCATTCTATACTGCCCATTCCCCCTTGTAAAGCACTTCGATTCCTATGGTATAAAACTTGTACTAATCCATGAATTTTAGCCTTACTGTCCTTGTACAAAGCCCTGCTTGTTTCGTAAATTATACCTTATTCCTTTTTTGAACCCCGCCTGTTTTGCATCGGCTGCCGGGTTTTACCGCAGTTCTTATCGCAGAGGAATGGTCTGATTCCAGGTATCTGTTGCATCCAAAAAGCTTTCCGTTCCGTTCGATGCCGCAAAGAACAGACACCGCGGCTTTCCTTCCTCGAACAGGATAAACGGGCGATCCAGATTCCCAAGGGTGCGGATCGAGCCATCATCGAACAATACCCGTCGGGAATAGGCCAGCCGGCCGACCTCTGCGCTCCAGCTGCGGCAATCCGCAGAATGAGCATAGACACCTCCGTATTTTTCCCCGCATATTTTCCCGGTCATATCCTTTGCAATCATATGAAAGCCTGCCTCATCCCTCCACAAAAAAGGGTCTTCCATAAGAAGCTCTTCGGAAAAAATCGGTTCGTTCCGACAGGCACGGTATTCGCTGTTCCAGGATGCAGCGTGGGCCAAGCCGAACTGCATCGCCCCATGGATATGCCCGCCCGGTTTATCCGGATCCTGCCGTACCCCCGCACTCTTATACAGCAGCTCCACCTGCCCATCAGCCAGAAAGCACGGTGCCGGATTCGTCACATACAGATTATCAAACGATTCCGGTCTGGGCTTCAAGATCGGCTCGTTGCTTCTGTGCCATGGGCCGTAAATGCTTTTCGACCACGCAAGCCCGATCCGTTTATTGGCGCGCGCAACATCTGTGCGCACATCCTCGATCGCCACTCGATCCTTCCCCGCGGGCTTGGGGAACGGCCAGGTTGTCCCGATGTAATATAACAGATAGGTATCCTGATACCGCGTTATATGCGGATTATGGACGGCCATACCATCCCAATATTGATGTCCGCGCGATGAAAGCACTACCTCTTCAAACTGATATGGCCCTTCCGGCACATCCGAAACCGCACGCACGATTTCCGAACCAAACAGCCAGCCAGGGTGCATCGGCTGATCTTTTTTCCAACGCGATGCAAACAGATGATACCGTCCATCCTCTGCTTTTATTGCGGAGCCGCACCACACCCAGTAGCCTTCCATGTGCAAGCCCCCCTGCACCGGAGCGGGCAGCATCCTTTTTGTCAAATCCATATCGATATATCCTCTCTCTTTTTTCTACCAGTATATCCGGCTGTGATGCCGTGCACAACTCGCAAATATGCTGTTTTGTTCATTTTTTGCGTTCAAAATCCGCACATCGGTTCAAATTCCATCTGTATCGGATTAGCCGAATGGATCGGAGCGGTTTTTTGCATCTTCACCCTGCACCGGCGTATGCTGCATCTGCCCTGCTGCCGCTTTGGGCTCGGTGCATGATGTCCTGTGCGATGCGGCTCAAAGGCCTTATAAAAAAAGAAAAGACCCTGTCCCGAAATGGGACAGGGTCTTACAAAAAACAAACTTATTTCAGTTCGATCTTTGCGCCGACTTCTTCCAGCTTCTTCTTCATGTCTTCAGCTGCATCCTTAGCAACTGCTTCCTTCAGGGTCTTGGGAGCGCCGTCAACGATAGCCTTTGCTTCCTTCAGGCCCAGACCGGTAACTTCCTTAACGGTCTTGATAACAGCCATCTTCTGATCGCCGACTTCAGCCAGAACGACGTCGAATTCGGTCTTTTCTTCTGCAGCGGGAGCAGCAGCGGCAGCAGCCGGAGCAGCAGCAACAGCAGAAACTTCGAATTCTTCGCAATAGGTGTCGATGAGTTCTTTCAGCTCAAGGATGGACAGCTCTTTAATAGAGTCGATAATGGCAGTGATTTTCTCAGAAGCCATGGTAATACCTCCAATTTTTATTATGATTTGTAGTTGTTTTTAACCGTTTGCCGGGGAGCGCTTATGCAGCGGGCTCCTCCTGCTTGTCGACATAAGCCTGCATTGCAACCGCCAGACCGCTGAGAGTGCTGGTAAGAGCACCTGCGAACATAGACAGCATGCCTTTGTAATCGGGCAGCTTGGCAATCGCGTTCACTTCGTCCACGTTCATAACCTTGCCGTCCATATAACCGGACTTCAACGCAAAGCCTTTCTTGGAGCCTTCTGCAAACTTGTTCAGGATGCGGGCAGCTGCAATGGGGTCTTCCTTGGAAATCGCAATCGCGGTGGAACCCTTCAGGGCATCCTCCATACCTGCGAGGTCGGAATCCTTAATGGCGAGACGCAGCATGGTGTTCTTTACAACAGCATACTCAACGCCTGCTTCACGCAGTTCTGCGCGCAGCTTTGTGTCATCCTCTACGGTGATGCCTTTGTATTCGACAACAACGCCGGCAACCGAGTTCAGCATCTTTTCACGCAGAGCAGCAACATACGCCTGCTTTTCGCTCAAAATTTTCTCACTGGGCAATTCGTTTCACCTCGTTTCAATTCTACCTACGAGATACAAAAAAGCCTCTTTCCCGTGCGAGAAAGAGGCAGAAAAATACAAATGTTTTTCGCGTTTCTCGGCAGGTGGGTCGAAACCCTTTATGCATCAACACCTGCTGTCTTTAAAACAGCTTTATTATTGTAGCACAAAAAAACCTGCTTGTCAAGAATTTTTATGCCGTTCCCTTTTTTTGCGGGAACTTTGCGGCACATGTTACGATCCATGTGCCGCGGTGCGCCCTGCCGGGCAAATCCCAAATGCCTTATGCGCCGAATTTGCCGCCGTTGAGCTTAACGCCCGGGCCCATGGTCGAAGCAACGGTTACGCTGCGGATGTATTGACCCTTTGCAGCGGCCGGCTTTGCCTTTACGATCGCGCCCATGACAGCCTGCAGGTTTTCGTTCAGCTTTTCTGCGCCGAAGGAAACCTTGCCGACCGGAACGTGAATGATGTTTGCTTTATCGAGACGATACTCGATCTTACCAGCCATAGCCTCGGTAACAGCACGGCCCACATCCGGGGTAACCGTACCTGCCTTGGGGTTCGGCATCAAGCCGCGCGGTCCAAGGATCTTACCCAGACGGCCGACAAGGCCCATCATATCCGGGGTCGTAACGAGAACGTCGAAATCAACGAAGCCCTCTTTCTGGATCTTTTCGACGATATCCATATCGCCGACCATCATTGCGCCTGCAGCCTGTGCTGCTTTTGCCGCATCGCCCTTGGCGATTGCAACAACGCGGACATTCTTGCCTGTGCCGTGGGGCAGAACAACTGCACCGCGAACCTGCTGGTCTGCGTGACGGCTGTCAACACCCAAACGGACATGCAGCTCAACGGTTTCGTCGAACTTTGCCTTTGCGGTCTGGCAGCACAGTTCCAGAGCTTCTACGCTGTCATACAGCTTTGTGCGGTCGACAAGCTTTTTGCTGTCGACATAATGTTTACCGTGATTCATAGTATCCTCCTGTGGTAATACGGAATGATCCTCCCACTATTTGGTAAGGTCGTTATGCGGACAGTCTCAGTCGGTGACCGTGACGCCCATGCTGCGGCAGGTACCGGCGATCATGCTGATAGCCGTATCCAGATTGGCAGCGTTCAGGTCGGGCATCTTGGTTGCAGCGATCTCTTCCAGCTGCTTTCTGGTGATCGACGCGATCTTTGTCTTGTTGGGAGCGCCGGAGCCGCTCTCGACACCGACAGCCTTCTTGATAAGAACTGCTGCGGGGGGCGTCTTTGTGATGAAGCTGAAGGAACGATCCGCGTAGACCGTAATGACGACAGGAATCAGATAACCGATATCCTTCTGTGTACGCTCGTTGAATTCCTTTGTGAACGCCATGATGTTCACGCCGTGCTGGCCAAGCGCCGGACCAACAGGGGGAGCCGGGGTTGCTTTGCCGGCCGGAATCTGGAGTTTAATATACCCCGTTACTTTCTGAGCCATTTTGTGCACCTCCAAAAATTGTGGTTAGTTGCGGGCAGCGGCAGGGTGCCGAAGCCCTCCCACGAGCGTGCGATAATCCTTCCCACGCTCTATAAGAAACTGCGCACGCTGCGTGCACGGTTCTTATCGGAAATAAATATTCTTGCAGGCATGCTGCCTGCGGGGACATTACAGGGGTTTCACCTGTGCAAAATCCACTTCTGCCGGCGTTTCTCTGCCGAACATCGAGACTTTGACGTTTACTTTTCTTGCTTCGGCATCGATGCCCTCCACAATGCCGATAAAGCCTTCCAGCGGGCCGCTTACAATCTGGACATTATCGCCCACGGCATAATCCAGAGCTGCGCTGTGCGCTGTTACGCCAAGCTTTTCCACTTCCTCATCGGAAAGGGGGATCGGCTTCGACGAAGGGCCTACAAAGCCCGTTACGCCGCGCGTGTTGCGCACGATGTACCAGCTGTCGTCTGTCATCACCATTTTGACAAGCACATAACCCGGGAAAAGCTTATGCTCTACCTCGCGTTCCTTGCCGTCCTTGGTTTCGATCACCGTTTCCACGGGGACCATTACCTCCTGGATCAGATCCTGCAAGCGCCGATTCTCGATAATCGTTTCAAGATTCTGATGAACCTTGTTTTCGTATCCGGAATAGGTGTGCACGACATACCAGCGTGCCTCGGTATCCCGATCTTCTGCCATTGTCATAACCCCGCTTTCTGCTTACTGTTGTGCGGATGCTTACAGACCCTGAAGCAGCAGATTCAGCCCGAAGCCGAACACAGCGTCAAGAATCATGATCACAACCGCCGCCACGATTGTAACGACTGCTACGATGATCGTGTTGTTTTGAACCTGCTTTTTCGAGGGCCAAACAACCTTCTTCATCTCGCTGACGGTATCGCGGAAGAACTTAGCGATGCTTCCGAAGAAGCGTTTCACGCCGGCGACGAACCCGCCTTTGGACTTCTTCTTGGTTTTATCAGCCATGTTGCATGTCCGCCTTTCTTACTTCGTCTCGCGGTGAACGGTATGCTTTTTGCAGAAGCGGCAATACTTCTTCATCTCGAGCCTGTCGGGACTGTTCTTCTTGTTTTTCTTCGTGTTGTAGTTGCGCTGTTTGCACTCTGTGCAGGCAAGGGTGATTTTCACTCTCATTTTTCGGCACCTCCATCAAATAGCCTCCCTCTTGCGGCAGGCGGCGCATCGAAAAATGCGCGCAAAAAAAAGACCTGCAAAAGAGGTGCTTCCATGATACCACAATGCCTTGGGCGAAGTCAAGCAGTTTTTTTGCTTTTTGCCCCGGTTTTCGGCTGTTTTGCGGCTTTTTGCGGCGGTGTCTGCCTTCGGCGGGAAATTTTGTTCTTTTCGCTTTCCAATTTCGGTGTTATATGGTATTATATAGGCTGCGATTGTATCATATAGTGATAGCATGCGGGCCATGCCGCATGAAAGGTGTGTAGTATTTTGAAGAAACTGACTGTTGCCGTCCTGTTCGGCGGCGTATCCAGCGAGCATGAAATCTCGCGCAAGAGCGCAGTGAGCGTTCTTTCCAACCTTGATCCCGAAAAATACGAGGCGCTGCCCGTCGGCATTACCCGGCAGGGACGCTGGTATTTATACCGCGGCCCGCTGGAAGCCATGCCTTCCGGCGAATGGGAGCAGCACCCCGATAACCTTGCCGCCGCCTTCTGCCCGGGCAGCGGGCTGGACGGCCTTGTTGTATTTGAAAACGGCGGCTGCCGAAGCATCCCGATCGATGTTGTTTTCCCCGTGCTGCACGGGCGCAACGGCGAAGACGGCACCGTGCAGGGGCTTTTGGAACTGGCGGGTCTGCCGTATGTGGGCTGCGGCGTTCTGGGCAGTGCGGTGTGCATGGACAAGATCATTGCAAACCGCGTTATGGATGCCGCCGGCATCCCCCGCTGTGAATGGGAATGCATGGAAAAATGGCAGCTGCCCGATTTCGATTCCATCGCCGCAGGCGTCATCGAAAAGCTGGGCTTCCCGATCTTTGTAAAGCCCGCCAACGCCGGCTCTTCGGTCGGCATTTCGAAGGCGCACAACGCTGAAGAGCTGCAAAGCGCCGTGCAGCTTGCAATGCAGCACGACACCCGCGTGCTGTTTGAACGCTTTGTGGACGGCCAGGAGGTCGAATGTGCCGTGCGCGGCAACGAGGAAGTCACCGGCACGCTGCCCGGTGAGATTCTGGCATCCGATGAATTTTATACTTACGATGACAAATATCTTTCCGGCACAAGCCGGGTTGCGATCCCCGCGAATTTGTGCCCGGAAAAGCTGGAGGAAGTGCGCGCGCTTGCCGTGAAGGCCTACCGCGCCCTGTGCTGCCGCGGCCTTTCCCGCGTTGATTTCTTTGTCGAGCGCGGCACCGGGCGGGTACTGCTCAACGAGATCAACACCCTTCCGGGCTTTACGGATATCAGCATGTACCCCAAAATGATGATCGCCGCCGGCGAAACCTATTCCGGGCTTTTGGACAGCCTGATCTCGCTTGCGCTGGAAAGGTCAGGCGCTGCAAATGGCTGAACGGTTTTTCCCTTCGTCTGAAGCGCCGATCGGCGTTTTTGATTCCGGCCTGGGCGGGCTGACCGCCGTGCGCGAGCTGCGGCGCATCCTGCCCGGAGAAAACATCGTGTATTTCGGGGATACCGGGCGCGTGCCTTACGGCTCGCGCAGCCCCGAAACGATCGTGCATTACGCAAAGCAGGATATCGCATTCCTTTTGGAACAAAAGGTCAAGTTCCTTCTGGCCGCCTGCGGCACGGTGAGCAGCACACTGCCCGCCGCGTATACGGACAAGCTGCCCGTTGCCTATATCGGCGTTGTGGAAAGCGCGGCAAAGGCGGCTGCACGCGCCACGCGCACGGGGCGCATCGGCGTGATCGGCACCCAGGCGACCATACGCAGCCAAAGCTACGCTGCGCACATCCGCAGATTGCTGCCGGGGGCACAAATCACCGCCGTTGCCTGCCCTTTGTTCGTGCCGCTTGTCGAAAACGGCTATTTCGATGCCGATAACACCGTGACGCATTTGGTTGCACAGGATTATTTGAAGCAGATTCAGGCCGCGGATGTGGACACGCTGATCCTGGGCTGCACCCACTATCCCCTGATCGCGCCGATCATCGGGCAGATCATGGGCCCCGGCGTGACGCTGATCGATCCCGGCCGCTGCACGGCGCTTGCCGCCAAAGCCGCTTTGGAAAAGGCCGGGCTTCTTCGCCGCGGGCCGGACGGCACGGCGCGCTATTTTGTCAGCGATACCCCGGAAAGCTTCGCCCGCCTTTCGGAATGGTTTTTGGGCGAATATGCCGGCGGCAGTGTCACACGCATCAGCGTGGAGGGCTATCCCGCCGATTGATTCCAGCGTTTTGCAAACAGTAAAGGATGAATGAAATGAAGGAAGATTTTCTGATTACGATCCGCGGCAGGATCGAGCAGAACGGAGACTCCGATCAAATTGAATTGATAACGCGCGGCAGCTTTGTGCAGCGCAGCGGCAGCTATTTTATCACCTATCAGGAAACCGAAGCCACCGGCTATGTCGGCTGCACCACCACCGTCAAGGTCGAAGGCTCGCACCGCGTAAGCATGCTGCGCTTCGGGCCGGCTGCCAGCCAGCTTATCATCGAAAAAGAAAAACGTCATGTATGCCATTATGAAACCGGCCACGGCGCGCTGGAGCTTGGCATCGCCGCAGAGGACATTGAATCCGCTCTTACCGCACAGGGCGGCAGCGTGAACTTCAGCTATACGCTTGATGTCGATACCGCCATGATGAGCCGCAATTTTGTAAATATTACGGTGCGTCCGGTCGTCTGACCGCGCACCTTGTCTTTTCAGGAAAACAATCAAAGGAGATTTGAATATGCAGGATTTTACATTCTTTGACCCCAAGCAGGCTGCCATGGACGAAGCCCGCACGCTTTTGACCCAGGCGGCACACGCTGCCATGAAATCGGGCGCGCTTGCACAGCGCGAGCTGCCGAATTTTGTTGTGGAGATCCCGAACGATACCAAAAACGGCGATATTGCCTCCAACTTTGCCATGGCGGGCGCGCGCGTGTTCGGTGCTGCCCCGCGCCAGATCGCACAGGCGCTTGTGGATGCCATGCCCGATCTTTCCTCCACGCATTTTGAACGCGTGGAGATCGCAGGGCCGGGCTTCATCAACCTGTTCCTTGCCCCCGCATGGTTTTCCGATGTTGTGCTTGCCGCAAATGCCGCAGGCGAAAACTACGGCCGCACCGATTTCGGCAAGGGCGAAAAGATCAACGTGGAATTCGTTTCCGCAAACCCCACCGGCCCGATGCATCTGGGCAATGCACGCGGCGGTGCGCTGGGCGATTGCCTTGCCGCCGCGCTGGACTGGGCCGGCTATGATGTCACGCGCGAATTCCTCATCAACGATGCGGGCAATCAGATCCTGAAATTCGGCAAAAGCCTTGCCACGCGCTATCTTCAGATCTTCCGCGGCGAAGATGCCGTGCCCTTCCCCGAAGACGGCTATCAGGGCGACGACATCCGTGTTCTGGCACAGAAATTTGCCGATCAGAACGGCGACCGCTATGTGAATGCCGATTTTGAAGAGCTGAAAAAAGCGATCGTTGATTACGCGCTGCCGATCAATGTGCAGGGGCTGAAGGACGATATGGCAAAATACCGCGTTTTTTATGATACCTGGTTCAGCGAAACACAGCTGCACGAATCCGGCGCGGTTCAGGAAATGCTCGATAAGCTTGCCGCGCGCGGCGCCACCTATGAAAAGGACGGCGCGATCTGGTATCGTTCCATGCAGTATGCTGAAAAATACGGCGGAAACAAGGTCACGCGCAAGGGGCTGGACGGCGAGGTTTCGCAGGAGGATAAGGACGAGGTGCTGGTGCGCGCCAACGGGGTGCCCACCTATTTTGCCGCAGACATCGCGTATCATTATAATAAATTCGCTGTGCGCGGTTTTTCCCGCGCGATCGACGTATGGGGTGCCGACCACCACGGCCATGTGGCGCGCATGAAGGGCGCTATGGATGCGATTGGGCTGGACGGCGAAAAGCTGGACATCGTGCTGATGCAGTTCGTGCGCCTGATGCAGGATGGCAAGCCCGTGCGTATGAGCAAGCGCACCGGCAAGGCGATCGGGCTTGCCGAGCTTCTGGACGAAGTGCCGATCGATTCCGCACGCTTTCAGTTCAACCTGCGCGAGCCGGACAGCGTCATGGATTTCGACATGGACCTTGCCATTGCGCAGGACAGCAACAATCCGGTCTATTATGTGCAGTATGCGCACGCGCGCATCTGCAGCATCCTGAAAAAGCTGGCGGAGGAAGGCGTTTGCTTCGTCGGGGCAGAAAATGCAGACCTGACGCTGCTTTGCGAACCCACGGAAAAAGAACTGATCCGCCATATTGCCGATTTCCCCGGCGAGATCATTTCCGCCGCCAAAAGCTATGACCCCGCGCGCATCACGCGCTATGTCACCGAGCTTGCGAACCGTTATCATAAATTCTATAATTCCTGCCGTGTTATGGATGCACCGGAAAATGTACGTCAGGCGCGCATTGCGCTGTGCACCGCCGCAAAGACGGTGATCGCCAATGCCCTGACCCTGCTGAAGATCACCGTGCCGGAAAGCATGTAAGCCCCGGCACACAGGGCTGCGCATCTGCGCCGTCTTTTCTTGTTCCGTTTTTCCGTGCGTCTGCCGCACACAAAAAGAGCCTGTCCCCGTGTAAAACGGGGACAGGCTCTTTTGCTTTATTCTTATTCTTTTTTGGTTTCGACCAGCGATTTATTTTTCCAGCGGCCGGAAAGATAATACGGCATGCTCACCAAAATGCCGAGCGTCCAGCCTATGGCATAGCAGAAATACAGATCGACCGGTTCCATATAATGCGCCAGCAGGTAGGCCGCCGGCAGACGTGCGATCCACAGGCCGCATACCGTGGAAAGGATCGGCACGCGAACTTCGCCCGCGCCGCGCATGATGCTGTTGAACACGAACATGATCGCCTGCAGCCAGTAGAACGGCAGCACGCGCACCAGATATCCATAGCCGAATTCGATTACCGCCGCATCGTTTGTGAACAGGCGCATGCACAGCCGCCCGGCCGGAAGCAGCAGCACTGCCAGCGCAATACTGGTTGTGCAGCACAAAATCAAAGTATCGCGCGTACCGCGGTTCACTCTGTCATAGCGGTTTGCGCCGATGTTCTGCCCCACAAACGTGGTTGCTGCCGTTGCAAAGCTTTGGATCGGCATGAACATGAACGTATCCAGCTTGCCCGCGCTGTTGAACGCCGCCATGAACGCCGAGCCGTACCCGTTGATGAGCCGCTGCAATGCCATGATGCCGACGCTGAACATCGCCTGTTCCGCTGCGGTGGGCAGGCCCAGCTTCAGGATCTTTCCGGCAAGTTCCTTTTTGAAGCGGAATTTTAACGGATTGATATGGATCTGCGGGTATTTTTTATTGATGTAGAAGATACCGAACACCCAGCTGAAGATCTGCGCAATAACGGTTGCGATCGCAACCCCGGCAACACCCCAGTGGAACACCAGCACAAACAGCAGATCCAGCACAACGTTCAGCATGCTGGAAATGATCAGGAACAAAAGCGGGGTGCGGCTGTCGCCAAGCCCCTGCAGGATTCCCGCATTGGCATTGTAGCCGAACGAGCCGATCATGCCGCCGAAAATGATGACCATATAGATCCAGCACTGCTCGAATGTATCGGCCGGCACCGCCATAAGCCGGATGATCGGCTTGCTGATCAGGATCCCGATCACCGAAATCGGGATCGCCGCCGCAATGAACAGCGTATACAGTGTATCCACGGTATCCTGCACGCTTTGGTTATTACCGGCACCGTAATACTGGCTGATCAGGATCATCGCCGCGATGCCTATGCCCAAAAACAGGCTGAACAGCAGGAAAATCACCGGGAACGATGCACCCACCGCCGCCAGCGCCGTTTTGCCGACGAACCGGCCGACGATCACGCTGTCCACCATATTATACAGCTGCTGGAACAGGTTGCCGATCAGCAGCGGAA